>NZ_JBQHVP010000021.1:0-62365 GCF_052064435.1 Blautia sp. HCP3S3_B11
AACCGTTCTTAAAAATGTAAAGAATTTTCGAGAATCGTATGTGTTTCACTGTTTAGTTATCAAGGTTGTCTGTCTTGCGACAGCTTGTTTATTTTATCATGTTGTTTTTGATTTGTCAAGAACTTTTTTAAGTTTTTTTCAAATCTTTTTCCAACCGATTCACTGCCCGTTGACAGCTTGTTTACTTTATCATAGTCTCAAGCGTTTGTCAACATCTTTTTTATTTTTTTAAAAAAAGCATTTTTTCAAAAAAACAAAGCGGAGAAGGAGGGATTTGAACCCTCGCGCCGCGTTAGCGACCTATACCCTTAGCAGGGGCACCTCTTCGGCCTCTTGAGTACTTCTCCAGACTCCGAACTAATAGTTCAATATTAAATTCGAATGCACTTTGAAACTTCCCGAAGCGCATTTGTAATTATATGTAAAAAAACCTGTTTTGTCAACAGGTTTTTTTACTTTTTTTCATATTTTTTATTTTCAACTTCTTTTCGTCATTGATTCTATAGCGAATCATAACTATTTTCCAGCATAAATACGCAATTTTAGGCATATCTGGCTATGGTTTCTTCGATACGTCTTTTTACCTCTGATGCAATTTCTGTTGTTTTCATATCCTTATATTCTTCATAATATATTGGTTCCAGAAAATGCACCTGTACAGTCAGCTTCTTAATAGAGCCTGTATCAAATGCTTTAAAAGAATCGATCAATGCGACCGGCACGATCGGACATTTTGATTTTGTTGCGGCTTTAAAGCTCCCGCCTTTAAATTCCTGCGGATGATTTCCATCTTTGCTTCTGGTTCCCTCTGCAAAGATCAGATAGTTGCGTCCTTTCTTTACCTCTTTGATAACCTGAAGAATCACCTGCATAGACTGTCTTACATCCTCACGATCGATCATAAAAGCTTTCATGCATGCAAATACCTGTTTCAGAAACGGAACATCCGTAAGTTCCTTCTTGGCAACTACAGAGAATGGCACCGGGCATACTTGTATGATTGCAAGTACATCAAACAATCCCTGATGATTTGGAAAGAACATAAATCCATTTTTTTTTGGTATGTTCTCTACTCCATGTGCATCAATGATCAGGTTTCCTCCCCGTATTGCTCTGTGGTCTACCTGTTGTAGAAGCTTATATCTTTCCTCTTCTGTATAGCGGTCCACATGTGACGCATACCAGCACAACTTGAACCATCCATATGGAACAAAGAAAAGATTTCTCAATACCATAAATAATATTCTTTTCATTTTTTGTCCTCGATATATTATGATCCTATTTTTTCCGAAATCTTATCTTCATATCCCGGATTCTTCTTGATAAATGTCTCGTATGCTTTTGTATATGTCTTATATGAATCTGTTTTCATAAATTTGGCATACTCTGTCGCAGCCTGAGTTCTCATATCATCTGTGATCTGAGATGGAGCCATGATATAATATGTTTTATCCTGTTTACCTACCATATAGGTTCCTACACATGGATACTCCTGGTCATCCTCCAGAACCAGATTATATGTAATATATACATATGTATACTTATCATTCTCTGAAAGAATCTCACAGTTCTGAACAGATACTTTCTTTGGATTATGTGCTTTAAAGTAATTGAGCGTTGCCGTAATTTCTGTCTGAAGATCTGCTTCGGTATTATCTTTCTGATTATAGCAGTCTTTTACTTTGCTTTCTTTTCCATCAACATAGGACTGTATCAGTTCCTCTGTTACTTTTTCCGGTGATTTATGACTTACACCCCCGCATCCTGCCACGCAGAGTGTCAGTAATACCAACACTCCCGCTACAAGATATCTATACCATTTTTTCATGGTTATTCCTCTTCTCCTCTGTTCTCACCCTGTGCATCCTGAGCAGTTTCTTCTGTTATAGCTGATACAGCTTCTGAAATTTCCTCTCCTGCTACCAGCTGTGTATTCTGGTCTTTCTCTTCTTTATCCCTTACTTTGGCTACGCTGGCTACAGTTACACCCTCTGTAAGATTAATCAGTTTTACACCTGAGGTGATTCTTCCAAGAATGGAAATATCGGAGCATGCAATTCTGATAATAATGCCTTCTGTCGTGATCAGCATTACTTCGTTATCCTCATTTACAGCTCTCGCACCAATTACATCACCGGTTTTCTCTGTAATCTTATAACACTTCACACCTTTTCCGCCACGATTCTGGCAGGTAAATTCACCCATAGAAGTACGTTTACCCATACCATTAGCAGATACGATAAGCAGACAGTCTCCCTGAGAATTCAGCTGCATGGAGACAATTTCATCGCCATCATCAAGGTTCATGCCTCGTACACCCATGGAAGTCCTTCCGGTGCTTCTTACATCTGTCTCTTTGAAGCGGATACACTGGCCATTCTTTGTAACAAGAATAATATCTTTCTTATCATCAGTTAATTTGACTTCGATCAACTCATCATCATCGCGCAGAGTAATCGCTGCCAGTCCTGTCTTACGGACATTTGCATAGTCCTCAGTCGGAGTTTTCTTCACAAGGCCGTTCTTTGTAGCCATCATCAGATAATTTCCCTCATCAAACTTACGGATTGGGATCACTGCTGTGATAAATTCACCCGGCATAAGCTGTAAGAGATTAATGATTGCTGTTCCTCTTGCGGTACGTCCTGCCTCAGGAATCTCATATGCTTTCAGACGGTATACTCGTCCTGTATTTGTGAAGAACATCAGATAATGATGTGTGGTCGTCATCAGAAGTTCTTCAATGTAATCGTCTTCAAGAGTCTGCATTCCCTTGATTCCTCTTCCACCTCTGTTCTGACTTCTGAAATTATCTACTGTCATTCTCTTGATATATCCCAGTTTAGTCATTGTGATTACTGTATTCTCTCTTGGAATCAGATCCTCTGTAGAGATATCATATACGTCAAATCCAATGGCAGTCTTTCTCTCATCTCCATATTTCTCTGCGATTGCGAGAATTTCTTCACGAATCACGCGAAGCAGAAGATTTCTGTCAGCAAGAATTGCTTCGTATTTGCGGATTTTTTCCATTAAGTCAGCATACTCTGCTTCCAGTTTCTCTCTTTCCAGACCTGTCAGGGCACGCAGACGCATATCTACGATTGCCTGAGCCTGAACGTCCGTCAGCTCGAAACGCTCCATTAATTCCTGTTTTGCGATCTGTACATTCTGAGAAGCTCTGATAATACGGATTACTTCATCAATATTGTCAAGAGCTTTCAGCAGACCCTCTAAGATATGAGCACGTTCTCTTGCCTTATTCAGATCATATTTTGTTCTTCTGGTCACTACATCTTCCTGGTGAGCCAGATAGTATTCCAGCATTTCCTTCAGGTTTAACACTTTTGGTTCAAGACTTCCGTTATTTGGAATAAGAGAAAGCATATTTACGCCAAAAGTATCCTGCAGCTGTGTATGCTTGTACAGTAAATTCAGAACTACGTTCGCATTTGCATCTTTTCGCAGATCAATACAGATTCTCATGCCTTCACGGCTGGAATGGTCGTTAAGGTCTGTGATTCCATCAATCTTTTTATCTCTTACAAGATCTGCAATTTTTGAGATAAGACGCGCTTTGTTTACGAGGTATGGAAGCTCTGTAACGATAATTCTGGATTTTCCGTTTGGAAGAGTCTCAATATTTGTTACCGCACGTACGCGGATCTTTCCACGTCCTGTCCTGTATGCCTCTTCAATTCCTCTTCTGCCAAGAATCGTGGCACCAGTTGGGAAATCAGGACCTTTTACGATGTCCAGGATTTCCTCCATAGTGGTTTCTCTCTGTTCTTCAATCGTGTTATCAATGATTTTGACAACAGCATCTATAACTTCTCTCAGATTATGAGGCGGAATATTGGTTGCCATACCTACCGCAATACCGGAAGTTCCGTTTACCAGAAGATTTGGATAACGGGATGGCAGAACAACAGGCTCTCTCTCTGTCTCATCGAAGTTTGGCTGGAAATCAACTGTATCTTTGTTGATATCTGCCAGCATTTCCATGGAAATCTTGCTCAGACGTGCCTCTGTGTATCGCATGGCTGCTGCCCCGTCACCGTCTACAGAACCAAAGTTTCCATGTCCGTCTACCAGCGGATATCTGGTAGACCATTCCTGTGCCATATTTACAAGTGCACCATAAATAGAACTGTCACCATGTGGGTGATATTTACCCATTGTATCACCGACAATACGCGCACATTTACGATGTGGCTTGTCAGGACCATTATTCAACTCTATCATGGAATACAATACACGACGCTGAACCGGTTTCAGACCATCTCTTACATCCGGCAATGCTCTGGACGCGATAACGCTCATTGCATAGTCAATGTAAGAGTCCTTCATGGTCTTTTCCAGATCCACCTCGTGGACTTTGTCAAAAATATTATCTTCCATTTATCTATTCTCCCTATTATCAGATATCCAGATTCTTTACAAATCTTGCATTCTCTTCAATAAATTCACGTCTTGGCTCTACTTTATCACCCATCAGTGTAGTAAATGTCAGGTCGATTTCAGAAGTTGCTGCTTCATCCATGGTAACCTTGAGAAGAATTCTCTTCTCCGGATCCATAGTTGTCTCCCAAAGCTGGTCTGCATCCATCTCTCCAAGACCTTTGTATCGCTGAATCTTGTTATTTCCGTCACGACCGATATCTGTCAGAATCTGATTCAGCTCATCATCATCGTATGCATACCATACTTTCTTGTTCTTTTCAATCTTATATAACGGTGGCTGAGCAAGGTATACATAACCCTGTTTGATAAGTTCCGGCATAAAACGATACAGGAAAGTCAGCAGTAAAGTCGCGATATGTGCACCATCGACATCGGCATCAGTCATGATAATGATCTTGTGATATCTAAGCTTACTGATATCAAAGTCATCATGGATACCTGTTCCGAAAGCTGTGATCATTGCTTTGATTTCAGCATTTGCATAAATCTTGTCCAGACGTGCTTTCTCTACATTCAGGATCTTACCTCTCAGTGGAAGAATCGCCTGTGTTACACGATTTCTGGCTGTCTTTGCAGAACCACCGGCGGAATCTCCCTCTACGATGTAAATTTCGCAGTTCTCCGGATTCTTGTCTGAACAGTCAGCAAGTTTTCCAGGAAGTGACATATTATCAAGTGCTGATTTTCTTCTGGTGAGATCACGAGCCTTACGTGCAGCCTCACGTGCTCTCTGTGCAAGGACAGATTTCTCTACGGTAGCTTTCGCTACTGTCGGATTCTGTTCAAGGAAGATTTCAAGCTGTCTGCTTACCACGCTGTCAACAGCACCTCTTGCTTCGCTGTTTCCAAGTTTCTGTTTTGTCTGTCCCTCAAACTGAGGATTCTCAATCTTGACACTGACAATAGCAGTCAGACCCTCTCGGATGTCATCACCACTCAAGTTCGGTTCGCTGTCTTTGAGCAATTTATTCTTTCTTGCATAATCATTGAATGTTTTAGTCAGAGCATTTCTGAAACCTACAATATGAGTACCGCCCTCAGGTGTATTAATGTTATTTACAAATCCATAGCAGTTCTCGGTATAAGAGTCATTGTGCTGCATGGCAACTTCTACAGATACACCGTTCTGCTGCCCTTCACAGTAAATAATCTCCGGATACAGTGCCTCTTTACTTCTGTTAAGATAGCTTACAAACTCACGGATACCACCTTCGTAATGGAAAACTTTCTCTCTTTCCATTCCTTCTCTGGTATCTTTCAGACAGATTCTCAGTCCTTTTGTCAAAAACGCCATCTCTCTCAGACGCTGTTTCAGGATATCGTAGTCATATACTGTTTCCTCAAAGATTTCTTTATCCGGCAGGAATACAACAGTCGTTCCTGATTTATCCGGCTCACAATCTCCTACAACTTTCAGAGGATACATTGTTTTACCACGCTCATAACGTTGCTGATAAATTTTACCTTCATGGTAAATTTTTACTTCCAGCCAGGTAGAAAGTGCGTTTACTACAGATGCACCTACTCCATGAAGACCACCTGAAACCTTGTACCCTCCACCGCCGAACTTACCACCGGCATGAAGAATGGTGAATACTACTTCGACAGCAGGAATTCCTGCTTTATGATTGATACCTACCGGAATACCACGTCCGTTATCTACGACTGTGATAGAATTATCCGGATTAATAACTACCTGAATCTCCGTACAAAATCCAGCAAGTGCTTCGTCAACTGCATTGTCTACGATCTCATAAACCAGATGATGAAGACCTCTGCCGGATGTACTTCCGATATACATACCTGGTCTCTTTCGTACGGCTTCCAAACCTTCCAGAATCTGGATTTGATCCGCTCCGTATTCTGTATTTTCTCCGCCCATTTCTTTCCTCCTGTTATATATAGTTATCACCAGAATATATCTGAAAACCCTTGCGGGTTAATTTCCACAAGAAACCATGAACTGGGTTACTGTTCACTTCATTCTCAGTAACTAAACAGGTCTTCAAATATATTCTGGTATTTGGACATAATAATACAAATTTATTATAGCACAAAAGCCTGTTTCTTGCTACAAATTATATAAAAAGAATCCCCGCTAACGGGAATTCTCCTATAAATTCTTCTGTGGTTTTTGCTTCTTATTCATCCGAATTGTTAATGAGATACTGATAAACATCTCTCTTCGTCATACCTCTGTCATTTGCCACCAGTTTCATGGCTTCTTTTCTGGAATGGCCTTTGTTTTCGTATAGTTCCATATGTTCTTCTATCGTTATTTTTTCCCAGGAAGCTTTCTGTTCTTCTTCCATTTCTTTTCTGCTTCTGCCTTCGATTACCAGAACACATTCACCCAGTGGTTTCTCCGTCTGATAATACAGAATCAGATCATCAATCGTAGAATGAAAAGCAGTTTCATGTTTCTTTGTCAGTTCTCTGCAAAGCGTCATCCTGCGGTTTCCCAACGTTTCTTTCAGTTCCTCCAGAGTCCTTACCAGTCTGTGGGGTGCTTCATAGAGAATAATGGTTCTCGTTTCATTCTTCAGTTCTTCCAGAATCTGTTTTCGTTCTTTCTTATCTGCCGGCAGAAAAGCTTCAAAAGCAAATCTTCTCGTTGGTAGCCCGGACAATGTCAGTGCTGTAATACAGGCAGCAGGTCCAGGAAGTGATGTTACCTCGATTCCAGCCTCATAACACATCGCAGCCAGTTCTTCTCCCGGATCAGAAATACCAGGTGTGCCTGCATCTGTGATCAATGCAACATTCTGGCCTTCCTGCATTTTGTTGATCAGTACATATGCCTTGTCGATTTTGTTATATTCATGATAGCTGGTCATAGGTGTCTTTATATCAAAATGATTCAGCAGTTTGATACTGTTTCTGGTATCTTCTGCTGCGATAAGGTCCACTTCTTTTAATGTGCGAAGTACCCGGAGTGTGATATCCTCCAGGTTTCCTATGGGTGTTGCGCACAAATACAATTTACCACTCATAATTTATTCCTCTCATATTACTTTGCCGATAATGTTTTTTTGTAGCTGTAAAGCAACTGAACAATTATGATTTTTCCACAATTCCTGTTCATCAGATCATATCATAAATCTTCAGGATATTCTCCGTATAAACTCCCGGCTCTTTATATACGATCAACGGCGGCTCCACTGTCACTCTGGAATTTCCGCCTTTTAATGCCTCAATCAGAACCATATTCGGCTCTCTGTCTATGTATGGATACACCAGCTGCATTCTTTTCGGCTCCAGGCGGTATTTTGTAAGAACATTCATAATCTCTGCAAGCCGAAATGGTCTGTGCACCATATAAAATCTCCCACGCTCTTTCAGAACTTTTGCTGCCTGACTTACCACATCTTCCAGATTACATAATACTTCATGTCTGGCGATTGCCTTTGGCATATCCGGATTTCTCAGTCCGTGCTGTCCAATCATATAAGGTGGATTGCTTGTCACTACATCAAAAGAGGCCGCCCCAAAAATCTCAGCAGCCTCTTTAATATCTCCCTGCACGATATCAACATCGTTCTCCAGGTGATTATACATGACACTGCGTCCGGCCATATCTGCACATTCCTGCTGAATCTCAAGGCCTGTGAAATGTTTTCCACTTGTTTTAGCCTTGAGCAGAATCGGAATAATTCCTGTTCCTGTTCCCATGTCCAGAGCAATCTCACCTTTTTTCACTTTTGCAAAGCCGGAAAGAAGAACCGCATCCATTCCAAAACAGAATTTATCCGGATCCTGAATCACATAATATCCGTTTTGAAGGTCATCTACGCGTTCGTTATCTTTTACCAGCTGATCAGTCATTTAATTTGGAATCTCCTTTTTTGTCTTCCAGATTTCCAAGTTCCTTTAATTCTTTGTCTGAGACTTTGACTTTCTTCTTTCTAGGACGGAATTTCAGTTCATCCACCGGAAATTCCTGAATCTCTTTCTCGTCATTAATCTCAACGATTACCTTTACACGCTGACGAAGTACGTTCACACTGTGTACAGTTCCTGTAAGTCCATCCGGAGTTGTGACAGAATCGCCCAGTCCCGGAAGTTTCTTATTCAGTTCCTCATATGTTTCCTGCTCATTCTTCAGACAGCACATTAATCTTCCACATACTCCGGAAATCTTTGTCTGGTTAAGAGACAGATTCTGCTCTTTCGCCATCTTAATAGATACCGGTGCAAATTCTGAAAGATAAGTATGACAGCACAAACATCTTCCACATATACCGATTCCACCAAGAATCTTCGTTTCATCACGAACACCGATCTGTCGAAGTTCAATACGTGTTTTGAAAATTGCTGCGAGATCCTTTACAAGCTGACGGAAATCAATTCTGCCGTCTGCCGTAAAATAAAACAATACTTTATTGTTATCAAATGTATATTCCGCATCTATCAGCTTCATCTCCAGACCATGCTCACGAATCTTCTTCTGACAGATTTTAAACGCTTCTCTCTCTCTGACTCTGTTCTGTGCCTCTCGCTCATCGTCCTCCTTTGTCGCTACGCGGAGTACTTCTTTGAGAGGATGAACAACATCTTCCTCACCTACTTCTCTCGGTGCAAGTACAACTTTCCCGTACTCTATTCCACGGGCAGTCTCCACGATCACATGATCGCCAGTTTTAATCTCGTAATCCTTAGGGCTGAAATAATAAATCTTGCCTACATTACGAAATCTTACGCCTACTACTTTTGTCATTCTATTTCTCCCTGATCGTCAGGAACAGTAATTCAAATGCCAGGTCAAAATTAACATTTGCTTTCAGACGTACCTTTGTCTTCTGAATGGAATCCAGGATTTTCTCCAGATTTTCATAGGAACGCTGTTTCGCCTGTTCTCTGATAAAATTAATTTCCTGCTTAAATACCAGATTATCAACTTCCTGTGTTGCCTTGAACATCAGGACATCTCTGAACCAGAACTGGAAAATATCCAGATAATCATTAATGTTCTGTTTCTCTCCTGAAAGGCTCTTGATCGCATCTGACAGTTCATAAACTTCCATGGTATTTGCATATTTAAGGATTCTCAGTGCATTCTGCGTCATCTCTGCAAATTCCTGGGAAGTGGCGGCTTCCTTTGCTCTTCCGATACTTCCCTGTGCAAAAGACGCATCAATCTCTGCCTGATAGTCAGGAACATGAAGATGTTCCATCAGGTATTTCTTCACAAGACCATCATCTACTACCTTCAGGTCAAGACGAACACATCTTGACTGAATCGTTGGAAGCAGTCCGCCTATATTATTCGTCAATAACATGATCACTGCATATTCCGGCGGCTCCTCAATTGTTTTAAGAAGAGCATTCTGTGCCTGCGGTGTCATAAGATCTGCATCTGCAATAATATAAATCTTGTAGGGACTGTAATATGGCCTGATATCCACATCATGAATCACCTGATCC
The DNA here is from genome assembly GCF_052064435.1 of Blautia sp. HCP3S3_B11. Lineage (NCBI taxonomy): Bacteria > Bacillati > Bacillota > Clostridia > Lachnospirales > Lachnospiraceae > Blautia > Blautia sp. HCP3S3_B11. The sequence goes on from NZ_JBQHVP010000021.1 coordinate 9,889, forward strand.
CTGATCTCATCAATTGTGATCGTTCCCGGTTTCTCATGTGTAACCATAATAATATCCGGATGATTCTTGCCCATAGCTTTCTTACAGGAATCACATTTCTGACACGGTTCTGTACCGCCGGCTTCACATTGGAGTGTAGCCGCAAAAGTTCCTGCAAGAAGTTTCTTACCAGAACCTGGTTCGCCGGTAAAAATATAAGAATGCGATATTTTTCCCGCATCTATTGCATTTTTTAAATGTCCGATAATCTCATCATGTCCGATAATGTTGTTAAATCCCATCATAAGAATCACCTCACCAGTCCGTTTTGTAAGATATTATACCATAAAAGAAGATCTATTGCATAGATTTTATATAATTTACGATTTCTTTCACACATTCGTCGAGATCTATATTCTGAAAACGTTTCCATATTCCGGCCCGGAGAATGTTCTCCTCTGAGAAATCCGACTGGTCCGCAATAAACCGTCTGCACATTTCCTCGTATTTCGGATTTGCCTGCTCACGCTCCCTCTTAAGAGCGCGGCTAAGTCTTTCACCATCTTCTACCTGGATATAAACAGGACAGACCGCATCATCCCCATAATATTTACGCATTTTCTTAAAAGATTCCAGCGTTCCAATACCAAGGTAATCAGAACCAGTCAGGTCCACCTGTCCGTCATCTGCGGTAAAATATGTCCAGATTCCGTGAACGGTATGATATGCTCTCGCCTCGATCAGATTTCCGTTTCTGCGAAATTCTTTCAGTTTCTTATCATCTACAAAGTAGTAATTCCTCCCATCCTGTTCCCCCGCCCTGATAGGGCGTGTCGTATACAGGACCAATGTCTTTAAATTCAGTTCCTTATGTGCGGCCAGAAGTGAATAAATTCTGTCTTTTCCGGACGCACTTTTTCCCATAATGTAAAATATCTTTCCCATGTCTGCTATTTTATTCCTTTGCCGGACTGTCATCTTCCTGTCCCGATTCATTTCGGGCCGCCACGCAGATCGTCTCAGCAGATATATCACTAAGCCCCTGCACTTCCAGTCCCTGTTCCATGTATCTTCTCACATTTCGTACGAATTGTCCAGTTATCTGCTCTCCCGGCACAATAATCGGGATTCCCGGCGGATACAGGTAAGCAAACTCTGCACTGACCTTTCCAATACTCTCTTCCAGAGGATATCTTCTCTGCTGTGCATCCATTGCCTGGGAAATACTCATAAGCTGCTTCATTCTCGCATAAGAAACAGTCTCCTGGGATTCCTCTGCTGAAGCTACGAATTCTGTCTCTGTATCAATCTGTTCAATCGCATCACATAATCTTTCAAATCCCTCTTTGGTATCTCCAACTGCCGCAATCCCCAGCGCATATTTCTCCGCTTCCATTTCCATCTCAATATGAAATCTGTCGCGAAGCATCCCGTGAAGCTGATGTCCATTAATTGAAGTTTCCACTGTTGAAAAGAGAAGCTTCGATCTGTCAAAATCATAGATTCCGGTTCCCTTAATCATAGAGGCTTCGATCAGCCTTATCTTTTCACAATTTGACAGTCGCTGTCTGGCTTGTTCCAGATTAAAGGTAAATTCCCGAAACATCTGCTGCCCATCTTTTTTTAATTTATCCATACACGCATCCATGCTTGCCATCAGAATATAAGAAGGACTGCTGGTCTGATAAATGCCCATAAATCTTCTGATTTTCTCCACATCTGCCATGTCACTGCATATATGAATCACCGCTGTCTGTGTCATAGATGGAAGCGTTTTGTGAAAACTCTGAATGACGATATCTGCTCCCAGATCTGCCGCCGAAACCGGAAAATAATCCGAAAAATGAAAATGTGCACCATGTGCTTCATCCACAATCAGTGGAATCCCATGTCTATGCACCATTTCTGCAATCGCCTTTATATCAGACACAATTCCGTCATATGTAGGAGATGTCAGCAGAAATGCCTGTACATCCGGATTTTCTTCCAGATATCTTTCCACACGCTCGGCAGAAATCCCTCCGTTTATCCCCAGCCGGTGATCTTCGTGTGGATAAATATAGACAGGCTGTAATTCTCTTAAGTACAATGCATGATAAACTGCTTTATGACAGTTTCTTGCCACAAGTATCCTGCCACCTTTACTTACGCTTGCACTGACTGCTGCCAGAAGTGCAGCTGTGCTTCCATTTACACTAAAAAAACATTTCTTTGTCCCATAAATCTTAGCTGCATATTCCTGTGCTTCCTTCAGGATTCCTTCTGCATGATGAAGATTATCAAATCCGGAAATCTCCGTAATGTCTCTCTCAAAAGGAAACTCTCCTGCTGAAGATGCCTTATTTCGCTTATGTCCCGGCATGTGAAATGGATAATAATCCGACTGCCCATAACTTTTTAATTTTTTATATAATCTTTCCATTTTCTTCCTTTTTTATACTTTAAATCTGTAACCTACCCCCCAGATTGTCTCAATATACTGCGGTTTGGCCGTATTAAATTCGATTTTTTCACGAATTTTTTTAATGTGAACAGTAACTGTTGCAATGTCTCCCACTGATTCCATATCCCAGATTTCTCTGAACAGTTCTTCTTTAGTAAATACTCTGTTAGGATTCTCTGCAAGGAATGTAAGAAGATCATACTCTTTGGATGTAAAGGTTGTCTCCTCTCCGTTCACCCATACACGGCGTGCAGTCTTGTCAATCTTAATGCCTCGAATCTCCACAATATCATTCTTTCTCACATTTGATCCGATCAGACGATTATATCTGTCCATATGTGCCTTGACTCTGGCTACCAGCTCACTCGGGCTAAATGGTTTTGTCATATAGTCATCTGCGCCAAGCCCCAGACCTCTGATCTTATCTATATCATCTTTCTTTGCAGACACCATAATAATTGGTGTATTTTTCTCCTGACGCACCTGTCTGCAGATATCAAAGCCATCCACTTCCGGCAACATCAGATCCAGAATGATCAGATCAAATTCCTCATTCAGTGCCTTAGTCAGCCCTATATCTCCTCTGTTACAAATCTCAACCTCAAATCCGGACAGTTCCAGATAGTCTTTCTCCAGATCTGCGATTGCTTCTTCATCTTCTATGATTAAAATCCTGCTCATTTCATTGGTACCTCCTGATACTTTCTAAGTACAAAATACATAATCGTGCCGATTCCAAGTCTGCTTGTAGCCCAGACCTTTCCACCATGATCCTCAAGAATTTTCTTTACAATGGAAAGTCCGATTCCACTTCCACCCTTGGAAGAATTTCTCGACACATCCGTTCTGTAAAAACGGTCAAAAATAGATGGAAGATCTTTTGCAGCTATTCCTTTTCCATTATCCTCTATCTCAACCTGTATGAAATCACCTACGTCTTTAACACGAATCTGAATGATTCCCTTCGGTTTATCCATATATTTGATGGCATTACTGATAATGTTATGGATTACACGACGGATCTGTTCACCATCTGCGATTACCTGTACGCCACTCTCCACATAATTCGCATATACCAGTTCTATTCCTCTTGTTTCCAGTTCCAGTCCCGTTTCTTCCGCACAGTCGCTGAAATAATCCTCTACATTCAGTTTACTGAATGTATATGGAATTCTGTTTGTATCAATCTTGGAATAAAAGGTCAGCTCGTTAATCAGATGATCCATCTCATTCGTTTTGTTATAGATGGTCTTTACATAACGATCCATTTTCTCCGGAGTGTCTGCCACCCCATCCATAATGCCTTCTACATATCCTTTCACTGCGGTGATAGGTGTTTTAAGATCGTGGGAAATATTACTGATCAGTTCCTTGTTCTCTTTATCCAAAAGAACTTTCTCTTCTGCCGACTCTTTCAGCCGTTTTCTCATCTCTTCAAAATCTCTGCAAAGCTCTGAGAATTCGTCATCTCCCTCTACTTCCAGAACGAAGTCCAGATTTCCCTCTTTGATATTCTGAGTCGCTTTCTTTAATTTTACCAGTGGTGTTGCAATGCTTCTGTATATCCACAACCCTATCGACAAAGATGTAAAAACCAGAATTACCGTCGCCGTAAATAATACATCTTTGGCTATCAATCTTACCTGAGTCTGGCTGTTGGCTGATTCTCCAACAGAAATATCATACACAACCTCTGAAGAATTCTTTGCCTGCTGCGCAAATTTCGTATGGCTTAATCCATATAAAGTTGCTGAAAATAAAAGCAGCGGAACCAGAATGCTCATGCTGAACCCCACTATGATCCTTGTCTTTAACTTCATTTGAATCATCCTTTATCTTTTTTATTTAACCGGATCAAACAAGTTTCCCATTTCCATTACAAGGCACAAAACAGCAACCTTATCCAATCCGGACAGCTTAAAAATATTATATCATAAAGTCTCTTTGCCATATCTAAATTTTCTATAAAAAGAACAGGAATCATCTGTCAGATATTTCCAGATAATTCCTGTTTCCTCTTTTTTGTATTTCAATTTTCTCACAACTGTATTTTCACAGTTGCTGCAATATCTTCCCTGCTATCAATTATGCAAGATATTTCTTAAGGTCATCAATTTTGTCAAGATGTTCCCATGGAAGATCTACATCTGTACGACCAAAGTGTCCGTAAGCAGCTGTCTGTTTGTAAATCGGTCTTCTCAGGTCAAGCATCTTAATGATTCCAGCCGGACGAAGGTCAAAGTTCTCACGAATAATCTCAACCAGTTTTGTATCAGAAAGTTTGCCTGTTCCAAATGTTTCTACGTGGATAGATGTCGGATGAGCAACACCGATTGCATAGGAAAGCTGAATCTCACATTTATCTGCAAGACCTGCTGCAACGATATTCTTTGCAACATAACGTGCAGCATATGCTGCAGAACGGTCAACCTTTGTACAGTCTTTTCCGGAGAAAGCTCCGCCGCCGTGACGACCAGCTCCACCATAAGTATCAACAATGATCTTACGTCCTGTAAGTCCACTGTCACCGTGAGGTCCGCCTATTACGAAACGTCCTGTCGGGTTGATAAAGTACTGTGTATTCTCATCTACCATATCTGCCGGGATAATCTCATCAAATACATATTTCTTGATATCTTCATGAATCTGCTCCTGAGTTACATCCGGATCATGCTGTGTAGAGCATACAACAGTATCGATACGGAAAGGTTTTCCAGCTTCATCATATTCAACTGTAACCTGAGTTTTTCCATCTGGTCTTAAGTAAGTTAATGTACCGTCTTTACGAACTTTTGTCAGCTGACGTGCAAGTTTATGTGCCATGTTGATTGCATATGGCATATATTCTTCTGTTTCGTTTGATGCGTAACCAAACTGGATACCCTGGTCTCCGGCTCCGATAGCGTTAATCTCCTCTTCACCCATCTTAGCTTCCAGTGCTTTATCTACACCAAGAGCGATATCTACAGACTGTTTATCCAGAGCTGTGATAACTGCACATGTATCTGCGTCGAAACCATATTTACCACGGTCATATCCAATCTCACGAACAGTATCTCTTACGATCTGCTGAATATCGATATTTGCAGTTGTTGTGATTTCCCCCATTACCAGTACAAGACCTGTTGTTGTAGCTGTTTCGCATGCAACACGTCCCATTGGATCCTGTTCCATGATTGCATCAAGAATGGCATCGGAAATGGCATCGCACATTTTATCCGGATGGCCTTCAGTTACAGATTCAGAAGTAAATAAAATTTTCTCCATTGTATTCTCCTTTTTTCTATGTGTTAACAAAAAGAAACAGCCCGAAGTAATCGGACTGTCTGATTATCTCAACAATCCTCTTATTGTTCGATCACTCGCTCAGGTTGGCACCTTCCTCCACTAAAGGGGTTGCCGTGGCTTCGCAGATCCTTTGTATCTCCACCACTCTGAATAAAAGGCTATTACTAATTATTAACTTTCATTAATATTGCTGCACACCATACAATATACTTAACATCGATAATTGTCAAGCTATTTTTTTGGTATTTTTTATCATCCCACTCTTAAACGGAATTTCTGGATTTCTTTCTCACTGGATACTCTCTCGATCTCAGCGCCAAGGGATCTGAGCTTCTCTTCGAAATTCTCATATCCTCTCTGGATATAAACGATATCATCAACAATAGTGATTCCATCTGCTGCAAGACCTGCAATTACAAGAGCTGCACCGGCACGAAGATCAGGAGCACTTACTCTTGCACCTGTAAGCTTCTTCACTCCATCAATAATTGCTGAATTACCTTCAACCTTGATATTAGCTCCCATACGGGAAAGTTCATCCGCATATTTAAATCTGTTCTCAAAAATGCTCTCTGTTACAATACTGGTGCCTTCTGCAAGCGCCAGTGTTACAGCGATCTGTGGCTGCATATCTGTCGGATATCCCGGGTATGGGAGAGTCTTTACATGAGTACGATGAAGTCTGCCTGTAGAACGTACACGAACTGCATCATCAAATTCTTCAACTTCGCATCCGATTTCCTCAAGCTTAGCAGTAGTTGCCTCTAAGTGTTTCGGGATTACATTCTTAACTGTAATATCTCCGCCAGTTGCTGCTGCCGCAAACATAAATGTACCAGCTTCAATCTGATCCGGAATAATAGAATATTCTGTACGGTGAAGTTTCTCTACACCTTTAATACGGATAACATCAGTTCCTGCACCCTTAATATTAGCTCCCATGCTGTTTAAGAAGTTTGCAACATCTACTACATGCGGCTCTCTGGCTGCGTTTTCCAGGATAGTACGTCCCGGAGCCAGTGATGCTGCCATCATAATATTGATTGTTGCACCAACAGAAACAACATCAAGGAAAATATGGCTTCCATGAAGTTCATCTGCTTTTGCAACGATCGCGCCATGCATGATATCAACCTCAGCACCAAGTGCTCTGAATCCCTTCAGATGCTGATCTATCGGACGGCTTCCGATATTGCATCCGCCCGGAAGCGGTACTTCTGCATGTTTGTACTTACCAAGAAGTGCTCCCAGCAGATAGTAGGAAGCTCTGATCTTCTTGATATATTCATAATCAACACTTACATCTCCAATTGTAGATCCGTTAATCTTTACAGTAGATTTATCAATACGGTCTACCTGTGCTCCAATACCAGCGATTGCTTCAAGCAATACATTGATATCCCTTACATCCGGCAGATTCTCTATAAGAATCGTCTCATCAGTCATTATGGCCGCTGCAAGAATAGCAAGTGCCGCATTCTTGGCACCGGCAATCTCAACCTCACCGACTAAAGGGTTGCCTCCTTTAATAACATACTGTTCCATATCACACCTCTATAATTATTTTCACTCCACGAGCAGAATTAAGTACATCTTACTCCATACAAAAACAGCTTTTTTGCGGGTTTTATAACAACGTACATTTTATTTCAAATGAATATATGTTTATACTAAACGATCATCTTATTTTAAAGTCAGTTGTATATTATAACATATATTTGTCATTTGTAAACAAAAATTATTTACCACTATCCGCTTCAGGACCTGTAATAATCACTTTCCCTGCTCTTTGATATGTATTATCTCCAGAATTGTTCTGAGACTTTCATCCAAATCTTTCCCATCCTCATCAATGGTAATATCTGCATATTTTTCGTATAAAGGTACTCGTTCTTCGTATAAGTCTTTCAGGCTTTGTCCATCCTTGAGCAGAACTCCACGTCCCTTAAGATCTCCAAGTCTTTTGGATAAAGCTTCCAGAGATAATTTAAGATAAATAACTTTACCTATGGATTTCAGATGCTCCATTGCTTCCTCGCAGTAAATAACACTTCCGCCAGGCGCAATCACTGTATCTGTCACATGAATAGCCGCATTAACACGATTCTCTATTTCCATAAAACGTTCCGGCCCGTCCTGCGCTATGATTTCAGAAAGTTTTCTTTTCTCCTCTTTCTGAATCAGAAGATCAGAGTCCAGAAACTCATATCTCAAAGCTTTTGCAAGAATAACTCCTATTGTACTTTTCCCTGAGCCGGGCATTCCTATTAATGTCACATTATTCATGTTTATGTCCTTTCATTTTACCATACTTTTATCGTTTTTTACCGGAAAATTTTTTCTTCTTTTTTACGCTGTAACCAAAGGTTCCCAGTTTCTTTCCGATTCCCAGATATTCACCATGGGAATATACCAGCGGCTTCGCATCATTGAGATGGAATTTCTTCTTCTCATCCATATATTCCGGATCTGCATGGACTGCAAGTACATCTGCCAGAAACATATGATGAGAGCCTAACTCCAGAACCTGTTTCACTCTGCACTCAATACTTACCGGAGATTCGGCGATCATCGGTGCTTTAATAAATTCTGCCTTTTCCTTTGTAAGCCTCATTTCCTTAAACTTATCAACATCCCGGCCGGAACGTACACCACAATAATCTGTAGCATATGCCAGCTTCTCCGTTGTCAGGTTTATTACAAATTCCCCTGTTTTTCTGATCATATCATAAGAAAAACGGGATGGTCTTACGGAAATGGATACCATGGGCGGATTGGTACACACAGTCCCTGCCCATGCAACTGTAATAATATTATCATTACCCTCTCCGTCAGAAACACTTACCATAACTGCCGGAAGAGGATAAAGCATATTTCCTGCTTTCCAAGTCTCTTTTGCCATTCTATATTCCTTAACTGTTTTATTGTTAACGCACGATAATTCACCACTTATCAGCTGTAGTCATTCTGTCCCGCCTGTGCAGCTTCCATAAGTGCCGGAATCAGCTGTTTCTTACGTGAAACTACACCTTTCAGGTCAAAGACACCATCCTTCGGTTCCATATGGAATGCAATACGCGCCATTTCTTCACTGCCCTCACCATAATAAAGAAGTTCAGTAGACTCCTCAATAATATTAGTAAGCATAAAGAATACGCGGGTAACTCCATGGCGACCACACTCGCTGACCATAAACGGAACCAGTCGTTCTTTTATTTCTACCAGCTCGTCGCTGTCCATAGAACTGATCTGTCCAACACCAAAGTTTATCTCGTCTTCTGCGATAAACTTCTTGTAATCCTGATAGAAAATCTCTTCCGGAGATTTATCTTTGAGGTTACTTCCTGCCTTAAACATTTCTCTGGCAAATTTTTCAATATCGATTCCTGCGATTAATGCCAGCGCACCTGCTGCCATTTTATCTGATAAAGTGCAGGTCGGTGAACGGAACATCAAAGTATCTGAAATAATCGCAGCGCAGAGAAGTCCGGCGATGGTCGGTGAAATTTCAAGCTTCTGTTCGCCATACATTTCATACAGAATCGTTGCCGTACATCCAACCGGCTGATTTCTGAAAGAGATTGGTGCCATTGTCTCTAAAGAACCAAGTTTATGATGGTCAATGATCTCTACAATCTCTGCCTTATCAATATTATCTACCGCCTGGTCTTTCTCATTATGATCCACAAGTGCAACTTTCTTCTTGTGCATATCCAGGAAGTTTCTTCGGGAAATCGTTCCGATACATTTTCCCTTTTTATTGATTACAGGGAATGCACGATGACGGTGTTTGATCATCTCATTCTGAATATCATCGGTGAAATCTTCTGTGTTAAATGTAACCAGATTATCTGTTTTCATGATATATCTTACCGGAATACTCTGGTTGATCAGTCTCGCAATTGTAAATGTATCGTACGGAGACATAATGATCGCGATTTCTTTTTCATGAGCAAGTTTAATTACTTTCTCACTGACTTCAATTCCCATTCCAACGATAATACAGCTTACGTTCTGTGCAATTGCCTGAAGATGATCCTCTTCTCTGTCTCCCATGATGATCAAGTCATCTTCTTCAATATAAGCTTTGAGCATTTCCGGATTTGCTGTTCCTACCAGAACTTTTCCCTTTGTAAAATATCCATGCTCATTTCCCTCTATCACAGTACCTGCAATTGTTTCGGCAATTCTTCTGTACTGTGTTCTTGCTCTGGATAACAGATAGCTATCCGTTGTATCCATATAAGTCTTGGCGATATCGCCGATAGTGATCAGACCTTCCAGCTGCCCGTCCTTATCTCTGATCGGGAGAGATACGATACTCTTCTCCATCATCAGATCCCATGCATTCTTCAGGGACATACCCTTGTCTGCATCCGGACTCATACGGATATCCATATCCTTTACCTGAGTTCCGATATTAGACAGATATCCCGGTGGCTGCATTCCAAAACGGTTTAATACATATTCTGTTTCATCATTAATCTGTCCTGCACGTTTCGGAATATATTTTACTTTCTGAGAAGTCCTGTTTTTGATGTCCGCATAGGCGATTGCTGAACAGATAGAATCCGTATCGGGATTCTTATGACCTATTACAAATATTTTTTCCTGATTTCTCATACAGATTTTAACCTCAATTATAAATTTTAGTGTAACGATTCAGCCGTCCACTAACTGTGAAGATACTGGCCCGTTGCAATTTAGTTTAACTTAATGTTTGCAAAAAGAGACGCAAGAGAAGTGGATGCTTCTTCCTTGGAATCCGGAAGTTCGATCACCTCTTCTTCGATTTCCTTAGCCATCATATCCGTAGCTTCTTTGATACTCAGACTTAATTTTCCATCTTTAACAGCAGTTACTTTGACTTTTACTTTGTCTCCGACTGTCAGAACTTCAGATGGTTTCTTGATTCTTTTCTCACAGATCTGAGAAATGTGTACAAGTCCTGATAAACCATTTCCAATGTCTACGAAAGCGCCATAAGGCTGCAGACTCTCAACCACACCTTCCGTTACAAGACCTACCTGTACATTGGAGATTTTTGTTTTTCTCTCTTCTTCTGCTTTCTCTCTTAATATTTCCTTTGCAGAAAGAATTAATCTGCCTTTTTCTTTATCAATATCAAAAACCTGAACCTGAATTGGTTTATTCAGATATTCATTTGTATCCTCTACATAGTTTAACGCAAGCTTTGATGCGGGAATAAATCCACGCACGCCTTCTACATATGCGATCACACCGCCGTTTACGATTCCCTTTACTACTACATCGATAACTTCCTTGGAATCCTTTAACTCTTTCAGTTTATCCCATGCCTCCACATCTGCTGCCTCCACTCTGGAAAGAAGAATATTTCCGTTTCCATCATCTTTTCTTACAACCGTTGCAGAAACTTCATCTCCCACGTGAACTTCTTCTTTTAATGAAAATCCCGGTTCTCTGCTGTAATCTTCTGCCGGAATGATTCCCTCTGCATAATATTTAAGGTCAATTACAACCTCTTTTTCATCTACACTGATCACAGTTCCTGTAAGAATATCTCCTTCTTCAATTTTCTTAAAAGAAGCTTCCAGTTCTGTTTCGTAATCTTTCATTGATTCAGCCATTATTTGTTCTCCTTTACCTGGATTTGTTATATAATGCGTTGCTGTTTCCTTAGAGCGTATTTGAAAAAAAAGCTCTGGTTTCTGGCAAGTTAAAAACCAACTTTTTGCAAACATTATAGCACAATCACTTTAAGAATGGAAATCCGAATTTCCGGGCAGATATTTACACAACTAAAAATTTATATGGTATAATAGTGTTATTATTGACTGACAGTATTTTACAATTTGTCAGGAAGTTAATTTTTTAATCTATTTTTTTTAATTCACTTACCTCTGAAATACAAAAAAAGCAGAAAATAAATACAGCAATGACTTCAAAGGTATCGCATAGAAAAATATAATTGAGCATAGAAAGGACTTTCGTATATGAATTATGATTCTGTCCCATTGAGGGACTTTAAAGAGCTAAATGACTGGGAAACTGTTATTTTCGTTTATCAGTCTGCTCTCAAGCAGATCGAAACAAAGATTAATATTTTAAATGGTGAGTTTCAACACCGCCATAAATATAATCCTATCGAACATGTAAAATCCAGGATCAAAACTCCGGAGAGCATTGTAAAGAAATTGAAACGACATGGATATGAATCCAGTATTGAAAATATGGTTCGATATGTTAACGATATTGCAGGAATCCGAATCAGCTGTTCCTTCACTTCTGACATTTATCTGATTGCAGATATGATTTCCAAACAGAATGATCTGACAATTCTCGCAAGACGCGACTATATGAAAAACCCAAAGAAGAGTGGTTACCGAAGTTACCATATGCTGGTTACCACACCTGTCTTTCTTTCCGACAGTATCATTGATACCAAAGTAGAGATACAGATTCGTACAGTAGCACAGGATTTCTGGGCAACTCTGGAGCACAAAATGCATTACAAATTTGAGGGAGACGGACCAGACTACATCACAAAGGAATTAAGAGAATGTGCCAGATATGTAGCCGAGCTGGATGCCCGCATGGAAGAACTCAATAACGAAATCCAGAAATATGGGAAAAAAAATCCTCTATAAAACGAGGAGTGCCCCGGCAGTGGTTTACCGGGGCTATTATTATGAAAAAAATTTATGTGTAATGATAACACATTACAACGTCTTTCGTAGGTTCTTTCGAACTGTCTATATAATAGCAATTATTTATGAATAAAATATGAACTTGCCGTTAACTTTCGTTCATTTGCACAATTAATTCTATTTTTTATACTTTTTTTTAGGAAATTACCACATATATTTTATTTTTGCAATTCCTTGCACTTGTACATGTTGTATATCTTCATCACGTTCATATGTCCGTATCAGGCGGATATCTTTTCTCTGAAAGTCCGGCAGCAGTCATATCCTTTTAATTCATATTCTTTTAATTAAAGAGACTCTTTGCAAAATCAAATAATTTATGCAGAATTCCTTTTACTTCCTCTTTGCCGATTCCCATTTCTTCAAGCTTATCATAAACCTTTGTCACAGTACTTCTCAGCTGCTCCTCGTTAATATCTGAATTCTTGACCTGCTTAACGATCGTGACGATTTTATTCTCTTCCTCATCAGTAAGACTTACTCCAACAGTATTTTCTGCTGTCTGGATTACCTCTTTGATCTGGTCATCCGAAATATCCTGATCCGCCACAGCATCTTTTACATACATAATGATATCCACAACTTTATCCGGATCAGAAACGAGAGAATCTATTTCATTATCTGAGATAATCTCCTGTACTGATTCAACTGCATCTGATGCCATTACAGGTATTGCCGGTGTCGTGCACATGATCACTCCTGCAACAATAAGTGTTCCCAGTTTTTTTATTCTCATAATCTAAATTACCTCCATAACCAATAACAACCTGGGGCATCAATCATTCAACCTTTGTAACTGTTCAGTACCTTCACAGTTACAAGTCGAAAAGCCAAATCATTAACACCCCGATAACTGTTCATATTATCTGATGTTTCTTATTTTTCCTTTTTACCGGCACATTATAACACACTTACTTTTCCCTCTGTAAAGTAAATATCACTTCACATACTACCTTCATAAATCATTTGACATTTGTTCAAAATTTTTTCACATCTTAAACATGATTCTATCATAATTCCAAGATATACTAAGACCATAAAAATAATAAAGCCAACATTATTTTTATAAAATTTCTTTTTCATATGTTGATTGCCCGAAAAGGACAATTAACTCTCCTTCCTTTTAAAAAATAAATTTGAACGTAATATAAAAAGCATCCGACTAGCCACCGGATGCTTTTTATATTCATATTTTTATAAACTGCTGAAAGCATTTGCAATCTGTGCAAACTGCTCAAGTGTCAGTGCTTCTCCTCTGATATTCAAAGAAAGTCCACACATTCCCAGAGCCTCCTCTATCTGCTCTTTTGAAAAAGGAATCTCTGGTGAATTCTTCAGACCATTCACCAGTGTCTTTCTTCTCTGATTAAAGGATGCCCGGATAATTCGGAACATCAGCTTCTCATCGTTCACCTCAACCGGCGGTTTCGCATATCTTTCCAGTCTGATCACAGCACTTCCAACCTTCGGTCTTGGCATGAAACAATTCGGCGGTACATTTGCAACGATCTGAGGTTTCGCATAATACTGTACTGCCAGTGAAAGAGCTCCATAGTCTTTTGTTCCGGGTCCTACCTGCATTCTGTCCGCAACCTCTTTCTGTACCATGATCGTGATTGAATCAATCGGAACCTGATTCTCAAATAATCCCATAATGATAGGGGTAGTAATATAATACGGTAAATTCGCAACCACCTTGATCGGACGTCCCTGGTTCTTCTCAAATGCAAGCTTCCGGATATCCACTTTAAGGATATCATTATTGATCACTGTTACATTATCCCAGTTTTTTAATGTGTCCTTCAAAATCGGAATCAGTGTCGTATCAATCTCGACTGCCGCAACTTCCCTGGCTGCTTCAGCCAGGTACTGCGTCATTGTTCCGATTCCCGGACCAATTTCCAATACGAAATCGTCCTTTGTAATCTGCGCTGAATCTATGATCTTATCCAGAACATGAGTATCGATCAGAAAGTTCTGACCAAACCTTTTCTGGAATGCAAAATTATACTTCTGAAGCACTTCTATGGTATACTTTGGATCTCCTAGATACGGTCTGGGCATAGTCTTTACTCCTTTTTCTTGCATTATTTACTGAAATCTTTTTCATACAGAACGATATAACCGTCTCTGTCTATACGTTTCTTGGATACATTTCGTTTAAATTTACGGATTCCTCCCTGAGATTTCGCAATCGCAGAATCTATAAGTTCTTTCACCGCGCCAATATTCATCGGCGAATCCTCTTTCTGATTGATTCCAATCAGATTGTACAGTGCAAGCATCCCCATCTGGTCAATGGTATAACCATTTTCCTTTGTATAAACCCTTGCAAAATTAACGAGCTCATCATTGGTAAATACCGGAATATTGATCATAGATGTAAATTTCTTTGCAAATTTCGGATATTTTGCAATCAGTTTACGCATGCCAATCTTTTCATCCTCAACAATTATAGTCAGACCATCCGTATTTACTTCCATAGCTTTATCAAGCATCTCAACAGTTTCCTGTGTAAGCTGATTTGCATTCTCTATTACAAGGAAACCACCGGCCAGCTTGGAGAAAATCTTATAAATATTTTTTCCATTGATCTGGTCTGCGAAAACGTAAGCTACTTTGGATGCTTCCAGATTTAACTCTTTACAGATTGCCGGAATCAGCCCGGAGATCAGTCTCGTCTTTCCACATTCCTTGCCACCCATGACAATAATATTTCCAGTTTTGGAAGTCTTATCTGCTGCCGCCATCTGAACATCACATAACGTATCAACCAACTGTTCTTTCATTCCCGGAATCTTTACAAAATATGTAAATAACTGTTTCTCATCATCCGTCAGTTCTTTTTCTCTTGGTACAATGTCTCTAGGATCGGTTTCATCTTTCGGCTGAATAGATTCTATAAAACGTTCCAGTTCCTCTTCTTCAGTCAGAGGTTCTGGCTGTTCTTCTTCCTCTTTCGCCACATCAACTAACTGTTCCGGTTCTGTATCATCTATATCTTCCAGATTAACATCCGAATTACCTGCCGGTCCATACAGAAATTCCTCTTCTGCTCTTCTGAGGTCCTCTTCCGTAACCTCATCTTCGTCATCTTCAGTAAACTCTTTTGGAGCAGCTACAGGTTCTTCTGTTTTTTCCTCATCCATTATAGCCTCTGCCGGCTCTGCTTTAACATCCTCAGTGTCTGTATCTTCCAGATTTCCACTGAGAAAATCCGGTTCTTCTAATTCATCTGCAATCTTCTGTGTTTTTGTCGTTACCTCAGGTTCTGTTTCTGAAATTTTTTCCGGCTCTTTTACTTCCGGCTGAGTTTCTTCCTTCGGAATTTCAATTCCCTGAGCGCTGGCAGCAGCAAGAATCGTATCTTCCAGATTAAATTCTGTTCCTGATGTTTTAAAAGAGTCCATGGATAACTTCGTCTCAGCGACATCTTCCACTTTCGGAGCTTTACTAAGTTCCATATTCTTCATGGAAGCAGGTATATTTAATTCCGGCATCTTAATTGTTGCAGAAAAATCCGGCTCTTTTTTCTCTTCCTGTACACTCTCGACAGGAACAGCTACCGGAGCTTCCCCCGGTTTCTCAGGTTCTGCTTCCAGCTGCGGAACATTTTCCGGTTCTTCCTGTGATGCGTCACTCTTTATGATCTCTTCCGGAATCTCATTCTCCTTTGTAATTCCGGCTTCATTGATCATATCATCAGATTCTTCTGTAAACTCTTCTTTTTCTTCCTGAGTCTTACCACCAAAAATATCTCTGATACCTTTGGAAATTTTCTCCTGGATACCCTCCATATTGACACGAATCTCTGTCTCTGATTCTTCAGGTGTTTCCGGTTCTTTCTCTTCAGTATCCTCACTTACATATGCCACTTCACTGTCTGAAGCTACTTTCTGTTCTTCCTCTTCTGAAGCATCTTTCTCTGACTCTGCTTCTTTTTCTGCCTTTTTCAGTTCCTTCGCCTGCTCTGGCGTAAGAAGTTTCGGAACAAACTGTTTCTCAAACTTAGCTTTCTCTGCACCTGTCAGCTCACCCATTCTCATTTTAAGATCATAAGCTTTCATGACATATTTGCCTTCGCTGAACCACAGAATAATCTCATTACATAAATCCAGACTCTTCTGCTTTTCTCCTGCTTTATAATATAATGCAGCCAGTTCATATGACCATTTCTCAGTAAATTCCTGCTCTTTATATTCTTCCAGAATTCTAATCTGTTCATTCAAGGAAGAATTCTTCGCTCTCGCAATTTTATACCGAAGAATATACTGTGTACTATCATTAGATGCTACCTGTTTATATTCTTCAAAAAATTCTTCCGCTTCATTAATGTCATCCATTCTAAGTGAAATCTCAATTAAGCGATAAAGAATATTTTTTCCAATAGATGCTTTATGATATGCAAGAAGAAAAATCTCCTTACTATCTTCAAATCTTCCATTTGCGGCATAAATCTCACCGACAACGCATAAAGTACGGACGTTCTTGACACGTCTCCAGTCTATGCTGTCTACAATGTTCATGGCGCCTTTATAATCTTTGTCCTGAACCAGCTTATTAATCTCTTCCAGCTTTATCCGAAATTCTTCTTTGTCCAATGCATTCACCAACTTTCCATAATTACGTTCAGTGTATCATAAGCCTATACCCTTGTCAAAAGATTGTTAACCGTCATTGTTCAGGTTGCAATACATTTCCCTGCACTACCTGAAATACCTTATTTATCTGAAACTGATGACTGATAAAATCATCAAGACCTGTACATGTGATCAACGTCTGAATATCTCTGATACTGTCCAGAAGATAGTTCTGTCTGCTGCGGTCCAGTTCAGACAGAACATCATCCAGAAGCAGAATCGGCGTATCCTTTATTTTTCTTTTCACCATATAAATTTCCGATAATTTAAGTGAAAGCGCCGCGGTTCTCTGCTGGCCCTGTGAACCGTATCTTCGAATATCGATTCCATTTGCCATCACACACAGATCGTCCCTGTGCGGACCGACAGATGTCAGCTTCATCCGCATATCTTTTTCCCTGTTTAACTGTACACTTTTTTCCAGTTCTTCTGAGGTACAGCTTGGCTCATAAATAACTTCCAGTTCTTCCAGACCACCCGTAAGATTATGATGTGTTTTTCTTACAGTCTCATTTAATTCCGCAATAAAATCACTTCGCTTATTAATAAGTCTACGCCCATACTCTGCCATCTGCATATCCCAGATATCAAGAGTATCTTTTAGCGAAGGCTGAATATAAATATCTTTCAGCAATTTATTTCTCTGATTTACAATGTGATTGTATGAAGCCAGATCCGTAATGTATATTTTGTCCAGCTGACATAATTCAAGATCAATAAATCTTCTTCTTTCTCCGGGACCATTTTTTATAATATTCAGATCCTCGGGAGAAAAGAACACAAGATTGACCACGCCAAACAACTCACCGGCTTTTCTGATTGGCAGCCCGTTAATAGCTACACCTTTCGCCTTATTCTTTCTGAGGTGCATGTCAATTTTGTAAGAAAGTTCATCTCTTTTCACCATCATACGGATATGAGATTCATCCTCTCCAAACCGGATCATATCTTTATCTTTGCTTCCCTTGTGTGACTTAGTCGTTCCACATAAATAAAGCGCTTCCAGGATATTTGTCTTTCCCTGGGCATTATTTCCGTAAAATATATTCGTCCCCTGTGCCAGATCAAGTTCCAGAGAATCATAATTTCTGAAATTTTTTAACTGAACGGATTCAATATACATTTACTCACCTGATCACTTTGATTTCTTTTCCATCATAAGAAACAACATCGCCTTCATAAACTTTTCGTCCGCGACGTTCATCCACTTCTCCATTAACTTTAACCAGTCCGTCGGTGATCACATATTTCGCTTCAACCCCGTCCTGAACCATATCTGCAAGTTTCAGTAACTGCCCCAGTTTTATAAATTCATCTCTGATTTTAATTTCTTCCATTTTCATTTACTCCCTATCTTGCCTGATTCTGGTTGATATTTACAGGCAGAATCAAATATGTGTAATTTTCCTCATCATCTCTGATAAAGCATGGTGCTTTTGGATTTACGAGGTAGATACTGATTGTTTCATCATCAATTACTTTCAGAGCGTCAATCAGGAAACGCGGATTAAATCCAATCAGAATATCCTTTCCCTCTTTGTTGATATCAATGCTTTCATTCATGGAACCCATTGCTGAATCAATGCGTAATTCCATAGAATTATCAGTAATTTCTATGATGATCGGTTTCTTTTCTCCCTCTCTTACCAGCAATGTAGCTCGGTCAATACAATCCAGAAATTCTTTTTTGTTGATTACGATCTTTGTTTCATAATCACTGGAAAGCATCTGATCAATGCGGAAATATTCTCCGTCAATCAGCCTGGAAATAACAATTGTCTGGTCGAATTCAAATAAAATATGATTCTTTGAAAAATAAATATTTACAATATCATCAATTTCACCTGACAGGATCTTACTGATCTCATTAAGGGTTTTGCCAGGTACCACCACTTTGCGGTCTGCATAATCTTTCTTCAGTTCCATACGTCTGATGGCAATACGATGTCCATCCAGAGATACGATCTTCAGATAATTATCCTTAATCTCAAAAAGTTCTCCGGTCATTAATTTATTAGTCTCATTAGACGCAATTGAAAAAATTGTCTGTCTAATCATCTCTTTAAGAGTAAATTGTGAAATAGTAAGACTCTCTTCCCTTTCGATAATTGGGAGATATGCAAAATCTTCTCCGGATTTACCAGGAATTGTAAATTTAGCTTTTTCACAGGTAATGGTGGCAGTAAGTTTCTCGTCTGTTTTTATAGTAACCTGATTTTCTGGCAGTCGACGAATGATTTCATAAAAGATTTTTGCATCGAGTGCAATTAATCCTTTATCTTCAATCGTTCCATCAACGATTGTTTCAATCCCAAGTTCCATATCATTGGTAGTAAATTTAATCTGGTTTGTTGTTGCATCTATTAAAATACATTCAAGGATTGGCATTGTTGTTTTGGAAGGAACTGCTTTGAGTGAGATACTGACACTTTTGAGCAAGTTACTTTTTTGGCAAATGATTTTCATAATGTGTATAACTTCCTTTCTGGGTGAAATGTGTTTTTTATAGATAAATGTATAAAAGGAATCCGTCGTCGCCGTCGTAGGGGATGTGAATATGTGAAAAACTCAATATTATGTTGATGTTTCAAGGGTTTCGAATATGGATAACTTCGTGTATAGAGGCACTTAAAGCATGTGAATAACTTGTGTATAACTGATTCGCCAAAAAAGGGGCAGAAAGTTATACACATTTATCCACATATAATCAACATCTTATACACAGTTTATACAGTCAGATATCCTCATCCCTGTGGATTAATCTTTTTCTTTAAGGTTTCGATAGTATTTTTTAAATTTTCGTCGTTGGAAATCTCTTTTTCAATCTTGTCGATTCCGTGCATAATGGTAGTATGGTCACGATTACCAAGAGATTTTCCGATAGATTTCAATGGTGTGGAAATAATTTCCCTGCATAAATACATTGCAATCTGACGAGGGGTTACAATTTTGGAGTTACGTTTATTTCCGGAGAGGTCTTCAACTGTAACATCAAAGTGTTCTGCAACCATGGAAATAATATATTCCGGTGTGATCACTTTCTTTTCGTCAGGTGAAATGATATCTTTAAGCGCCTGTTCAGCAAGTTCAAGTGTTACTTCTTTCTTTTCAAGTTTGGCGAAAGCCATAACCTTGTTGATCGCACCTTCCAGCTCACGAATATTGGATTTGATATTGTTTGCGATGTATTTGATTACTTCTTCATTAATATCATAGCCATCCATTTCTTCTTTTTTATGAAGAATTGCCATTCGGGTTTCGTAATCCGGCAGTGTGATATCTGCGATCAGGCCCCATTCGAATCGTGAACGGAAACGTTCTTCCAGAATTTCCATATCTTTCGGTGGTTTATCTGATGAAATAATGATCTGTTTTTTTGCACTGTGCAGACTGTTGAAAGTATGGAAAAATTCTTCCTGTGTAGATTCCTTTCCTATAATAAACTGAATATCATCGACGAGAAGAACATCAATATTTCTGTATTTTTCGCGGAATTTAGTCATTGCTGAGTTATTTCCGTTTCGGATTGTTTCGATCAGTTCATTAGTAAATTCCTCGCTGGTAACATAAAGTACTTTACTGTTTTCATCATGATCAATGATAAAATGCGCAATAGAATGCATAAGGTGAGTCTTTCCCAGACCTGCGCCACCGTAGATAAACAGCGGATTGTAGGTATCTCCCGGAGATTCAGCAACTGCAAGGGCTGCCGCCTGGGCGAATTTATTATTGCTTCCGACTACAAATGTGTCAAAAGTGTATTTCGGATTCAGATGAGCTTCTTCGCAGCGGGCGTCCTGCGACTGCGCTTTGGGAGAAACTGTCTCTCTTTTCGGAACATCTTCCGGTAATATAAAATTAATATCACAGTTTTCCATTCCGGTAACTTCACTAATTGTTACCTGGAGAGGAAGTTTGTACTTTTTACTTATATAATTGAGACCGACCTGCTCAGATGGAACGATAATAGTAACGACGTTGTCGACTACTTCAAAAACAGTGAGTGGTTTTAGCCATGTATTAAAAGAAACGTCAGACAGATCATGCTCTGTTTTGACAATTTGCAGGATTTCATCCCATTTTTCCACAACTTTGTTCATTTTTGGTTCTCCCGGTTCGTATTACTTATTACTGAACGTGTAGTGAACAGTAACAATTGCTTCTATATTAATGTATAAGTCATTGCGATAGCCTGTTTTCCACAGACATTGTCCGTATTCTTTAAAAAAGACATAAATATCCTTATATATATTATAATAAAATGCCTGTTTTAGCAATGTATATTTGATGGAAATGTGGAAAAAAGTTATCCCCAATTTTTATGTGGATTAGTGTGGATAACAGTGGAAAAGCCCATTTTAGTTACCATAATGCGACACGATCCACTTGAATATAGGAAAAAAATGTGTATAATTTTATACACTGTCAAAAAGCGCAAAAATAAAAGAGAATTTTTGGGAGATGTGTAAAAACAAGGGGGATAAAGTGGAAAGATATGCAGGTATTCCACAAGTTATCCACAAGTTATCCACAACTTGTGGATAATATTACGTAAACCAATTAAACTATCCACAATGACAGAAAAACAAGAGAAATCTTTGTTGCAAATAATACTTGACGAAATCACCCTTTATGAATATAATTGAAATGATGTTCTAATAAGTAAAGTTGGCGGCTGCAGGAAGCGAATAATCCGGCATTTGCCATACTTAAAAAGTTACAAAATTTAACATGGATAATAGATAAAGGAGGTGCTTTACCTATGAAAATGACATTTCAGCCGAAAAAAAGATCTAGAGCGAAAGTTCATGGCTTCAGAGCTCGCATGAGCACAAAAGGTGGTCGTAAAGTATTAGCTGCCAGAAGATTAAAAGGAAGAAAGCATTTATCAGCCTAAGAATAAGACCGCAGTTATGTGGTCTTTTCTTCTCTTAAAAAAGAGATTATGAAAGGGGATTCTATGCAAAGATCAGAGTCCTTAAAAAAAAATCAAGATTTTCAAAAAGTATATAAACATGGAACATCAAAAGGTAATCGGTATCTGGTGATGTACGTACTGAAAAATCAGTACATGAAGAATCGTCTGGGAATATCAGTAAGTAAAAAAGTAGGGAATAGTGTGGTCCGCCACAGACTCACCAGATTGATAAGAGAAAGTTATCGGTTAAACGAAGCGGAATTTGAAAATGGTTTGGATATTGTAGTAGTTGCACGTCCCCAGGCAAAAGACAGAACCTATCATGAGATAGAAAGTGCACTGATGCATCTTGCGGGAAAGCACTGCATAGCAGGTAAGAACAATGATAAAGAAGTTTCTGATCAGAATAATTAAACTCTATCAAAAGTATTTGTCACCGATGAAGAGAACAAAATGTCCTTATATTCCCACATGTTCTCAATATGGTTTAGAAGCAATCGAAAAATATGGTGCATTAAAGGGTGGTCTTCTTGCGGCATGGAGGATACTTCGCTGTAATCCTTTTTCCCATGGAGGCTATGACCCTGTACCGTAAAGACAGGAATGTACTTGAAAATTGAATATTGATCGATCGAAGGAACCTCCTGTCATTTATGGATTCTAGGAGGAAATGAACTTGGAAATGATTTTAGCGACAAAGAGCAGCACTCCTATTATCGGTCAGCTTGCGACCGTCATGGGATGGATCATGGATGGTATCTACAGACTGCTGAATGTATTTGGAATTCAGAATATCGGTCTTTGCATTATCATCTTCAGTATCCTTATTTACACTCTTATGACTCCACTGCAGATCAAACAGCAGAAATTTTCTAAATTAAGTGCGATCATGCAGCCGGAGCTTCAGAAGATTCAGAAGAAGTATAAGGGAAAAAATAACGATTCGGCAGCTATGCAGAAGATGCAGGAAGAGACACAGGCTGTATATCAGAAATACGGTGTATCTCCTACAGGAAGCTGCGTACAGCTTGCAATCCAGTTCCCTATTTTGATGGCATTATACCAGGTAATTTACAAAATTCCGGCATATGTAGGCAGCGTAAAGGATATCCTTGCATCTGCAGTTACAAGCATTACAGGTGTAAACGGATATACAGATATCCTGCAGCAGTTCATCACAGATAATAAGATGACAAGAGTTCAGCTTATTATGGATGGTAGCAATGCCACGAGCAATTCTGTAACAGACTTTTTATATGCACTATCTCCTTCTCAGTGGAAAACTCTTGCAGAGACCAGTCAGTTTTCCGGATTTGCGGATACACTCAACAGTACTGCAAAAGAGATTTCGCATGTGCAGAACTTCTTTGGACTGAATATTGCAGACCAGCCTTTGACTTATATTAAAGCCGCTTTTGTCGGTGGTTCTATTCTTATTGCAATCGTTGCAATCCTGATTCCGATTCTTGCGTGGGCTACACAGATGATTAACTTAAAGCTGATGCCTCAGGCAGCACAGCAGGGTGGAGATGCACAGCAGGATGCAATGATGAACTCCATGAAGACAATGAACATGGTAATGCCGCTGATGTCAGCAGTATTCTGTTTCACATTCCCTGTAGGTCTTGGTATTTATTGGGTAGCAAGTGCGGCAGTACGAAGTGTACAGCAGCTTGTCATCAACAGACAAATGGATAAGATTCAGATTGATGACCTGATCAATGAGAATATGAAGAAGATGGAAAAGAAGCGCGAAAAAGAAGGGCTTCCGCCTCAGAAAATCACAAATCAGGCACATCAGAGCGTTAAGAATATCAATAAAGTTGAAAAAGGCAGCAGCAATACTGATGCCGAGATAAGAGCTAAGAAGGTCGAAGAATCTTACAAAAACGCAGCAAATGCAAAACCAGGCAGCATTACTGCCAAAGCCAATATGGTAAGAGCATTTGAAGAGCGTAATAAGAAGAAGTAGTCAGGAACGGAGGGGTTGGCATGGAGGATTATATCCAGTTTTCAGCGAAAACAAAGAGTGAAGCAATTACAAAAGCATGTATCGAGCTTGGCGTATCCAGTGACCAGCTTGAGATTCAGGTAATCAGTGAAGGAAGCAACGGATTCTTCGGAATCGGAAGTAAACCTGCAGTGATAAAGGTTCGTAAGATTGAACTGGTTTCTGAGGAAGAAGAAATGAAGGAAATCGTAGAGACAGTAAAACTTGATTCCTTCAAGGAAGAGACTCCGGTTGAAGAAAAGAGACCAGAACCTGTAAAACCGGTGAAGAAAGAAACAAAAGAGCCAAAAGCTGTTTCTGAGAAACCAAGACAGCCAAAGCCTGTAAAGGAAAAAGCTGTAAAAGAAAAACAGCCAAGAGAACCGAAAGAAATCAAAGAGAAACCAGCCAGAGAAAAGGCAGCAAAACCGATGAAACCGGCAAAACCTGTTGAGATCATTACAGATCCGGAAGAAATTAAAGAAGTAGAAAACAGAGCAAGGGTATTCCTGAGCGAAGTGTTTGCTTCTATGAATCTTGGAGAAGTAGAGATCACATCTAAGTATAATACAACAGATGGAAGTCTGGAAGTTGATTTCGAAGGCGAAGATATGGGAATCCTTATCGGTAAGAGAGGTCAGACACTGGATTCTCTTCAGTATCTGACAAGCCTTGTGGTAAATAAAGGAAAATCAAATTACATTCGTGTAAAACTTGATACAGAAGATTACCGCAAACGCCGTAAAGAGACTCTTGAGAATCTTGCAAGAGGTATCGCTTATAAGGTAAGAAAGACCCGCAAGCCGGTAATTCTTGAGCCGATGAATCCTTATGAGAGAAGAATCATCCACTCTGCTCTTCAGGGAAATAAATTCGTTGAGACTGTCAGTGAAGGTGAAGAACCTTACCGCCATGTAGTGGTAAAATTAAAAAGAAATTAATCTGCTGTTTATTACACAAGGTGTAATGGCGACTGAACAGTAACAAATTAAATAAATAGCTGTATGTAGAAGCACATGTTTCATTGCAGATATTAAAAAAGAATGTTATTCTAGGTGAAAGCGTGAATAACACGTAACTTTGCGTGTACACTTTTACCTGGAGTAACATTTTTTATTGTAGAAAATAAGTAATTATCCAACGGTAGCAGTTCCCAGGTGGGACTTGTTTTTGTATAAATAACAGGGATATTAACGATAGGTATAATAATCCTGTTATTTATATAAAGATTTGAAAAAGATGCTAAGGGTTGCCTGTGTAATCCTGTTTGTATTTTAAAATTTCTAAATGCTATTCGGCTATGAGCAGGCAGCGAAAGTGGATTGAGAATATCCGCTTGACAGTGTTAAATAATAAGTGAGGAGGAAAAAATGGAAACAACAATTGCAGCAATTTCCACAGCTATGAGTGCATCCGGAATTGGAATTGTCCGCATCAGTGGTGAAAATGCCATGGACGTGATTTCCCGTGTCTACAGATCAAAAGGTGGAAAGAAAAAAATAAAAGAAGTTCCGACTCATACTATTCATTATGGATATATTTATGATGGAGAGGAACTGGTGGATGAGGTTCTGGTGATGATCATGCACGCACCGAGAACTTTCACAGGGGAAGATACAGTAGAAATTGACTGCCATGGCGGTGTATTTGCCATGCAGAGAGTACTGGAAACAGTGCTGAAAAACGGTGCAGAGATCGCAGAACCAGGAGAATTTACGAAGCGCGCTTTCCTGAACGGTCGTATGGATCTGTCCCAGGCCGAAGCGGTTATGGATGTCATTCAGGCAAAGAATGAATATGCACTTCGCAGTTCCATGGATCAGTTAAGAGGTTCTGTACAGAAAGCTATCCGCGAGATCAGAGAGAAACTGATTTATCATATCGCATACATTGAGTCAGCATTGGATGATCCGGAACACATCAGTCTGGATGGATATCCACAGGAGCTTCTGGAAGTTGTGGACAACGAGCAGAAAGAAGTGAAACGATTGTTGAAAACCTCTTTCGACGGAAAGATGATCCAGGAGGGAATCCAAACGGTTATTCTTGGGAAACCAAATGCCGGAAAATCTTCTCTGCTGAACCTTCTGATAGGAGAAAATCGCGCTATTGTAACTGATATTGCAGGAACAACAAGAGATATTCTTGAAGAATATATCACACTTCATGGAATCTCTCTGAAGATTATCGACACAGCCGGAATCCGTGAGACGAAGGATATTGTGGAAAAAATCGGTGTAGACAGAGCCAGAGAAATGGCACAGAAAGCAGACTTGATCCTTTATGTTGTGGATTCGTCAGTCCCGCTTGACGAGAATGACGAAGAAATCATGGCTATGCTTGCCGGCAAAAAAGCAATCATCCTGTATAATAAAACGGATCTTCAGCCAGTGATCCAGCCAGAACTTCTGAAAGAAAAGACTGGTCACCCAGTGATTCCGATTTCTGCAAAAGAGGAAAAAGGAATCACAGAGCTGGAAGAACAAATCAAAGAAATGTTCTTTGGTGGAGAGATTTCCTTTAATGACGAAGTATACATCACAAATGCCCGCCATAAAGCAGCATTGGAAGAAGCTGACAAAAGCCTTGATCTGGTCAGAAACAGTATAGAAATGGGAATGCCGGAGGATTTCTTCTCCATAGATCTGATGAACGCATATGAAAATCTTGGAAAGATTCTCGGAGAATCAGTGGGTGAGGATCTGGTTAATGAGATTTTCAGTAAGTTCTGTATGGGTAAATAGTGGATAAGAATCTGGCAGCGAGTAGTGACTTGATTGTATCCGATAGATTATCATTAGTATTGATGAAGTATGATTGTAACAGAATAAATTTTGCAAAAAAATCGCCTTCGGCGATTTTTAATAATAGATTAGCAGATTGTACCATAGTAGATTATACAGTGGAAATAAAGGAGATAAAATGAAAACTTTAGTAGAAGATTATGATCTCGTTGTAGTCGGCGCCGGACACGCCGGATGTGAGGCTGCACTTGCAGGCGCGCGCCTTGGTCTGAATACAGTTATGTTTACCGTCAGCGTAGATAGTATCGCATTAATGCCATGTAATCCAAACATAGGTGGCAGTTCCAAAGGACATCTGGTAAGAGAACTGGATGCTCTTGGCGGTGAAATGGGAAAGAATATTGATAAAACATTTATTCAGTCAAAAATGCTCAACTGCTCCAAAGGACCTGCGGTTCATTCCCTGCGTGCACAGGCAGATAAACAGGCATACAGCAATGAGATGAGAAAGACATTGGAAAATAATCCGAACCTTACTATTAAGCAGGGTGAAGTAACAAAGCTTCTGGTTGAAGATGGAAAGATTAAAGGCGTAAAAACTTATTCAGGTGCTATTTATAATTGTAAGGCAGTCGTTCTCTGTACAGGAACCTACCTGAAAGCAAGATGTATCTACGGCGATGTAAGCAACTACACAGGTCCGAACGGACTCCAGGCTGCCAATTATCTTACAGATTCTCTGAAAGAACTGGGAATCGAAATGTTCCGTTTTAAAACAGGAACGCCGGCACGTATTGCTGGAAATACCATTGACTACAGCAAAATGGAAGAGCAATTCGGAGATGAGAGGGTTGTTCCGTTTTCTTTTTCAACCAACCCGGAAGATGTTCAGATCGAACAGAAATCATGCTGGCTAACATACACCAATGAGAAAACACATGAGATTATCCGCGCAAACCTGGATCGTTCTCCGCTATATTCAGGAATGATCGAGGGAACAGGACCACGTTACTGCCCATCTATCGAAGATAAGGTAGTGCGTTTTGCTGATAAAAACCGACACCAGGTGTTTATTGAGCCGGAGGGACTTTATACAAATGAAATGTATATCGGCGGAATGTCTAGCTCACTTCCAGAGGATGTACAGGAGGAAATGTATCACTCTGTACCGGGACTTGAACATGCCAAAATCGTCAAAAATGCATATGCCATTGAGTACGATTGCATTAATCCGCGCCAGCTATATCCAACACTGGAATTCAAGAAAATTAAAGGTTTATTCAGCGGCGGACAGTTTAACGGAAGCTCCGGATATGAGGAAGCGGCGGCTCAGGGACTGATTGCCGGAATTAATGCGGCTATGGAAGTTAAAGGCCAAGAACAGTTGATTCTGGATCGTTCAGAGGCGTATATCGGTGTCCTGATTGACGATCTGGTAACAAAGGAGAACCATGAACCATACCGTATGATGACCAGCAGAGCAGAGTACAGACTTCTTCTCCGTCAGGATAATGCAGATCTGAGACTTCGTAAGAAGGGCTACCAGGTAGGTCTTATCAGCGAGGAAGAATATCAGAAGATTCTTACAAAAGAAGAACAGATTAAGAAAGAAATTGAAAGAGTAGAACATACAAATATCGGTGCAAATAAAGAGGTTCAGGCACTTCTGGAAAGCTACAACAGTACTCCATTGAAGTCAGGAACAACACTGGCAGAACTGATCCGCCGTCCGGAACTTTCCTATGAAGCAATTAAACCGCTTGACAAAGAACGTTCAGAACTTCCATGGGATGTACAGGAACAGGTTGATATTAACATCAAGTATGATGGATATATCCGCAGACAGTTAAAGCAGGTAGAACAGTTTAAGAAACTGGAAGCAAAGAAAATCCCAGTGGATCTTGATTATGAGAAAGTCGGCAGTCTGAGAATCGAAGCCCGCCAGAAGCTGGAGGCATACAGACCGATTTCTATCGGACAGGCCTCCCGAATTTCAGGGGTATCGCCAGCAGATATATCTGTTTTACTGGTATATCTTTCAAGTGCAAGATAAGACACGATAAGCACTATTTAATGTACTTATACATGTGAAAATATGAAAAAGCAAGCATATTTTACGATATAAAAGAACTGAATAAAGGACTCTTTGACCACCAAAAAACGATTTAAAAGTACAAAAAACAACACTGAAATATGCAGAGTCAGGTAGAAAAAGAACAGAAAAGAACATTAAAAATCCCAAAAAAATAACAAAAAGAAAAATAGAAAGTTGAGAGAAAAGCTAATAAAATAGCAGGGAAACTCAAAATCTGAAATACCGAAATAAAAAAGAAAAATCAGTTATAAGTTGAAAAAACAACGATTAGAGAATTAGAAATAAGTATAAAAAGGAGAAAAATACCATGCCATATAATCTGTCGACATTGGAAAACGGATGTAAAGAGCTGGGAATAGAACTGAGTCAGAAAAAGAAAGATCAGTTTATTCAGTTCTATGAATTTCTGGTAGAGAAGAATAAAGTTATGAATCTGACAGGAATTACAGAATTCGAGGAAGTGCTGACAAAGCATTTTCTCGACAGCCTGTCCTGCGTAAAAGCGATTGATATGACAAAAGTAAAAACAATCATGGATATTGGTACAGGAGCAGGATTCCCAGGAGTACCGTTAAAGATTGCATTCCCGCATCTGGAAGCCTGCCTGCTGGATTCCCTGAAGAAGAGAGTGAATTTTCTGGAGGAAAGCTTTACGCTTCTCGGATTGGAAGGAATTAAGGCAATTCATGGAAGAGCCGAAGAGTATGCGAAGAACAAGGAATATCGTGAGAAATATGACCTCTGCGTATCCAGAGCAGTATCAAATCTTGCAACGCTGTCAGAATATTGCCTTCCATATGTAAAGACAGGTGGAACATTTATTTCCTATAAATCAGGAACTGTACAGGAAGAAGCAACAGAGGCTGAAAAAGCAATCAAAATCCTTGGCGGACAGTTAAGAGATATCACATATTTCCAGCTTCCTGATTCGGAAATTGACCGTTCTCTTGTCATTATAGATAAGAAGAAACCAACTCCGGGTAAATATCCGCGTAAAGCAGGAACTCCGCTGAAAGAACCATTATCTCACACAAACATCACAAAATAATCACACTTTTATCCTAATTTCATCACAACTTCATCATAAACTGTTCTTATAGAGATGTCCTCGGGTTCCCCCATTCTCTGTTTCGCCTGAGGACATTTTCTATATTAATCCTGAAGCCAGAGCGTGTTTGGAAAATCATTTCTGCGGAAAGTCTTTTTCAAACACACCAGGACGAATTTGCGGCATTTAAATAAAAGGAGGAGAACACATTGATTGAAGTAAACAATCTGGTCAAACGATATGGCGACCATACGGCAGTTGACCACCTTTCTTTTAAAATCGAGAAAGGTAAAATCTATGGATTCCTTGGACCAAACGGTGCAGGCAAATCCACCACAATGAATATGATAACAGGATACATTGCATCCACAGAAGGAACCGTCAGGATTGACGGACACGATATCCTTGAAGAACCGGAAGCAGCGAAGAAATGTATCGGTTATCTGCCAGAACAGCCGCCACTCTATTTTGATATGACCGTTCTGGAATATATGAAATTCGTGGCTGATCTCAAAAAAATTCCAAAAGACAAAAAAGCAACCATGATAGAAGAAGTCATGGATATGGTAAAGATTTCTGATATGAGAAATCGTCTGATCAAAAATCTGTCAAAAGGCTACAGACAGAGAGTTGGACTGGCGGAAGCAATCATGGGCTACCCGGAGGTTATCATTCTGGATGAGCCGACAGTAGGACTTGACCCGAAACAGATTATTGAAATCCGTACTCTCATCAAAGATTTAAAGAAGAAGCATACAGTAATCCTCAGCTCGCATATCTTATCTGAAGTAAGTGCGGTGTGTGATTACGTGCTGATCATTTCCCATGGAAAACTGGTTGCCAGTGATACTCCGGAGAACCTTGGAAAGCTGGCAGAAGGATCTAATACTCTTGAAATGCTTATTAAAGGTGAAAAATCACAGATTAAACAGGCTCTGGAAAGCATTGAAGGAGTTAACAGCGTGACTATTGAGAAGGATGAGAAACAGAATCTCTGGAGCGCTAAGGTTTCCACAGAAGAGAATAATGATATCAGAGAAAAAGTATTCTACAAGATGTCTGATATAAACAGCCCAATTTATGAGATGAAGTCCAAGAAAGTATCTCTTGAGGAAATATTCCTTGAACTTACAGCATCTGAGAAACCGGCATCTGCAAGTGAAGATGATACAGACCAGAAGAGCTCTGAAAGCCAGGAAACAGCAGAAGCTAAAACGGAAGCTGTAAACGTGGAACAGACATCAACAGAATCACAGAAAAATGATGAAGGGGGAGAAAAATAATCATGACAGCTATTTATAAAAGAGAGCTGAAAAGCTACCTAACATCCATGGTAGGATATTTGTTTATCTTTTTTATCCTTGTACTGGCAGGTATTTATTTTTCTGCATATCAGCTTTCAGCAGCATATCCTAAATTTGAATATACATTAAGTGCCATTACCTTTGTGTTCCTTATTGGAGTGCCAATCCTGACGATGCGTGTACTGGCAGAAGAAAGAAAACAGAAAACAGACCAGCTGCTTTTGACATCACCGGTTTCTGTAGGTGGTATTGTAATAGGTAAATATCTTGCATTGGTAACGGTATATGCCATTCCTATGGCAGTTATGTGTGCTTATCCACTGATTATGTCTAAGTTTGGTACAGTATCCTTTGCATCTGCTTATACAGCAGTTCTTGGATTTTTCCTTCTTGGATGTGCAAATATTGCAATCGGTGTATTTATGTCAGCATTAACTGAAAGCCAGGTAATTGCGGCAGTACTTACATTTGTCCTTTTATTTGCCTTCTACATGATGAATGGTATTTCTTCATTTTTCTCTCAGACATCAATGTCTACATGTGTAGCATTTGGATTACTGATTCTGGCAGCAGCGATTATTATTTATACAATGATTAAGAATGTTCTGATCTCAGCAGTGATCGGAGTGATCGGAGAAGTAATACTTGTAATCATTTATGTAGTAAAATCCAGTATTTTTGAAGGCGGAATTCAGAAAGTTCTGGATGTATTCAACCTGAGTGGACATTTTGATAATTTCACGAGTAACATTTTTGACATAAAAGGAATTGTATATTTTCTTTCAGTGATCGCAGTATGCTTGTTCCTTACAACACAGTCTATTCTGAAGAGACGTTGGAATTAGTGGGGAGGTGAAGGGAAATGAAGCTGAAAGAAAAAATGAAAAACAGTAAACATACGAAGTTTGATAAAAAGAAATTGATTGGAACTGTCAGCAAGAAACATATTAAAAACGGTTCCTATACAATGGTAATGTCAGTAATATTTATTGCAGTTGTAGTTGTGATAAATATGATTGTAAGTGCGATTCCATCCAAATACTCAGAGATCGATATCAGCAGTGAGAAGCTTTACAGTATCGGCGACGATACTAAGGCAATGCTGAAAGATCTGGATAAGGATGTAACGATTTATCAGATTGCACAGAGCGGTTCAGAAGATGAAAATATCACGAATCTTCTTAAGAAATATGAAGATGAATCCAAACATATTAAAGTAGAACAGAAAGACCCGGTAGTAAATCCTAAATTTGTAGCCGAGTATACAAGCGATGATCTTTCTGCAAATAGTCTTATTGTGGTATGCGGAGATCGAAACAAAGTTATTGATTATAACAATATCTATGAAAGTACAATGGATTATCAGACATACAGTTATCAGACAACTGGTTTTGATGGCGAAGGTCAGATCACAAGTGCTATCGGATATGTAACTTCTGAAGATCTTCCGGTTCTTTACACATTGGAAGGACATGGAGAAAAAGAGATGGATTCTTCTATCAAAGAAGACATCGAAAAAGCAAACATGGATATTCAGTCACTGAATCTTCTTACAGAAAGCAGTGTTCCGGATGATGCAGATTGTCTGTTTATTGATTCTCCATCTACAGATATCTCTGAAGATGAAAAAAATGCCATTATCGATTATCTTGAAAATGGTGGAAAAGCAATGATCTTCTCTAATTATACAACAGAAGATCTGCCAAACTTTGATGCAGTTCTTGAAAATTATGGTGTTCAGAGAGAAGCAGGAATTGTATTTGAGGGTGACAGCCAGCATTATGCAATGCAGATGCCATATTATCTGGTTCCGACTGTAAACAGTACAGATGCAAGTTCTGAGACAGCCTCCGGCGGATATTATGTACTTGCACCATATGCACAGGGAATCAAGAAGATGGATGATGTGAGAGACACTGTAACGATCAACAGTATCTTAACAACTTCTGATCAGGCATACTCAAAGACAGATCTTAACAGTGATACATTAGAGAAAGAAGATGGCGATGAAGAAGGGCCATTTGATCTGGGAGTGAGCATTACAGAAACTCTGGATGATGACAAAGAAACTCAGATTGTTTATTATTCTACTTCTAATCTAATGGAATCACAGGTTAATCAGATGGTATCAGGCGGAAATGAAAAGCTGATCATTGAATCACTGAAATGGATGACTGATACAGAAGACAGCGCAACCGTATCTATTCCGTCAAAGAGCCTGTCCGTATCTTATCTGACACTTACAGATTATGATGCTGCATTCTGGAAAATCTGTACGATCGGTCTGATTCCTGGATTCTTCCTGGTTGTAGGTTTGGTAGTCTGGATGAAGAGGAGAAAAGCTTAAATGAAGAATAAAACTGTAAAAATGATTCTTGCAGTTGCAGTTCTTGCAGTTTGCTGTGGGGCATACGCAGGCGTAAAAACCTACGTATCCCACCAGGAACAGAAAGAATCAGAAGAGGAATCCGAAGAAAGCACCTCTGTATTTACTGCTTCTGCTGACGACATTAAATCTCTGGCTTTCATGGTTGATGATACAGAAACAACATTTGAAAAAAAAGATGATAGCTGGGTAAAAAAAGATGATACAGACTTTCCGGTAAATCAGAGTACTTTGGACAGTGCTGCGTCATCGGTTACTTCCGTAGAGTCAGGCAGAGTTTTGGAAGATGTAGATGACCTTGCAGAGTATGGTTTGGATTCTCCGGCAAATACAATTAAGATTGTGACGAAATCAGAGGATGAAGACGGTGATGATACAACAACTACATTATATGTAGGAGATGAGAATTCATCTACAAGCCAGTATTATGTAAGAAAAGATGATGATGAGAAAACAGTTTATCTGGTAGATTCTTCCTGCGTAGAACCATTTACAAAGACATTATATGATTACGCACAGATGGAAGACTTCCCGGCAATCTCCGGCACAGATACAATCACTAAGATTTCTGCAGACGGAAATAATTCCTATGAATTAAAAAAGGATGCGGATACCAGCGTATGGTCAGTAAGTGCTAATGGAGAAGAGGATAAGGCAGATTCAGCTACAGTAAGTTCTCTGGTATCTTCTTTTGGAAGCATGGCTTATAATTCCATGGCAGATTATAAATGCGAAGATAAGAGCAAATATGGACTGGATAAACCGTATTCGACAATCACCGTAGATTATCAGGAAGAAGCAGAAACGACAGATACAAGTGAAGATACGCAGGAATCTGCAAGCGAATCAGAAGATAGTGCTGAGGCATCGGATGCAGACGATTCATCAGATAATGAAGATTCGACAGATGAGAAAAAGACAGAGATGGTAGATAAACAGCTTACAATTCTGGTTGGTAACGAAGCTGATGACAGTAACAGATATGTCATGGTAAATGACAGTAATGAAGTCTACACTATGTCGGAAGAAACACTGTCTGCACTTACAGATAAAACAGAAGAAGATTTCTGGGATATGACAGTAAGTTATGTATCTGTAAACAGCCTTGCAAGCTTAAAAGTAAATTATCAGGGAACAGATTATAAGGTAAATGCTTCACGTGAAACATCAACAGACGAAGATGGAAATGATACAGAAACAGTAACGTATAAACTTGACGGCGCGGATCTGGATGAAACAACATTTACAACATTCTATAATAAACTGATCAACATGGCAGCACAGAAATGCCTTACGGAAAAATATGATCCGGATGGAGATGCAGAACTGACAGTAACATTTACAGAAGAAGACGGAGACACGCTGGAAGTTTCCTACTACAGTTATGATACAAACTACTATGCAGCAGTAGTAGATAACAAGGTATATCTTGTAAACAAAATGAATGTAAAAGAGTTATTTTCAGCATTCGAGTCAGTCGCAGGCGTTGAGAAGGATGAGACTAAAATAGATTCAGACGAAGTGGAATCAGATGAAACAACATTAGCAGATGTTGAAACTGATAGTGAAACAGAAACATCCGATAATAGTGATGCAGTAACTGATGATGATTCAAAGTCCGCGAGTGCATCTGATACAACAGATACATCTGAAAGCGATACAGAAGAGTAAGAAAATGTAAATAAAGACCATAGCAATTCCATTATTTTCTGGAATTGCTATAAAAAAGCTTCGATACATAGAAATAAATCTGTGTGTCGAAGCTTTTTGTGTTTGAGAACAACTTTATAGGGCCGCTTTCGCTTTATAAGAGCTGTTTCATAACTTATATGGAATAGCTTTGTTTTCTTATGTTTTTTATACGATAAGGTGTGACTGAAAAATCATTCCCACAAATCGTGGCGCACATTTTGCAGAACGCCTTTTTCAAATATGTTCTAATTTGCCACTAAAAGAAGATTTTAACCTGTTCGAGAAAGTTTTCTGGTTTTTCAACATGAGGAAGATGCTTAGTACCAGTCAGTGTAGAAATTTCTATAGCCGGGTTACAAGAACAATATTCATCTGTGATGGACTTTGCATTTGGTTCTGCTTCTCCCTCAACGATATAAATACTGTTATCTAACGCCTTGACAGCATGACTGATGTTAATATTCATGTATTTGGAAGCCAAGCTGGAGTACAGATATTTCGTATAACATCCGCCCTTATGTGCTGCCTCATAATATGCATCTGTCATCTGAGAATCCACATGAAACGGATTGTAATATATTTTCTCTATAAACAAATTACATACATTATCACGTGAAACGATCATATGGTAAATCAATGTTCCAAAAATTGGAACCTCCAGAGCAAGTTTTAATAAGTGGTCTTTTCTTGTTGGCATATGCCTTAACTGAGTAAAGCTTGGAGGGTTAACCAGCATGATTTTGTTAAAGAGCTCTTTCTCATTATGACAGGCCATTACAACAAAGGAACTGGAAAATCCACTGGCAATTACATCTGTTTTTTCTCCGATAATTTTCCGGATAAAGTCACAGATCATCTGTACATATACAAAATTGGTATATGTGATGCTGGATTTATCGGAGCGTCCACAACCTAAAAGATCAACAGTAAATACGGTATGGTCAACTGCCAGTTCATCTTCAATTTTGCTCCATTCATATCCGGAAGCTCCTGGTAAAGCATCATGAATTAATAAAATTGGTGAGCCGGTTCCTTTTTTTGTATAGTAAATATTGCCAAAACGCCATTCAAAGTAATTATCATCAGAAATATGAAGCATCTGTTTAAGCTGTGCGGCAGCAGCAACAGTGCGGTTGATCAGATGGACTGTAACAGTTGCACCAGTCATCAGAGCAGCAAATGTAAGAAATTTATGTTTGTTTCTGTTCATTTTCAGCCTCCTTTATTAAGCATAGCAAATGTTTAAAACGTTACTGCATACCTTATTTTAAGGAATATATTTTATGACAAAATAGTATGTAACAGTAACTATAGCAGTTTCATAAAATACTGCAATTAATTCAGCCCGTCAGAGCGTGAAGTCCTGTGTCAGCACGCCTGCAGATATCTTTCTTGTCCTTCGCACTCTGCTGAACTGTCTTATTTGCATTATTTTCTAGAATTGCTATAAAAAACACTAAACATATATAAAGATATTATACTGCGAGGACATTGATTTTACAAGAAAATCATGAGCCATACAAACTAAACAATTTTTTAAAAAAAATTTATTTGTTTTTTTATGTTTCACGTGAAACATTATGTGGCGGGATTAAAATAAAAGTGTTATAATAAATCTGCAATACGCACAATGACAAATAAAACCTCATAAAGGAGGAATGAAGTTGGGAAGAATTATAGCAGTTGCAAATCAGAAAGGCGGAGTTGGTAAATCAACAACTGCAATTAATCTTTCGGCCTGTCTGGCAGAAAAGGGAAAGAAGGTTCTTACAATTGATATAGATCCACAGGGTAATACAACCAGTGGACTTGGAGTTGACAAGAATTCTGTAGAAAATACATTGTATGAACTTCTCCTTGGAGAAGCCGAGACGAAAGATACGATTATAAAAAATGTTGTCGAAAACGTAGACCTGATTCCATCTAATGTTAATCTTTCCGGTGCAGAAATCGAATTAGTAGGCATCGATAATAAAGAATTTATATTAAAAGGAATTACAGATAAGCTTCGACGCAAATACGACTACATAATACTTGATTGTCCGCCATCACTAAATATGCTGACAATTAATGCGTTGACTGCAGCAACATCAGTATTAGTGCCTATTCAGTGCGAGTACTATGCATTGGAAGGACTTTCGCAGTTAATCCATACGATTGATCTGGTAAAAGACAGATTAAACAAGCGTCTGAAAATGGAAGGTGTCGTATTCACAATGTATGATGCCAGAACAAATCTGTCTCTGCAGGTTGTGGAGAACGTAAAGGAAAATCTTAATCAGAATATATACAAAACGATTATTCCGAGAAATGTAAGATTAGCAGAGGCACCAAGTTATGGACAGCCGATAACAATTTATGATCCAAAATCAGCGGGAGCAGAGAGCTACAGACTTTTAGCTGAAGAAGTGATCAACAGGGAGGATAATTAATGGCAGGCAGAAAGAACGGTCTTGGCAGAGGTTTAGATGCACTGTTTCCGGAAAAGAAGTCTGCTGTCAAAGAACCTGTAAAAAAAACAACAGCTAAAACAGAAAATAAAACTGTAGCAACTGAAAAAGAAACAACTGGTACGAAGGAAAAAAGCAATACAGCAGGGCATAAAAAAACAGCAATGATAGTAAAAATATCAAGCGTAGAGCCTAATGTAAATCAGCCTCGTAAACAGTTCGATGAAGATGCGTTGTTAGAACTATCTGAGTCCATTAAACAGTATGGAGTTCTCCAGCCGCTGCTTGTATCCGATAAAAAGGATTATTATGAAATAATTGCAGGAGAAAGACGCTGGAGAGCAGCAAAACTTGCCGGACTCAAAGAAGTTCCTGTAATTGTAAAAGACTTTTCTGAACAGGAATTAGTAGAAATTTCCCTGATTGAGAATATTCAGCGGGAAGATTTAAATCCGGTCGAAGAAGCAATGGCATATAAACGCCTGATTGATGAATTTCACCTTAAACAAGATGAAATCGCAGAGCGTGTAGGCAAAAGCAGAACTGCTGTAACAAATGCTATGAGACTTCTTAAACTCAGTGAAAAAGTGCAGCAGATGTTGATCGATGAGATGATAACTGCCGGACATGCACGTGCAATCCTTGCAATATCAGACAAAGAAAAACAGGAATCTGTTGCGATGAAAGTTTTCGACGAGAAATTAAGTGTTCGAGAGACAGAAGCACTTGTCAAACGCATGCTGGAGCCACCGAAAACAGAGAAAAAGAGTAAATTCAGCTCTGCGGAAGATGCAATCTACGAGAGTCTGGAAGAAAAAATGAAGAGTATCATGGGCACCAGAGTACAGATCCACCGAAAGAAAAATGACAAAGGTAAAATTGAAATTGAGTATTATTCCAAGGATGAATTGGAGAGAATCATAGATCTCTTTGAATCCATTGGTTAGGAGTGACAGTAATATGAGTGGCATTTTTGAAAGTCTTGGAATTGATTCCGGGATCATCATTATTATACTACTGATTCTTACTATCTTCCTGCTGGTAAGGAATATCAGTATGAATATGCGCTTGAGTCGTCTGGAACGAAAATATAAGACGTTTATGAAAGGCTCGGATGCACAGTCTCTGGAGAAAGTATTTGTAAGAAAATTCGCTCAGATAGATAAACTGTATGATGCGAAAGAAGAACACGATCATGATCTCCTTTTTATTAAAAAGAATCTTGATAAGATGTTTAATAAGTATGGTGTAGAGAAATATGATGCATTTGATGATGTAGGCGGCAAATTAAGTTTTGCATTGGCCTTGTTGGACAAGGAAAATACGGGGCTAATTTTAAATGCAGTGCATAGCCGTGACAATTGCTTTTTGTATATGAAAGAAATTGTAAAAGGCGAATCTTATGTTATGCTTAGCCAGGAAGAAGTGGAAGCACTTCGAAAAGCTGTTAATTTCGGCCTGGATAATCTCGAACAGGACTGATTAAAAACAGAAAAGAAAGAGCATACTTAAAGATAAAATAAAAAACAGTGTTACTGGATACGAAGTAAACAGTAACAAAATAGTAACTGTATGGCAACAATATATCCGCCAGGCGGCTGCCAGAATACATAAAAGAATAGTAACTGCCTGGTAATTTGAAAAAAAGCAGATCAATGAATAGTTACAAAATATTTTATGCTACTGTGAATGATGTAAACAGTAACTATTTTATTCAGGAGGAACAAGATGTTAGACATTAAATTTGTGAGAGAAAACCCGGAAGTTGTAAAACAGAACATCCGCAATAAATTCCAGGATAATAAACTGGAATTAGTGGATAAAGTGCTGGAACTGGACAAAGAAAACAGAGAGATCAAACAGGAAGTAGAGGCTCTTCGCGCTGAGAGAAATAAAATTTCCAAACAGATTGGTGCTCTGATGGGACAGGGAAAGAAAGAAGAAGCAGAAGAAGTCAAGAAACAGGTAGCTGCTTCCGGAACACGTATTGAAGAACTTTCTGCAAGAGAAAAAGAAGTAGAAGAAGAACTTCTCAAAAATATGATGGTAATCCCGAATATCATTGATCCGTCTGTACCGATCGGCAAAGATGACAGTGAAAATGTAGAAATTGAGAAATTCGGTGAGCCGGTTGTTCCGGATTATGAGATTCCATATCATACAGATATTATGGAAAGCTTTGACGGAATTGATCTTGACAGTGCAAGACGTGTTGCAGGAAATGGTTTCTACTACCTGATGGGGGATATTGCAAGACTTCATTCTGCAGTAATCTCTTATGCGCGTGATTTCATGATTAACAGAGGATTTACTTACTGTGTACCTCCTTTCATGATCAGAAGCAACGTTGTAACAGGTGTTATGAGCTTCGCAGAAATGGATGCTATGATGTACAAGATCGAAGGCGAAGATTTATATCTGATCGGTACAAGTGAACATTCCATGATTGGTAAATTCATCGACCAGATTATTCCGGAAGAGGAACTTCCAAAAACTCTTACAAGTTATTCTCCATGTTTCCGTAAGGAAAAAGGTGCTCATGGACTTGAAGAGAGAGGTGTTTACCGTATCCATCAGTTCGAAAAACAGGAAATGATCGTTGTCTGCAAACCGGAAGAAAGTCCAATGTGGTTTGATAAATTATGGCAGAATACAGTAGATCTGTTCCGCTCTCTTGACATTCCGGTTCGTACACTTGAGTGCTGTTCCGGTGATCTTGCAGATCTGAAGGTAAAATCTCTTGACGTAGAAGCATGGTCCCCACGTCAGAAGAAATATTTCGAAGTAGGAAGTTGCTCTAACCTTGGAGATGCACAGGCACGTCGTCTGAAGATTCGTGTAAACGGTAAAGACGGCAAATATCTTGCACATACATTAAATAATACAGTTGTTGCACCGCCTAGAATGCTTATTGCATTCCTGGAGAACAACCTGAATGCAGACGGATCTGTAAGCATTCCGAAAGCTCTGCAGCCATATATGGGCGGCATGACAAAGATTGAGAAAAAGCACGCTTAATGGAGAGTGAGCTTTTTCAGGGAGGTGTTCTTATGCACAGTTATCTGAGAGCAGTTGGTTTTTCCAAGATCACCAAAAGAAGCAGTATAAGGCAGATCATTACGGATGTGGTTGAAAATTATGATGATAAAACAATAGTAAAGGATCATCCGGAGGGTGTATTTGCTGAGTTTTCCAAGAATTATGGATGCGATTGTGGAATCACTGTCTGTGGACAGTATGATGAAAACAACGTATTTTATCCGGACTATTATTTTCCTTTCTTTCGCGGAACAGGTATTACGACACAGGAGAATGTCATAATAGAGAGACATACAGAAAAAGAGTCTTTTGCCGGTGCCTGTGACGATCTGAGAATAGGAGTTACTTTAATTTTTTATCTTCAGAATGCCGCTGAGTACATGAAAGAAAAATACAAAAGCGGTATGCTTCCTGATGGCCAGCCCTTAACCCTTTCCGGACTGGCCAGGGAAGGAAAAATTCTTTTTCCGGTGGAGAAAGATAAAGAGGCTGTAAAAGCTGAACGGGAACTGACAAAAAACAGAAACCATTTGATTGCGGCAGCCCGCAACGGAGACGAAGAGGCAATGGAAAGCCTCACAATGGAGGATATGGATACATATTCTATGATTTCACAGAGAATTGTCACTGATGATATTCTTTCCATTGTAGATTCGTATTTCATGCCATATGGCATTGAATGTGACCAGTACAGCGTCATGGGGGAGATTATTGATTATATGACTTTTGAAAATATCATTACAGGAGAGAAAATTTGTCAGATTACTATAGAATGTAATGATATGCAGTTTGACGTGTGTATCAACCGGGAAGATCTTCTGGGAGAACTCAAGATCGGCCGCCGATTTAAAGGAATCATCTGGCTTCAGGGTCAGTTACATTATTAAATAAGTGGGAGATATTTAACCAGTTAGTGATGGCATATAAGTATAAAAAACTGGTATGAATATCAGATAAAATATTATGTTTCACGTGAAACATAACAACGATAGTTTAACCAAATCAAGTAAGTTCCCTGTTTCAATTGCGAAGAGCAATAAGCAGTGGGTGGGGACTTACTTGTATCAGGAGGGGTACAAGCCCCTCCTGATAAACTGCAGAGCAGTTATTCGGTGTAGAGCCACGTAGCAAAGCGGATTGCGGATATCCGATTGATACAAATCAATTGTGGAGGAGAAAATATCCACTTCATAACATATTTGATGAAAACATTTGAATTTTGGGTAAGGTTACTGTTCACTGCGTTCTCAGTAACATGCTTCGCAAACTTAATTTATGCTATTCGCATAAATTCGCGCGGCATGTCTCGGGTTTTCTGTTGACAAGCATCCGTAAGAAGCTGCCAGTGGCAGGTTCTGTAGGTGACCTTCGCTCACAAAAAACACATCGCGGGATACTACCTGTGAACAGTGACAGGTTCTAAATGTGTACGAAAAGAATATGAAAGATTCTCTTGTAATTCGAATAAAAATATAGTAGAATTACGATTGTGAGTCAAGTGTCCTCGTAGCTCAGCTGGATAGAGCACTCGCCTCCTAAGCGGTGACCAGAGTTATCGCCTCGGCGTATAACAGAAAAATGAATTTGAGTTCGATTTTGTTATGTGATGTCACAATTAAGAGGACATGCGTTTTTGGAAAAGGCGATAACTTCATACCAAAAAATTTCATCATATAAGATTGATTCAGCTGACGTAAGTCAGTTTTAAATCATAAAATCCAATGCCGTTGAAATGGCTGAAAACCTTGATTTTAAGCCAAAAATCCGGTATTAGTCCTGTTAGTTTAATGGATAGAACAAGTGCCTCCTAAGGTAGCGTTACAACGCTCACCTTGGAAAAACCTTAGGAGGGAGCTGAGTCCGATAACTACGGGGGCTGACAAAAAAATTTAATACGTCCCAATAGCTCAGTTGGATAGAGCACACGCCTCCTAAGCGTGGGGTCGGAGGTTCAAGTCCTCTTTGGGACGCCAGCTAACAACGCCGAAAGCCTTTGTTTTCAAGGGTTTTCGGCTTTTTTCATCCCAACAGCTTCCCCTTACTGTGTCTAAATCATGGTTCTGAATTTTACTCCAAATTCTGATTTTTGAGAAGCTCTAAAAAATCGAACTACTGTTATAAGACAAAAATTTCTGCTAATGATTAGCAGAAAAAAGGCTGTTTTTGCTAATGGAAATGCCCTTCCTGCTAATCAGCCCCAAAATCGTGCTAAAATTCTTGCTAATTGCAAAAGGCGGATGTTTTAAGTATCACCCAGTTATAGCAGATAAAATTGAATATTACCATGTACATAGAGCGTCTATTTGCCCCGCATTGGGGATGGATAGACGCTCTTTTTTTATGCCCAAAATTCATGGGTAAATCTGAAAGATTGGAGGTTTGATTTTTGAGTAAGATCGTCTATTCCCCAGACAAGCCAAACGACTGCCGCTACTGTCATTTTTGGAAAAACAATAAAACGGGCTGCTGTCTGGGCGAAGATAAATGCTACTACTTAATCTCTGTACCCCAAAAACCGAAGTTAGAATGCGATGGTTGCCCTTATGGTAGAGATCATCCCTGCATCGGTTGGTGTACCAAAAAGATTTTGAAGGAATTGGGGGTGCGTTGATATGTATGAGCGTGTCCGTTGCCAAAAGCCCAAAGGCTGTCGATATTGTGAGTATCATCAACCTCGT
This sequence comes from Blautia sp. HCP3S3_B11, assembly GCF_052064435.1. Taxonomy (NCBI): domain Bacteria; kingdom Bacillati; phylum Bacillota; class Clostridia; order Lachnospirales; family Lachnospiraceae; genus Blautia; species Blautia sp. HCP3S3_B11. The sequence continues at coordinate 53,272 of NZ_JBQHVP010000021.1, forward strand.
TGGAGGTATCGTTCCTGCTATTTCGTCCGTTGTCCGTTTGGATTAAGAGGCACGACATTCCGCAGCTCCCCTCTGGAAAAAGAAAATTTCCCGCAGAAAGAGGTGGTGAAAATGAGTGACGTATGATTACTTCTACGGTCAGCAATCAGAACTGTTCACATTCTATCGAGTTCCGAAGGTGTTATTCACCAACGAGAGATTTTGGAACATCTCTGCCGATGCCAAGATGCTGTACGGTATATTGCTTGATCGCATGAGCCTGTCTGCCAAGAACGGTTGGATAGATGAAAACGGTCGCGTGTATATCATCTTCACAATCGACGAAGCAAAGTCGGCTTTGAACTGTGCTGAACAAAAGGCTATAAAGCTACTCAGCGAACTTGAGAAGAAAGCAGGATTGATCGAGCGAAAGCGTCAGGGCTTGGGAAAACCCAATCTGATCTATGTGAAGAACTTTATTTCTGCTGTGGATTCACAACTCTTGAATTGTGAAAATCACAATTCTGGAACAATGAAAATCACAACTCAAGAACTTCCAAAATCACAATGTAATAATACTGATATTAAAGATACTGAATTTAGTGATACTGATCCTTTCCTTTCTTCCGTTTTTCACGGACAGGAAGACGATGGGACCGGAGAGTTCACTCGGTATTATGAGTATTTTTACGATAAGCTTGAAATGGAATATCTGAAGCAGGACTTCCGGCTTGATGGAGAAATCCTTGAACTGATTCTCAGACTTATCGTTGAAGTGATGTGCAGCAACCGTAAACAGATACGAATAGCCAGTGATGATAAGCCGGTAGAAATCGTCCGAAGCACCTTTATGAAACTGGATTCAGAGCATATCAGGTTTGTTATTGACCGTTTCAAAGAAAACACAACTGAAGTACGCAAGTGAGCCTGCCCTTACTCCTGACGGCAATCTGACTCTGGTTGATGACATCGGTTCTCCTGATAAAGATGGAAAACAATTTATCACGGTGGTCACAAAGAACGGCAACTACTTTTATATCATCATCGACCGTGACGATGAGGGAAATGAAACTGTCCACTTCTTGAATCAGGTGGATGAAGCTGACCTGCTCAAGCTCATGGATGAGGAAGAAGCTGCACAGTATATCGACCAGACTGAGGAACCAGATGTAACCGAACCTACTCCCGATGTAACCGAGCCTGAGCCTGATGTGGTCGAGCCTGAACCTGAGAAGCCTAAGACCAACATGATGCCCGCTGTTCTGGTAATGGTAGCTCTGATCGGCGGCGGTGGCTTCTTTGTATTCAAGAAGATGCAGGAAAAGAAAAAGGAAAAAGAAGCTGCGAAGCCTGACCCGGATGCAGACTATGTAGACGATGATGAGGACTACGGCTACAGTGAGGAATACGAGGACGATGATGTGGACTTCATCGCTGACGACGAGGACAACGAACCCGTATAACAATGGACAGGCATGATGCCTGGGGCAATCTTCGGATTGCCTTTACATAGTCACCACTTTCAAAAAATAAAATATTTTGTGTTTTTGAAAGCGACCTCTTGCATATACTATTATCAGACAGTATAATAAGTACATCGAGACAGTTTCAAGAAATGAAAAATCTTCAACTTTTGAAAGCGGGTGACTATATGAAAACAATTACGAGAGCAAAGTATCTCGACAGAATCATTGAACTGAATGGCACTCCTGACATCAAGATCATCACGGGCATTCGTCGATCCGGTAAGTCTAAACTGATGCAGGCATATATTGATTACCTGAAAAGCCATTTTGAAAACATCAATATCATCTTCATTGACTTTATGGACTTGGCTTATGAAGAAATAAAGGAATATCATGCGTTACACAGCTATGTAGAGGAGCATTATAAGCCTGGAAAAACAAACTATCTGTTTGTGGATGAGGTTCAGATGTGTCCCAAGTTTGAATTGGCAATCAACAGCCTTTACTCCAAGGGTAAGTACGACATCTATGTAACCGGCTCCAATGCTTTCCTGTTGAGTGCAGATCTGGCAACGCTGTTTACTGGACGCTATATTGAAATTCATGTATTCCCTTTTAGTTTCCAGGAATATTGCCAGTATTATGATGATATTGGTGATAAAGATAAGCTCTTTGATGATTATTCTATCAAGGGCGGTTTAGCAGGTTCTTACGCTTACAGAACTGAAAAAGACAGAACAAACTATATCAAAGAAGTCTATGAAACCATCGTTACAAGAGATTTGGTACAGAAGTACGCTCTGCCAGACACTTTGGTTTTACAACGCCTGAGTGAGTTCCTTATGGATAACATTAGCAACCTGACTTCTCCTAATAAGGTCAGTCAGCTGCTGACAGCGAATGATACCCCAACCAATCATGTAACCGTTGGCAAGTATATTAAGTATTTGTGCAATGCTTTCGTATTTTATGATATTAAGAGATACGACATCCGTGGCAAGAAATATCTTGAAAGCTCTGAGAAGTTCTATTTGTGCGATAGTGGTATTCGATATGCAATACTTGGAAGCAGAAATATGGACTATGGCAGAGTATATGAAAACATTGTTTGTATCGAACTTCTTCGCCGTGGGTACGATGTTTATGTTGGCAAGCTCTATCAAAAAGAAATAGACTTTGTTGCTCAAAGGGGCAGCGAGAAAATTTATATTCAGGTATGTGACAACATTTCCGGACAGGAAACATTTGAGAGAGAATGTTCCCCTCTGCTTCAGATTAGAGATGCTTATCCGAAAATGATTATTGCCCGAACCAAACATCCCAAATATAGCTATGAAGGAATTGAGATCCACGACATAGCTGACTGGCTGTTACAGGAGTAAAAACAACACTTACAACCCGAAAGAATTTGAGCCATAGCAGAAAGAACAGGTAATGTAACATCTTGTTGCGGATATGTAAAGTTGGTGCGGTGGTGAAATATAGTGGATTTGTGTACAATGAAATCACCAAAGCAAAGGAGGATTTCATATGAAACTTTCAGATAAGATTATCGGACTGAGAAAGTCCAATGGAATGTCGCAAGAAGATTTAGCTGAAAAGTTGGATGTTTCAAGACAAGCTATATCTCGTTGGGAGTCAGGAACTGCGATGCCTGATGCAAATAACATTCTTCAACTCAGCAAGCTGTTTGGCGTTACAACAGATTATTTACTAAACGATGATTACCAGAGTGACAATGACCTGCCAAAAGTAAAAGAAGTACAAAATGATAATTTGGGGCAGATTATGATCTATTTGGTAACTCTCGAAGTCATGGTGCTTTTGATGCAGTTTATGACAACAGTTATTCTGCAACATGTGTTCTTTGGATTTTTAAGTTTTATTCCATTTGTTGTAGCTATTGGTGGTTTTGAATATTCCTATCAAAAGAAAGCATCCAGTGCAACAGAAAAAACAAAGAACTTCCGCAGAAAGTTTTACAAGATTTCTGCTTGGTTGGGACTTTATTTCCCGATTAGATTTATCATAAGCGTTGCGGCAAGATTCTATCCTCGCCCGTACAATACCTTGGTGTTAGAGGTTATTATTTTAGTAATCTATATTGCGGCGGCAACTTGCGTTAATCTTTCAATCGACAAGAGTTATTTACTAAAAGAACAATAATAAAGGTTCAATACATAGCAGTCATGCACTCCGGTGTGTGGCTGCTTATTTTTTTGGAAAGGAGTAGATACAAATGAAATTAGTATTGGCTGAGAAACCCTCAGTCGCCCAGAGCATTGCCAAGGTCTTAGGTGCTACCAAGCGTGAAGATGGCTACCTGGAAGGCAACGGCTACATCGTCAGTTGGTGTGTCGGTCATCTGGTGGAGCTGGCACAGCCCGAAGCCTACGATGCAAAATACAGCAAATGGGCATATGCTGACCTGCCGATCTTCCCGGCGGACTGGCAGTATGAAGTGTCCTCCGGTACAAAGAAGCAGTTCGGTATCCTGAAAAGGCTCATGGCCAGAGAAGATGTTGCAAGTCTTGTGTGCGCAACAGATGCCGGTCGTGAGGGAGAACTGATCTTCCGTCTGGTGTACCACAAAGCCGGGTGCAGAAAGCCGTTTGAGCGACTTTGGATTTCGTCCATGGAAGATGTGGCTATCAAGGAGGGCTTTGAAAATCTCAGGTCTGGAACTGAATATGATGCTTTGTATGAAGCAGCACTGTGTCGAGAGCGAGCCGACTGGATTGTTGGTATTAACGCTACTCGACTTTTTTCGACCCTTTATGGGCAGACCCTGAATGTCGGTCGTGTAATGACCCCTACCCTTGCGATGGCGGTGATGCGTGAAGCTGCCATTGCTGCATTCAAGCCCGAACCTTTCTACACGGTTCAGATCGGACTGGACGGATTTACTGCATCAAGCGAACGCTACAAGAAAAAGGCTGAAGCTGAAGCAGCCAGCAAAGGATGTTCTGTGGTGACTGTCACAAAGGCGGAGCGTAATGAGAAATCAGAAAAGCCGCCTTGGGTGATTTGTGTAGGTTATCGAGCATATAATTCTGGCGGTAGTTATATGAGAGTTGTAGATGGTTGGAATGATACGACACTTAAATTCTATCTTTGCAATTCTGGTTCTACTTGGATTTCCGCAACACAGTATTGGGTGGCTTGACCGACCGAATATTTTACTGCTTAGAGATAAGGAATTATGAAAAAAGGAGGTGAGGAGTGATGAAAAAATTTTTTAGCATGCTTGTAATGGTGTTACTGATGATTTCATTAGCAGGTTGTTCAAAAAGTATGAATTACGTCATAGGGAATGAACCATCATTCGTTGGAACAGTTGAGGTAGTAACGGATGAATATGTTCTGGTCAATGTCAATGACGATGATGCAATATATTCTGACCATCCAAATATCCAAGTATCGTTAGATGTGGAACTTAAGGACAGTTATTTGGATTTATCGAGTGGCGACGAAATTGTTGTATATTACGACGGAAGCATAATCGATGAAAAAGCGGAAACTGTGTATGCGATTACATTAAGAACACCTGCGAATCGTGAAACACAGTAGTGCTTATAGTAGAAGATAGAATAAAGCTGGCAGTTTCAAAACTGCCAGCTTTATTTTTGTCAATTTTTAGATTATTTCCAGGATAGGATTATCAGCGTTCGTTCCACGTTATTCGTGGCTCACAGAAAGGCAAACCATATTCCGTCTGGTAAGTTACTTTGTTTCCTACATATTGGAACCTCCCATTCTCTAATGGACGTACAGTAACTTCATGCGCAAATAGACAGTCCGTCTTCAGATCTGTTGACAACATGGCAACTGTTAAGGTAAGAGTTCCATCAGAATTGATTTTATATTCAGTTATAACTCACCAAAATCTAAAATAAAATTACAAACAATTTTCTATTCAAAAGTGTTTGAATTTATCCCAACAAATTCACGGTTTTTAAAATACCCGATTTCTAATTCTAGAGGCAGGTTTTTTCTAATACAATCGTATCCATTGCCTAAAAACGAACAATTATGTGCATCTGACCCTAACACAACTTTTTTTCCGCCTAACTCAATATATTTTTTTATAATATTATATGATGGCAATGGTTCTGTACAGTCATTAGAAATTGAAGAGGTATTAATCTCTAATAAAATCTCTTTCTTTATCATTAGCTCAAGGATTGAATTAATTGTTTTTTCAGGAATTTCCCAACTATCAAAATACCTTCGAGGAAAAATGGTCTATTATGTGAATCTATCGAATCACCAATTTGACAACCTCCAGAACCATAATATTCAAATTTTCCTAATGCAATTAATAGCGCCGGGCACAAATACATAGAACCATGAATACACTTTCCTAAAAAGAAAGGAATGTTGGCATTACATATGGTACTTGCGTCAATAAACAAACGTTTGTTATATATTTTTGCAGTACCACCTAGTTCATTTATTATTGCGATAAAAACATATGTATCACTTACTATAGGTGGATTAACAATAACAGTCTTCATTTTGAGTGCAATAGTTAATGCTATTATTTGAACCATTGAATGTTTGTATCCATCCAAACTTAAGGAGGCATTAACTGGACTATTTTTGCTCACACTTATATTAATATTTTTATTTTCTCCTTTAAACAAAAAATCGGATAAACATTTATATTCCATAATAGATTCCTTGTAACTCTAATTGTTGATAGACAAAAAAACAGATCGCCTATGCATCACAAACAAAATACGGTTAATTTAGTGTTTTGTTTTGTAATTAATTTTGTCTCTGTCCGAGATAAGTGTTGGTATGCATAACGTAAGCGTCAAATAGCCCCACGTTAATCGTAAAAAATGGCCGCCGATTTGGCGGTCATTGCTGTTTTTATCAGTTTTGTTCTTTGAATTTTTCAGGCATCAGTAATAAAGCCCACGACTTATCTTCATCGTCAGTTTTGTTTTTTGGTGCGTTTTTGAATATCCAAAGAAGGTATTGGTATGGATCTATGTCATTTGCTTTCGCAGTTTCAATAATACTGATGGTTACAGCTGTTGACTGTGCACCGTTGGGAGTATTTGAAAACATAAAGTTTTTCCTGTCGATTACAAATGGTTTAATGCTTCTTTCAGCAAGATTATTTGTAATTTCAAGCCTTCCGTCAAGTGTGTAATTAACAAGATATTTCCACTGATTATCAAGATATGTAAGTGCTTTGCCTATCTTTGATTTTGAAGGAACTTTCTGTATACTTGCCCATTTTTTAAACTCATTAAGTATCGGTAATGAATGTTCCTGCCTTGCAGTGTATCTTTCTTCAGGTGTCAGTTCTGCAATTTCTTTTTCTATTGCAAATAGTGCCTCACAGTAACTGAATCCCTTTGATGCTGCTGTTTTGTCCCCAGGTACTTCCATTGCTTCATAGAATTTTCTTCTTAAATGTGCAAAGCATCCTACATGTGTAACATCTGTAAGTTTATGATATCCGGAATATCCGTCTGTCTGTAAATATCCCTTGTATCCCTTAAGGAATTCCTTTGGTGTTTCTCCACTTCTTGACGGCTCATACTTGTAAAGCACTGTTGGATTCTCTGAATATTTTCCTGTTCGGAATAACCACATATATCCTTTGTTTTTACCACCTTGCTTCAGCAGCTGCAGAACTTTAAGTTCTGTTTCATCTGCGTGTAGTATATCTTCATCAAGAAGTCTTTCATTAAGTTTTTCATATACAGGTCTTAGATAATCATATTCAGCTGTCATTATCCAGTTTGACATTGTCTGTCTTGATAATGCGATGCCTTTTGATTTAAGCTCCTGTTCCATCCTGTACAATGGTGATGCCATTACATATTTCTGATACATCAGATGTGCTACTGCTTCCGGTGTTGCATAACTTCCTTCAATGAATGGCTTTTCTTTAGGAGCTTTTACTATTGGTACTTCAATATCATTTTTCTTGCAGTTGTCACAAGCGTATGTGTAGTACCAATCTTCAACAACAACTGCTTTTGCAGGAATTATCTTCAGACTTCTCTTTACTTCTTTTCCTATTTCAGTCATTGTATGTCCACATGCAGGACATTCAAGTTCTTCTTCAGGTAACCTGTGTTCTACGATTTCTGTCTCAATATCATCTGGAAGTTTCTCTTCATTCAGGACGGACATCTTCCTCTGTCGCTTATGAGCAGGCACCTGTATCTCTTTAACCTGTAAAGAGTTAAGGTACATCTCAGGTTCATTTCCTGTTAATGATAACTGTTCCACTATCTCATTATTCATTGACTCAGATTTCGCACCAAACTTTTGTCTGTTCATCGTGACAAGCTGTTCTGTAAGCCAGTCTACCTGTTTCTCCAACTGATCCAGATGTTGCTGCATCTGTTCATATTCTGAACTCAGTATAGTTACTGTATCTTTATCATCACCATCAACATCAAGATGAGCTTTTAACTGCTCAACCTGATGCTGTAATTCTTCATAATCTGTACGTGAAACTGTTATGGTTTCATCGTTAATTTTCTTGTTTTGACTGTTACTTTTCATATCTTAATTATACCACATTCAACATCATTTTTGTTGAAATGAGAAAAGGTTACCATCGCTCTCACAATGATAACCCTGTAACGTCTCTATTCGCCTTTGGCTGTTCTATTGACAGCCCTTCCATCAGCCATCGATATTGCTGTGGTGTTATTGTTTTGACCTCCTCACTGTTCTTAGGCCACTGAAATCTTCCTTCTTCTAATCTCTTGTACAAGAGAAGAAATCCGTCTCCTTCCCAATACAAACCTTTAATCCTGTCTTTCTTCCTACCGCAAAACAGAAACAATGTATTCGTAAATGGATTAAGATCAAACTGCGACTGTACCATTGTTGCAAGCCCATCTATCCCTTTTCTGATATCTGTATACCCACAAGCAATATATACCTTTTCTGCTCCTGTGAAATCTTTAAACATTGGACAGTCCCCTTACTATCGCTGTTACTGTTTCACTGTCTATTCCTGATAACAGATTTAATGATATCCCATTAATTGATACTGTGGCTATGACACCTTTGTCTGCTGTCGTCTTTGCTAGCTTTTCCGTAGGGGAAGGTAACTCTGCGAATTCTACTGAAGTATCAACTGCTATATCAAATATCCTTTTCTGCCAGTAAAAGTATGATTTAATGTTGATGCCATTTTGTTTGCACCATTCTTGCTTTGACAATCCACTATTGACACAGCTGTTTATGATTGGTATCCATTTTTGAAGATGCTGTTCGTGTTTTAGTTCCTTTAAACTTAAATTATTATTGCTCATACTACGACCTCCGTTTTTCAAAGACACTATTAGCATCCATTAGTGTCTTAGAGTTTCTTTAAGTTTCGTAGTTATTCTATTGGATTGATGCCTTACATTCAAGCCGCTGGTTTGTTTGACGCTTACTGCATAACTGACCTGTTTATTCATTTTCTATGAATGCCCTGGGTAAACGAAAAGGAACAAGGTATATTTCATCCTTGTTCCTATCGGTCAGTATGTGCTATTCAGTTCAACAAATTGGAATTTGTTGCTCCGTCAAACTGAAAGTTTCAAGCGTTATAGACTTCCCACAAATATCTCTGCATCAATCGTCAAAGTTTTTAGCTTTTTGAAATCAATCTCAGTTTT
>NZ_JBQHVP010000022.1:0-62147 GCF_052064435.1 Blautia sp. HCP3S3_B11
CAACAGTATCCAGACTGGGATGAAGAAGATTTTGACTATGAATAATGCGTTGTTTGGACATGACGAGAGTTAATTTTATAGGAAGTTAAGATATATGTGAAACAGATTGTTTGTGTTGCCTTTATCTGGACTATATCACCTGTAAATGATAAAATATAGTAAAATGTTGCTATAAATAACAAAATATTGCTGTATAAGCGAGAGGAATAAAGATGCAGGAGAAAAATAAGAAATATAACGAAAGAGAACAACAGATCGCAGAGAACCGGAGCAGGAATACTCTATTTGAGAGACGTGAGAATTTACAGAAACATGAATCTTATGCAAGTGAGCGTCGGCAGTATGATGCTATCAGGAATGGCCAGACAGACAGAATACAGTCCGTTTTTCAGATCACACCGGATGGAACCCCTGGAATCTTGTCCAGAAATGAACTGCGAAACAGTAAAAATATGTTTATCGCAGGAATTACGCTGTTTACCAGAGCTGCCATTGAAGGTGGCGTACCTGAAGAAACTGCTTATGCATTAAGCGACGGTTATATTCAGACAGTAGAAGAGTGCACCAGTAAATCTTCTATAGAAAAGTTATTACAAAAAGCAGCCCTGAGATTTGCCCAGGAAGTGCAAAAGTCCGGAATGATACATTACAGCAGAGAAATTGAAGCGGCAGTAAAATATATTCATCTTCATCTGCATGCTTCTATCACACTGGAAGAAACTGCAGAGACAGCAGGGATCAGTGCCAGTTATCTTTCAAGATTATTTAAAAAAGAGACAGGAATGTCTATTGTAGATTATATTCAGAAGGAACGGATAGAAGCAGCCTGTAATATGCTGACCTATTCAGATTATACAGCAGCACAGATCAGTGAATATCTTTGCTTTTCCACACAGAGCTATTTTATAAAAATCTTCAGAAAATATACAGGGACCACACCTGCGAAATATAAAAAATATAAAGTTCAGGACTAATATTTTATGAAAGCACTATAAAAATAGAAGTTGTATTAGCGGCAGTTAAGCTTTATACTTAAGCTATCATCAGAATACAAAAGTGCAGAAATGAGATGCTGGCGTATATTATGCCGTACTCTTTTCTATAAAATTAAAGGAGTATTCCTATGCAGACGTCCAAAGATTTTTTACACATTTTTCTTGATATGGGTGACGCACTGTTAAACAGCGGTGCAGAGATTTTTCGGGTGGAGGATACGCTGAACCGAATGGGTTATGCCTGTGGTGCTGCACAGATGAATGTTTTTGTGATCACATCCAGTATCGTTATTACCATGGAATTTCCGGGAGAAGGAGCGCGGACACAGACCCGACGGATCAGGGAAAGTGGTGGAAATGATTTTACCAAACTGGAGCAGTTGAATGACCTGAGCCGTCGTTTCTGTAATCATCCTGTTTCGTCAGCTGAGCTTCGGAAGGAATTTGATAAAATCAATAAAAATAAAACAAAACCGCTATGGAAACTTCTTGGAAGCCTTCTGGCTGCATGCAGTTTTGCCTTTTTTTATGGTGGAAGTATTCCGGATGCTGTTGCAGCAGGACTTGGGGCTGTTCTGATCTGGGGATTGCAGCAATATCTTCGTCCGGTATGCATGAATGAAGTGACTTTTCAGTTTGTGGCGTCTTTTCTTACAGGCTGTGCAATCTGTGGATTAACCTTGCTGTACCCATTCCTTCGCATGGATAAGATTATGATCGGTGATATTATGCTTTTGATCCCGGGATTGATGTCGACAAATGCAATCCGGGATGTACTTATTGGCGATACACTCTCCGGAATCATCCGCCTGATCGCCGCTTTGCTTCTTGCTGCGGCACTGGCACTTGGATTTATGGGAGCAATTATTTTATTTGGGAGGTTTGGACTTTGACTGCAGCAATCATGATACAATTAATTACCGGAGCCATTGGCTCTGTAGGATTTGGAATTCTTTTTCACATGAAAAAGAAATATCTGCCTCTGGCAGCAGTTGGCGGCTTTCTTAGTTGGCTGGTGTTTCTTCTGGGAAAAGAATTCTGGGGTAATGTGTTTCTTCCGACTCTGCTGGCTGGCTTAGTTACAGATGTGTATGCGGAAATTCTTGCAAGAATCTGTAAAGAAACATCGACATCCTTTTTTGTTACTTCCGTAATTCCTCTGATTCCCGGAAGCACTCTTTATTATTGTATGAGTAGTATTGTGGAAGGAAATACAGTTCAGGCATTGGAATATGGGAGGGATACCTTTCTTTTTGCTTTTGGAATTGCAGCAGGAATGAGTATTGCGTGGTCGATCTGCTATTTTCTGAGAAGTATAAGGAAAAAGCAGAACTGATCTGGCAAGAAAGAAATTCCCTGTGAAATGACATAAACCCGCACTATAATCTATAACAAAATATCGCACGAAGAAGAGCAGATATTACACAAATGTGTCCGGTGTAGTAGCTGCTCTTTTATGTTAAGTTACATTATTTGATATAAAAATATTTCTGAGCGTCCCTTTATGACTTATGAAGTACAATAAACATTTTCAAAAAAATACAAAAAAGGGATTGACAAACAAAAATAAAGATTGTATAGTATTCCTATAAAATCAATATGAAAACAGGGGAAGCAAAAAATTCCCATAAAAAATATCAGATAAGAAGGTGACAAGACATGAAACAAATCCTATGTTTCGGCGATTCCAATACATACGGTTTAATCCCGGGAACTACTAATCAGAGATACGGATGGGGTACCCGCTGGACTAGCATCCTGGATGACAAAGTAAGAACAAAAGGCTACAGAGTAATCGAAGAAGGACTCTGCGGAAGAACCACTGTATTCGACGATCCATTCCGCACAGAAAGAAGAGGAACGGAAATGCTTCCGGCAATCCTTGAGAGCCACAGACCGGTAGATACTATCGTTCTTATGCTTGGCACCAACGACTGTAAAAGCGTATACAGCGCAACCCCGGAAGTGATTGGACAGGGGATTGAACAGCTCCTTGATCAGATCAACACTGTAAACCCGGATGCCAAAATATTGCTGGTATCTCCCATCTACCTTGGGGAGAGAATCTGGGAAGAGGATTTTGATCCGGAATTCGATAAGAATTCTGTTGAAGTGTCACGAAATCTGCCCCGGGTGTATGAGAAAATTGCCAGAAGAAGAAATATTTCTTACCTTCCGGCTTCGGAATTTGCCCGGTCTGGTGAAGCAGATCAGGAGCATCTGGATGAGTTGGGACATAGCAGACTTGCAGATGCAATTTATGAAAAGCTTGCAGGATGACGCCTGAAATGTTATGATAATTCACAGATGCGCAGATGTAACGCTTTACCCAAGTCAAGCAATAAGCGGCACCAGCGCCCCAACCGTTCATTATAACGGTAAATCATAATAATAGAAGGAGAATAAAGTAACCATGGATTTTGAGTTTATCCGCGAGCAGACACCTCTTTATATTGAGGCAGCGAAGCTTACACTTCACATGGCAGTGATTGGTGTGCTGCTTGCCATTGTGGTTGGGCTTGTCTGTAGCATGATTAAGTATTTCAGGATTCCTGTACTTCGTCAGATCGTGGAATGTTACATTGAACTGTCCAGAAATACACCATTGTTGATCCAGTTGTTTTTTCTGTATTTCGGTCTGCCGAAAATAGGGATTGTCCTCAGTTCAGAACAGTGTGCGATCACAGGACTGACCTTTCTTGGAGGCAGTTATATGGCAGAAGCCTTCCGAAGCGGCCTGGACAATGTTCCACCGATTCAGATAGAATCCGCATTAAGCCTTGGAATGAGTAAGAGTCAGGTATTTACAAACATTATCCTGCCCCAGGCGGTATCCAATTCTATTCCGGCATTCTGTGCAAATGCGATCTTTCTTATTAAGGAAACCTCCGTATTCAGCGCAGTAGCACTTGCAGACCTGATGTTTGTGACAAAAGACCTGATCGGAATTTATTATAAAACAGATGAAGCCCTGTTTATGTTGGTAATCGCATATCTGATCATACTTTTACCAATCTCACTTATCTGTTCATTTGTAGAAAGGAGAGTCCGCTATGCAGAATATGGGGATTGAGGTTCTTTTTAAGGGAATCAACTCATTAAGACTCTGGCAGGGCTTGTGGGTAACAATAAGAATTGCACTGATTTCCATGGTATTTTCCATAATCCTTGGATTTCTTCTTGGGATGGTAATGAATATCCCAAATAAAATCATTAAGTTTATCTGCCGCATTTACCTTGAAATCGTAAGAATCATGCCGCAGCTGGTGCTTTTGTTCCTGGTATATTTCGGAGCGGCCAAGCATCTGGGGATGAACCTTTCCGGTGAGACAGCGGCGGTTATCGTATTTACATTCTGGGGAACTGCTGAAATGGGCGATCTGGTGCGAAGTGCGCTGATATCCATTCCTAAACACCAGTATGACAGCGGATATGGTCTTGGATTAAACAAATGGCAGGTCTATCTTTATATTATCCTTCCACAGACTATAAGAAGACTTCTTCCATCTGCGGTGAATCTTCTTACCCGAATGATCAAGACCACATCGCTAGTAGCGCTTATTGGGGTTGTAGAGGTATTGAAAGTTGGAAAACAGATCATAGATGCATCACGTTATACAAATCCGACAGCGGCTCTCTGGGTATACGGTGCAGTATTCTTTATGTATTTTATCATATGTTTTCCATTTTCCAGACTCTCCAGAGTGTTGGAAAAGAAGTTTGCTGATTAATAGAGAAATGAGGATAAATGAATGGGACAGCCGATTTTAGAAGTAGAACATTTAAAGAAATCATATGTAAACAATGTTCCTATTCTGGATGATGTTTCCTTCTCTCTGCAAAAGGGAGAAGTGGTGGTGATCGTAGGACCTTCCGGATGTGGAAAAAGTACTTTCCTGCGATGTGTCAACCGACTGGAAGAGATTGACAGCGGTGTACTGAAGCTTAACGGTGTAAGCTATGAGAAAGAGAAAAAGAATATAAGCAAAGTCAGAGAGAAGATTGGAATGGTTTTCCAGAGCTATGATCTTTTTCCGAATATGACAATTTTAAATAACCTTCTTCTGGCACCGATGAAAGTGCAGAAGAGAAACAAAGAAGAAGTGAAAAAGGAAGCGGAGCAGCTTCTTGACAGGGTTGGTCTTCTGGATAAGAAAGACAATTATCCAAGACAGCTCTCCGGTGGTCAGAAACAGCGAGTTGCCATTGTACGTGCCATGCTGATGCATCCGGAGATCATGCTTCTGGATGAGATTACAGCAGCACTTGATCCTGAGATGGTAAGAGAAGTACTTCAGGTAGTACTGGAACTTGCAAAGACAGGAATGACCATGCTGATCGTCACTCATGAGATGGAATTTGCCCGTTCCGTAGCAGACAGAGTGATTTTTATGGATAAGGGAAATATTGTAGAAGAGAACACTCCGGAACAGTTCTTTGATGATCCGAAGACTGACAGGGCAAAACAGTTCCTGAACAGTTTCCATTATGAAACAGTGAAAAAATAGATAGAGGAAAACAGAATATTGTATAAATCCTGAAATGGGTGATAATAACCATGAAATAGCAGGATATCACGAGAGCTGGTTATAAAGATTATAATAAAATCAAAATTTTTTAAAACATGGAGGAAAAGAACATGAAAAAAAAAATATTAGCAGTTTTATTAGCAACAGGTGTGGCAGCAACAACACTTCTTGGCGGAAGTATTCTTGTAAGTGCGGCAGATGACGGAGGAAACACTGCACAGGCCCGTACTCTGGATGAGATCAAAGAAGACGGCAAGATTAAGATCGGTGTATTCAGTGACAAGAATCCATTTGGATATGTAGATGAAAACGGTGATGTTCAGGGATACGATATTTACTTTGGAAAAAGACTTGCAAAAGACCTCCTCGGAAGTGAAGGTGATGTAGAATTTACTTATGTAGAAGCAGCAAGCCGTGTAGAATACTTGCAGTCTGCAAAAATTGATGTGATCCTTGCAAACTTCACAGTAACAGATGAAAGAGCAGAGAAAGTAGACTTCGCACTTCCATACATGAAAGTAGCTCTTGGTGTTGTTTCTCCTGATGATGCGCTGATCACAGATGTAAAAGATCTGGAAGGTAAGAAACTGATCGTTGTAAAAGGAACTACAGCAGAAACATATTTCACAGAAAACTATCCGGACATTGAACTTGTAAAATTCGATGAATATCAGGAAGCATATGATGCACTTCTGGATGGAAGAGGAGATGCATTCTCCACAGATAACACAGAGGTTCTTGCATGGGCTCAGCAGAACGAAGGTTTCTCTGTAGGAATCGAATCCCTTGGTGATATTGATACAATCGCACCGGCAGTACAGAAAGGTAATACAGATCTTCTCAATGCAATCAATGACGAAATCAAATCTCTTGCAGACGAACAGTTCTTCCACAAAGACTTTGAAGAAACTCTGAAACCTGTTTATGGTGACAACATTGATCCGGAAGATCTGGTAGTTGAAGGTGGAGTTGTAGACAGCGAAGAAACAACAGAAGATGCTGACAAAGAAGATGCTGACAAAGAAGATGCAGCAGACACAGATGAAGCATCTGATGATACAAAAGACGCAGAAACAACAGAAGAGCCAGAAGAAACTGAAGCAGCAGAAGACGCTGAATAATTATCTGTAAAAACGAACCGTAACTGTAAAAATGCAGGACGGTTACAAAATCACGTAACGTAGCATAAATTGATATTCTCATAAGTATTGATTTATAAACAAAAGGAGAGGTTAAAGATCCTGATGAGTGCCTCTCCTTTTGGGGTAGAGTTAACTTTTGTTTCAATTATGAAAATCTTGCATGCGGGGAACGGGATCAGGAATGTTCAATCAGCTCATTTAAGGAATGGAACGAATATCCCATATCTTCCCACTTGTTCAAGAGTTCATCCAGAATCTGCGCGTTAGTAGAAGATGTGCTATGCAGCAGAACAATAGCACCGGGATGAATTCGTCTGGTCAGCTTTTCGATAGCCTCCTGCGGATCTGGCTGATTATCCTGATACCAGTCCACATAAGCAAGACTCCAGAAGAAGGTATGATATCCCATCTCTTTGGCCATAGACAGATTCAGGGTACTGTAAATTCCCTGCGGCGGCCGGTAGAATTTGGTCATTTCCTTACCGGTAATTTCTTTATAAATATCTTCTACACCAGACAGTTCTTTTTGAAAAGATTCCTGCGTGGAAATCTTTGACATATCAGGATGTGTCATCGTATGGTTTCCAACAATATGTCCTTCGGCTTCCATCCTTTTTATCAGATCCTGATTTTCAGAAATAAAATTTCCCACAACGAAAAATGTAGCCGGGGCTTCATGTTTTTTTAATGCATCCAGAATGGCGGGTGTATTTCCGTTTTCATAGCCGGCATCAAAAGTAAGATAGATTTTCTTCTCCTCAGTGTTTTCAGCATAAAAGGCATTATACCGGGATAGCTCTTCAATTGTGGCATTTCCCACAGGACGTTTTCCTTCTTCCTGAAAGCTAAGCCCCCAGTTGGAACTTTGGGAGGAAGATGGGAGAGCGGATTGTTTTGCGGTATGGTGAGAGACAATCTTTCCGGCAACCGATCCAATGAGTGCAGACATAAAGAATAAAAGAAAAATCCTTATAGATCTGGCTGAGAAAAATTTGACTTGTGATATGTATTTGCGACGCATAGAGATGAGAACCTCAAAATATGTGGTATTGCTTTAATATATGAGATAAAAAAGAAAGATAGAAGCTTCAGTGCTGAATTAAGCAGCAATCCATTGTATCATTGTCTGTTTTGGTTGAGAAAGGCAGTAAGCAATGAGAACAGGTGAATAATTTGAATGTAGATATCTTAAGAAAATTATGCAAAAGAAAAGAGCCATCGATCTATTACTTATCGTGGCTCCTGTTAAGATTCTGTATCCAAGGGATGATACCTCGCTTTCTATGAAATTATATACAAAACTGAAATATTAAATGTTAAAACTTACTGTCCCATTGGTCTGTACCTTCCTTGTTAGTATGTCTGATTCGATATATCAGATGTAAAATAGGGTAAATCGTTAAGTTTTCATTGGACTATACCTTCTATATGCTGTTAACTGTTACATTTTAAATAGGATAAATCGTTAACGTTTCATCGGACTGTACCTTCCCTGTATTGATTGGTTATTATTTAAAAAATTAAATTTCCATTGGACTGTACCTTCTTCATATGGAATAGTTAATGAGTTAAAATAAGGTAAATCGTTAGGTTTTCATTGGACTGTACCTTCCTTGTGTTTGATAGGAACTTATAAAACTTAATTGGATTTAAAACTTTAAGTTCTTGGTGGTCCGTACCTGCCTTTCATAAATTATGAATCATGAATTTGAAACTTAGCTATTCTGGTGGTCTGTACCTCACTTTCTTAAATTATAAAGAAGAAGTTATGTTTTCGGTGGTCTCACTCCTTTTCTTTTTTTATTTTCGTAATCCCTTTTGTTTTATGAACTTAATATAACAGATAAAGATTGAAATGTCAAGTATAAAAATAGAAAATTTACAAAAATATTTAAAAGATATAATTAAAATGATTTATACTAATAAAATATTCTGAAAATAATAATGAATTCAAAAAATAACCAGTGTTTTTTAACCGAATCAAGTAAGTCCCCTGCTTCAATTGCGAATATCCGATTGAATATGTTTAAACAGCGCATACTAAGAAGAACATTGGGTAAAAATATGTTTATGAAGCAAGTCAAACGGATACAGGCAAGTCCATATTTGCTGATTATTTCTATTTGCAGTCAGGGCAGTGGATTTACCTGATCCGGTTAAATATCAGAAGCAGGAGGTTCTAATATGTTACGTTATCTGCCTGTAAGAAGGGTTCACGCAAGACAAGTACTGGATTCGAGAGGAAATCCTACGGTAGAAGTCGAAGTTACAGTAGGAGAAGGTGTGATTGGAATCAATGGATATACAGGAAGGGCAATCGTTCCTTCCGGAGCATCTACCGGGAAGTTTGAGGCAGTAGAACTTCGTGACGGAGAGAAAGGATACTATACGGGACTTAGCGTTCGTAAGGCAGTAGAGAATGTAAATATAAAACTGGCAGAAGCCATTCTTGGGGAAAATGCTCTGAATCAGGCTTATATTGATAAGAAAATCATAGAGACAGACGGTACAGATAATAAAAGCAACGTCGGGGCGAATGCAGCACTTGGAGTCTCTATGGCAGTGGCAAGGGCAGCAGCGGCGGCGCTTCGTATTCCACTGTATCAATATCTGGGAGGATGCCACACCAGGCAGATGCCGGTACCGATGATGAATATCTTAAACGGGGGATGCCATGCGGATAACACCGTAGATCTGCAGGAATTTATGATCATGCCGGTCGGTGCGAAAGATATGGAAGAAGCCATTCGTATGTGCGCAGAAGTATATCAGTTTCTCAAAATCATTCTGAAACAGAAGAACCTGTCGACGGCAGTCGGAGACGAGGGCGGTTTTGCACCGGACCTTCCGGATTCAGAAAGCGTACTGGAACTGATCATAGAAGCGGTAAAAAAAGCAGGCTATGAACCGGAAAAAGATATCTGCATTGCGATTGATGCGGCGGCCAGTGAATTGTATGATGAAGAAAGAGGCATATATGTTTTTCCGGGTGAGAGCCAGATGAAAGGAGAAGAAGTTCTCAGAGATTCCGGGGAGATGATAGAATATTATGAGAAACTGATCGAGAAATTTCCAATCGTTTCTATTGAAGATGGTCTGGAGGAAGACGACTGGGAAGGATGGAAACAGATGACAGAGAGGTTGGGAAATAGAATCCAGCTTGTCGGAGACGACCTGTTTGTGACTAATATTAAGCGCCTTTCCTGTGGAATCAAATTAGAAGCTGCCAATGCGATTCTGGTAAAAGTAAACCAGATAGGAACTCTTTCAGAAGCTTTGGATGCAGTGGAAATGGCTCAAAAAGCAGGATACAAAGCAGTAATTTCGCACCGTTCCGGAGAATCAGAAGATGCTTTTATCGCAGATCTGGCAGTTGCCACAGGAGCCGGACAAATCAAGACAGGAGCTCCCTGCCGTTCGGACAGAAATGCAAAATACAACCAGCTTCTGCGAATCCATGAGACGCTGGGAGAACTTGCAGTGTACGAAAATCCCTTTAAAAAGAGCGAAAAAAGCTGTTAAAAACTCGGAAATGTGGTTGAAATCCCTCTGCGGCTATGTTACAATGAAACTCAGTTGATTAGGAGGTGTAACGAAATGCATATTGTTAAGATCATTCTGAGTATCATTTTCATAATAGATTGCATCGCTCTTACAGTAGTAGTTCTTATGCAGGAAGGCAAGCAGCAGGGACTTGGTTCTATTGCCGGAGCAGCAGAGACTTACTGGGGTAAGAACAAGGGACGTTCCATGGAGGGCGGACTTGTAAAGGCAACCACTATTATGGGAATTTTATTTTTTGTAATATCTGTAGCATTAAATATGCTTGGTTAATTGAGTAAGAAACTGGAAACACTCTTGTCACGTACAAGGGTGTTTTTTGTGTCATTTGAATTGCATGAGTGTTATACTTCCTGGGGTGTTAATTGAGTATTGGTCAGTACACTGGTAATATTTGTTTATAATGAAATAAAAGGAGAAAGATGAGTAGAAAAGATATAGAACGCAGAAAGAAGTTTGTCCTTGAACTGATGGGAGATCCCATTTATCAGCCAATGAGATTTCGTGAGATTTCTTCTCTTCTGAGACTTTCAAAAGAGGAGAAAAAAGATCTGTACGATGTTCTGGATAAGCTTTGTGACGAAGGTAAGGTGTCTGTAGACCACAAAGGCAGATACGAGAAGGTCAAAGGAAAGTGGAAGAAGAAAAAAGATGACCGCCACTATGATGACCGAAAAGATGAGTATGAAGCAGATTTCGGAAAAAAGAAGAAAGATAAGAAGAATAAAGATAAAAACGATAAAGACAGTAAAAATAAGAAAAAAGACAGAGATAAAGAGTGGAATCGGGAGAAGGATCGCCGGAAGAATCGGGGACGGGATTTTCGGGATGAAAGAGACGGATATCGTGAAGAAGATCTGGAAGGAACTCCTGCAGAAGGAACTTTTATCGGACATCCGAAAGGATTTGGATTTGTAGAAATTGAGGGACAGGACGAAGATATTTTTATCCCGGAAGCCTACACAGGAACCGCTATGCATCAGGATAAGGTAAGGATCATCATCCTTGACGGACAGAAAGAAGGCAAACGTCAGGAAGGTGTTGTTGTGAAAGTGCTGGAACGAGGCATGCCGGAGATTGTGGGAACTTATCAGCTGAACCGTGACTTCGGGTTTGTGATCAGTGACAATCCGAAATTTTCCAAGGACATTTTTATTCCGCGAAAAGAAGCTGCGGGAGTTAAAAATGGGGATAAAGTAATCGCAACGATCACAGATTATGGTTCAAAAAATAAGAACCCGGAAGGCAAGATCAAAGAGAATCTGGGAAATATCCGTACACCGGGTACAGATATTCTGGCAATCGTCAAGAGCTTCGGAATTCCAAGCGAATTTCCGGATAAAGTACAGAAGCAGGCACAGAGAGTTCCGGATCACGTACTGGATGCTGACAGAGATGGAAGACTGGACCTGAGACATCTGCAGACTGTTACTATTGACGGTGAAGATGCCAAGGATCTGGATGATGCCATCTCTCTGTCAAAAGAGGGAGATATTTATCATCTTGGCGTTCATATTGCAGACGTAAGTAACTATGTTCAGTACAGCAGTGCATTGGACAGAGAAGCACTGAAACGGGGAACCAGTGTTTATCTGGCAGATCGCGTTGTGCCAATGCTGCCGGAACGCCTTTCTAATGGAATCTGTTCCCTGAACCAGGGACAGGACAGACTGGCATTAAGCTGTTTGATGGACATTAATGAAAAAGGTAAGGTAGTTTCTCATCAGATTGCAGAGACAGTGATTAACGTAGATGAGAGAATGTGCTATACAGATGTAAAGAACATTCTTGAAGATACGGACGAGGATGCGAAGAAGAGATATGAAGCACTGATTCCGATGTTCTTTATGATGAAAGAATTGTCTGAGATCATCCGAAGCAGCCGACACCACAGAGGCTCCATTGATTTTGATTTTCCGGAAAGCAAGATCATTCTCAATGCTGCAGGAAAAGCCATTGATGTAAAACCATACGAGGCAAATGTGGCAACGAAGATTATTGAGGATTTCATGCTGATGGCAAATGAGACAGTGGCACAGGAATACTGCACAGAGGAGATTCCATTTGTATACAGAACTCATGATAATCCGGATCCGGAGAAAGTAGAGAGTCTTCTGACACTTCTTCATAATCAGGGAGTGAAGATTCAGAAAGCAAAGGAAGAGATCACACCAAAGGAAATCCAGCAGATCATTGAGAGTATCGAGGGACTTCCAAATGAAGCAATGATCAGCCGCCTGGTGCTTCGCTCTATGAAACAGGCGAAATATACAACAGAATGCAGCGGACATTTCGGACTGGCAGCGAAATATTATTGTCACTTTACATCACCAATCAGACGTTATCCGGATTTACAAATCCACAGAATCATCAAAGATAACTTAAGAGGCCGCCTGATGCGTGAAGGCAGAACCGAACATTACAAAGAGATTCTGGATGAGGTTGCAAGACAGTCCAGTGTATGCGAAAGACGTGCAGATGAGGCAGAGCGTGAATCAGACAAGCTGAAGAAAGCAGAGTATATGTCTTATCATCTTGGGGAAGAATTCGAAGGAATCATCTCCGGCGTTACAGGATGGGGACTTTACGTGGAACTTCCGAATACGGTAGAGGGTCTGGTACATGTCAATACACTGCGTGATGA
The DNA here is from genome assembly GCF_052064435.1 of Blautia sp. HCP3S3_B11. Taxonomy (NCBI): domain Bacteria; kingdom Bacillati; phylum Bacillota; class Clostridia; order Lachnospirales; family Lachnospiraceae; genus Blautia; species Blautia sp. HCP3S3_B11. Next base: position 12,872 of record NZ_JBQHVP010000022.1, read on the forward strand.
TTATTATGTGTTTGATCAGGAAAGTTATGAACTTCGTGGCGAAATGACAAAGAAGGTTTACAAGCTTGGAGATAAAGTATGTGTTCGCGTGGCAGATGCAGACAAAATGCTGAAAACAGTGGATTTTGAGCTGGTTTCTGACATATGGGATACAGATGATGAAATTGAGGAATAAAGAGGCTATTTGATATTTATACACTACTCAATGTAAAAGATGCAGCGCGAGCCAGGTTACTGTTCTCTCCGTGTCCAGTAACACGCTACGCGATGCACAGAATTTATGCTAAACGCATAAATTCGCGCGGTATGTCCCGGGTTTTCTGTGACCTTCGCTCACAAAAAACGCCTCGCGGGATGCTACCTGTGAACAGTAACCGAGCCAGACAAAATGAAATCACAGTAAAGTTCCTGTCTGGAAGTTTTTGTATAAATATGTTATAACTGAATAAAAATGGCTTGGAGGATATTATGGCAAAGAAAAAAGGAATGAAGCTGATTGCCAATAATAAAAAGGCATTTCATGATTATTTTATAGAAGATACTTATGAAGCAGGTATTGCCCTTGCAGGAACAGAGGTAAAATCTCTGCGTATGGGCAAATGCAGTGTCAAAGAGTCTTTTATCCGCGTGGAGAACGGAGAAGTTTACATTTACGGAATGCACATCAGTCCTTATGAAAAAGGCAATATTTTTAATAAGGATCCGCTGAGAATCCGTAAGCTCCTGCTTCACAGATTTGAAATCAATAAGATAGAAGCAAAACTGAAAGAAAAAGGTCTGACTCTTGTACCGCTGAAAGTTTACTTCAAAGACAGTCTGGTAAAAGTAGAAATCGGTATGGCACGAGGTAAGAAGCTCTACGACAAGAGACAGGACATTGCGAAGAAAGACCAGAGAAGAGAAGCAGAGAGAGACTTTAAAGTCAAGAATCTGTACTGACAAGTAAACATATAATCCCGCACATCGTTTTAGGAAACGATATACTAAAAGATAGCAGGAAACGCCAGAATAATATAATGGCATTTCCTGCTGCTTTTATATTTGGCATAAATAACAGATTATAAAAAGATGTGCTAATTACAAGAAATGATTCTTTTTATGGCATAATAGATGAAAAAGAGGAAACACGAAATCCGAAAGTCTAAAAAATGTATGAAATCCGAATGCGTTTGGTTGACAAGTTTTCGATACTCTGCAATAATAGGAAATTGAAAAAATGGAAATGTTAAAAGAAAAAAGATATTCCGGATATAGGAGGGAATATATATGAAAAAACGTTATTTAATACTGGCAGGTCTGTTGGTAATGACAGTAGCCGCTACCGGATGTGGTAAGAAACAGACGACAGAGACAGAGCCTGTACAGGCAACTGCTACGCCAACTCCTGAGGTTACCAAGGCAGTTGACATGGTAGATATGCAGCAGACATCAGATGATGATATAAAGAATGTGATGGGAGAGAAAACTGCAACAGCATCCAAGGTGGTATTTGTAAATAATACTGGTGATGACATTCAGGCACTTTATATCCGTACACATGTAAGCGACGAAGACAGCTCCGATGAGGATGAAGAAGATGATGGATGGGGAGAAGACCTTATCAATGGTATGTTTACACTGAAGGATAAGGATAAAGCCCTGTATTATATGCCATCAGATACACAGACAACTGCAAACAAGAGCACAGCGTCTTGTGATATCCGCATCACCTATACAGATGAAGAGAAGAATGAATGTTTCTTCCGCGACATCCCGCTGAAAACTATTTCACAGATTACATTATGCATGGATGGAACAGGTGATGACTCGATTCCGTATGCGAAATATCTGACAGGTACAACTAAGAAAGAGATATCTACCCTTGCTGATGTAAAGAAACGTCTGGGAATGACAGATGACAGTGATTCTGATTCCACAGATAGCAGCAATACTACAGATTCAACAGATAATTCTGAGTCAACAGATAACAATAACAACAGCGATGATCAGAATAATAATGGAGATAACGGAAACGACGGCGGTACAGATAATTCCGGAGATAACGGAAATGGTGGTTCAGACGATGATCCGGGAGATAACGGAAACGGCGGTGGCGATGATGATCCGGGAGATAACGGAAACGGCGGAGATATGATTTCTACAGCGGAGCAGTACATCGGACAGTCACTGGATGCGCTGGAGGGTGCATGTGGATCACCACAGGGCAGCAGCTATGAGGATGACCCGGAGACTGGCAAGACCGGATTCCACTATTACAGCAATTTTACAGTTTCTACTACTGTTGATGAAAATGGTAATGAAATTGTTGCCGGAATATGGTAAAATAAAGATACGAATATAGCAGAAGATGAAACATGATATCTGGCTTGTTAAACAGGCAGCATATCGCAAATTTTGTTATCTGCGATAAAATTAATTTCAGGAGACAGTTAATTATGAAGCGTGTATTATTAAAATTAAGCGGTGAAGCCCTTGCCGGTGAGAAGAAGACCGGATTTGATGAGGCAACTGTTATTGAAGTTGCGAAACAGATCAAGACGATCGCTGCGGAAGGTCTGCAGATTGGTATCGTAATCGGCGGAGGTAATTTCTGGAGAGGACGTACCAGCGAGACAATCGACAGAAATAAAGCTGACCAGATCGGTATGCTTGCAACAGTTATGAACTGTATCTACGTATCTGATATCTGCAGATATCTCGGATTAAAGACGGAGGTTTTCACACCGTTCGTATGCGGCGCATTTACAAGCCTTTATTCCAAAGACGCAGTGGAAAAGAGCTTCGCACAGGGCAAGATCGTATTCTTTGCAGGCGGTACAGGACATCCGTACTTCTCCACAGACACAGCAACCGTACTTCGTGCAGTAGAGATCGAGGCAGAAGCGATTCTTCTTGCGAAAGCAGTTGACGGAATCTATGACAGCGATCCGAAGACAAACCCGAATGCAGTGAGATATGATGAGATTTCCATCGAAGAAGTAGTTGCGAAGAAACTGGTAGCGATGGACCTGACTGCATCTATCATGTGTATGGAACAGAAGATGCCGATGCTGGTATTTGCACTGGATGAGAAAGACAGCATTATCAATGCCGTTCATGGCAAATTCGTCGGAACAAAAGTTATTGTATAATAATAAAATCTATAAAAGAGGGAGACTAACCTAATGGATGAAAGAATTCAGAAATATGAAGAGAAAATGAAAAAAACACTGGTAAGCCTTGAGGGTGAACTGGCTACGATCCGTGCAGGACGTGCAAACCCGCATATCCTTGACAAACTTACAGTGGATTATTACGGAGCTCCGACACCATTACAGCAGGTGGCAAACATCACTGTTCCGGAAGCCCGTATGATTCAGATCCAGCCATGGGAATCCAGCCTGATCAAAGGAATCGAGAAAGCAATCCTTACTTCTGACCTTGGATTAAACCCAAGCAACGACGGTAAAGTAATCCGCCTTGTATTCCCGGAACTTACTGAGGAACGTCGTAAAGAGCTTGTAAAAGATGTTAAGAAAAAAGGTGAAGGTGCCAAAGTTGCAGTCCGTAACATCCGTCGTGATGCAAACGATGCATATAAGAAACTTGCAAAACAGGATGTGTCCGAGGATGAGATCAAAGAGCTTGAGAATAAGATCCAGAAGAGCACAGACAAATATATTAAAGAAGTTGATGCGGCAGTGGATGCAAAGAGCAAAGAGATCATGACCGTATAAGGGAAACGAAAAAGAGAGCTCCATGATGCGGGCTCTCTTGTTGTTTTTGCCAACTTGATATCAGAGATTGTCCCGCAGCCAGGCTGTTTTTGCAGTCTCACTTTCTTAAAGTCAGTGCAGAATGTGTGACTCTGGTATCATAAAATATAACAGAACAGGAAAAGGAAACAAAAAGTATGAATGTACCAAATCATATCGCCATTATTCTGGATGGCAACGGACGCTGGGCGAAAGCCAAGGGAATGCCGAGAAGCTATGGTCATGTGAAGGGCTGTGCCAATCTGGAGACAGTCTGCGATTACATGAAAGAACTGGGAGTCAAATACGTGACAGTATATGCGTTTTCCACAGAGAACTGGAAGCGTTCCAAAGAAGAAGTGGATGGTCTGATGAAGCTGTTTCGCAGCTATCTGAAGAAATGTATCAAACTGGCTGACAAGAATAAGATGAGAGTCCGCGTGATCGGAGAAATCTCCGCATTTGACCAGAATATCCAGGACAGCATCGTGCATCTGGAGGAGTATTCCCAGAAATATGATGAGATTTATTTCCAGATCGCATTAAATTACGGAAGCCGCGATGAGATCGTCCGGGGTATCCGCAAACTGGCACAGGATGCAGTGGACGGTAAAGTAAAGCCAGAGGAGATCAACGAGCATGTATTTGACAATTATCTGGATACCGCAGGAATCCCGGACCCTGATCTGATGATCCGTACGAGCGGAGAATTACGTCTTTCTAATTTCCTGTTATGGCAGATGGCTTATACGGAATTCTACTTCACAGATGTGGCATGGCCGGATTTCAATAAAGCAGAACTGGTAAAAGCCATTGAGAAATATAATCAGAGAGACAGAAGATACGGGGGAGTAAAGGAGGAATAAAGGATGTTTAAGACAAGACTCTTAAGCGGAATCCTGCTCGTGATCATTGCGCTTGCTACCATCATAAGCGGCGGCTATGTGCTGTTTTTCACACTTCTTGCTGTTTCTCTCATCGGAATGAGAGAGTTATATAAGGTAATGAAGGTGCAGGATGAGAAGCTGAATCTGCTGGCGGCAGCAGGATATATAGGTGCAGTGCTTTATTATCTGGCTGTACTGCTTGACTTTGAAAGATATGGTGTTCTGGCAATTATTTTTGGGCTGGTACTGATCATGTTTGTCTATGTATTCACATATCCGGCTTATCAGGCAGCTCAGGTGATGCCGGCGCTGTTTGGAATTGTTTATGTAGCAGTGATGCTGTCATTTATTTACCTTACCAGATGCCTTCCGGGCGGAAAGTTCCATGTATGGCTGATTTTCCTGTGTTCCTGGGGCTGTGATACCTGTGCTTACTGCGTGGGAATGCTGATCGGCAAGCATAAGATGGCACCAATCTTAAGCCCGAAGAAATCAGTGGAAGGTGCAGTCGGCGGTGTAGTTGGAGCTGCACTTCTGGGTGTGATCTATGCAGCGGCAACGCAGGGACCGATGCTGGAATATGCAGTGATCTGTGCAGTCGGAGCACTCATCTCCATGGTAGGTGATCTGGCAGCTTCTGCAATCAAGAGAAACCAGGGAATCAAGGACTATGGAAAACTAATCCCGGGTCATGGTGGAATCCTCGACAGATTCGATAGCGTGATCTTCACCGCACCGGTAATCTATTTTCTTTCTATTGTTATGATTGAGATATGATTGGATTTGGGATAATTGTTAACTGACAGTAAGAAAAAGAGGTATATATGAAAAAAGTAGCAATATTAGGTTCTACTGGCTCAATCGGAACACAGACGCTGGATGTGGTACGTGCAAACGCAGACCTGGAAGTAGTCGGCCTTGCGGCAGGAAGCAATGTGGAAATGCTGGAGAAACAGATTCGTGAATTTCACCCGAAACTGGTTGCCGTATGGAAAGAAGAAGCAGCCAGAGATCTGGCGGTGAGAGTACGGGATCTGGATGTAAAGATCGTAAGCCAGATGGGCGGTCTGATCGAACTTGCGAGAATGCAGGAATCGGATATTCTGGTCACAGCTATCGTGGGAATGATCGGAATCAGACCTACCATGGAAGCAATCCTTGCAGGCAAGGACATTGCATTGGCAAATAAAGAAACACTGGTGACAGCAGGTCATCTGATCATGCCGCTGGCAAAGCAGTTTAGTGTACAGATTCTGCCGGTAGATAGCGAGCACAGCGCAATTTTCCAGGCGCTTCACGGAGAGAAGAGAGAGCAGATACATAAACTGCTGATCACTGCCTCCGGCGGTCCTTTCCGCGGAAAGAAAACAGCTGACCTTGAGAAAGTAACTCTGGAAGATACCCTGAAGCATCCAAACTGGGTAATGGGACAGAAGATTACAGTCGATTCTGCTACATTGGTAAATAAAGGTCTGGAGGTTATGGAAGCGAGATGGCTTTTTGATGTAGATCTGGATCATATTCAGGTAGTGGTTCAGCCACAGAGCATCATTCACTCTATGGTGGAATTTGAGGACGGTGCAGTGATCGCACAGCTTGGAACACCTGATATGAGACTCCCGATCCAGTATGCATTATGCTATCCGGACCGGAGATTCTTAAAAGGCGACAGACTTGACTTCCATATGCTGAAACAGATTACCTTTGAAGAACCCGACAGAGAGACATTTAAGGGACTTCCGATGGCTATCGAAGCGGCGCAGACAGGCGGCAGCATGCCGACCGTCTTTAATGCGGCAAACGAGCTGGCGGTACGTAAATTCCTCCAGAAAAAGATAAGCTTTCTGGATATTTATGAGATTATCGGGCAGTCTATGAGCAGACATACGGCAGTTGTTGATCCGGATCTGGACCAGATCCTGGAAATCGAGAAAGAAACTTATCAATGGATCGAAAGCAGGTGGTAGATTGAAAATTATTATTGCAATCCTCATATTCAGTGCAATCATTCTCTTCCATGAATTGGGACATTTTCTCTTTGCAAAGCTGAATAAGATCGTAGTTACAGAGTTTTCTCTTGGGATGGGACCGAGACTGCTGAGTACGGAGAAAAACGGTACCAGATATTCGCTGAAACTTCTTCCTATCGGCGGTTCCTGTGCCATGCTGGGAGAGGATACGGATATAGAGAATGAGCCGGGAACTTTTAACAGTGCATCGGTGTGGGGCAGGATCTCAGTGGTTGCTGCCGGACCGGTCTTTAACTTTATCATGGCATTTGTACTGTCTGTGATCATTGTAGGAGCTGTGGGATATGAGCCGTCCAGAGTGCTTTCCGTAACGGAAGGATCTGCCGCTGAGAAAGCCGGACTGAAGGAAGGCGACATAATCACCAGCTATCAGGGATATCACATTGACCTGGGAAAAGATCTCTATGTGTATTCCTATCTGAATGAACTGAAAGAGGGAGACACCATCAATCTGACTGTTAAGCGTGACGGAAAGAAGATGGATATTTCCTATAAATCGGATACAAATGTGAGATATCTTCTGGGCTGCAACTTCAATGGTGACGATGCTTCTGCCATGACAGTGGAATCTGTGATGGACGGAATGCCATTACAGGCAGCAGGTGTTCAGGCCGGAGATGTGATCACCTCGATCAATGGAACAGAGATCTCCAATTCAGAAGACTATCAGAAATATATACAGGAGAATCCTCTGACAGGAGCTCCGGTAGAATTAGCTTATAAACGAGATGGAAAGACATACGATATCACGGTTACTCCAAAAGAGTACCGCACGGCAGAATCAGGATTTACGTATAACGTATATTGCGAGAAAGCCAAAGGTCTGGATGTGATCAGATACGGCGCAGTAGAAGTAAAATACATGGTCCGCACAACAATCCTCAGCCTGAAAGAACTGGTTACAGGCAAACTTGGGATGAAAGACTTAAGCGGTCCGGTCGGTGTGGTCGATGCGATTGGAACGACCTATGAGGAAAGCAAGAGCGAGGGAACGATGATCCTGTGGATGAATATGCTCAATATGGCAGTTCTTCTCTCTGCAAACCTTGGCGTAATGAACCTCCTGCCTCTTCCGGCATTGGACGGAGGACGTCTGGTATTTCTTATTATCGAAGCAATACGCAGAAAACCGATCAACAGAAAAGTGGAAGGTTCCATACACTTCGCCGGGCTGATGCTTCTGATGGCATTGATGGTATTTGTCATGTATAATGACATTGTGAAGCTTATTTAACCGAATCAAGTAAGTCCCCTGCGGAGGTTGTGAAGAGCAATAAGCTGGGGGTGGGGATTTGCTTGTATCAGGAGGGGTGCAAGCCCCTTCTGATAAACTGCGGGGCTGTTATTTGGTATAGAATACTGCTGTACAGGACTTAAAAATGACAGATTTTCAAAAAAATGGAACTCTGTCATTTTTTTACGTTAATTTGTGAAAGAAACAGGCCTGAATATATAGATTTTTTGCGCTGCTTTTGCTATATTAGAGATATTCTGATGTTTATCTGTCAGACAAATATGTTTAAGTGTGTAAACATGTTTGTCTGGCGTCTGATTGTCTGCTTTTTACAGGATAGTATTGTATTCAGTTGACGATGCTGCCGCATTGCCTCATTCAAATGCTCCGCCGATAAAAAATTATTCTGTGGAGTTTTGCCAGATATTAAGTTGGAATAAGGATCAGGATAGTGTGTGTGAAAGTAACAAAATGGAAAAATGTGAGGTGCAAAAAGATGGCAACAAGGAAGAAAAAGAAAAATGAAACAACAGCATATGTAAAGGCAGTTCTCATCTTTATATGTGCAGTAGGTGTAAGTCTGGTCATATTTTTGCTGGGCGTACAGAGTTCTATTGAGAAGAGGTCACAGAAAACAATTGTGACAAATGTTTCAAGACAAAGTGAACACGTAAAATCTATTCTGGACATTCATTACGGATATCTGAATGGCATTGCAAAAGAGATAGGAAAGTCTGACAATCTGCTGTCGGATGCAAATATGGAGATGCTGGATGCTCTTGCTGAAGAAACGGCATTGGAGAGGACGGCGCTGATAGAACCGGATGGAACTGCCCACTATGACAACGGGGTGACGAAAAATGTATCTGCCAGAAGATATTTCAAAGAGGCAATCAGGGGAAAAGAAACGCTGAGTGATCCTCTGGAGAGCAGTGTAGATCAGGAAACCAGAGTGGTTCTGGGCGTACCGGTATGGAAAGATGAAGAGGTAATCGGAATCCTTTGCGGTTCCTACAATGTAACTTCATTAAGCCATATGCTCTTTAATGATTTCTTTGAAGATGTCGGATATACACTGATAACTACCGGCAATGGTGAGATTATTGCTTATGACGGAGATTTGACCTATCACAAGATTACATATGGAGATAATTTTTTCAGATTTTATGATGATCAGACAATGCTTGGCGGGTCCTCTCTTGGGAAGGTAAAGAAGGATTTTACAACGGGTACAGATGGTATGATGATAATGCGAAACGGAAATGACCGCAGTTCAGACCGTTACCTGGCCTATACCGGTATGGGACTGAATGACTGGATGATCTGTTATGTAATTCCGGTTTCAAAAGCGCAGAAGTCCTACGATTTCATTCGATGGTATGAACTGATATTTACCGTAGGATTTGTCATCATGGTATGTCTGCTGATTCTGTATATTTTTCATAAAACAAAATCCAGAAATATGCAGCTCCTTAAGGCAGCAGAGACGGATGCGCTGACAAATGCCTATAATAAAAGAAGCACAGAAGAGAAAATCAATGATGTGCTGCAGAAGCATCCACAGGAACCGGGAACCTTTGTGATCATGGATGTGGATCGTTTTAAATATGTCAATGACAGATACGGGCACGCCGTAGGAGACAAAGTCCTCCAGCAGTTTGGACAGATTCTTCAGGCGCATTTCCGCGAGGGCGACATCATAGGCCGTATCGGCGGAGATGAGTTCATAGTATTTATGCGGAAAACAGAGAATAAAGAAGGTGCTGTTGCGAGAATCGAGGATCTGCTGCAGAAAATGGAGAATCTTCCTTTCGCAGAAATGAACGGAGAGAATGTGACCATCAGTGTCGGAATCTCCTTTGCCCCGGAACATGGAACGGGATATCTTGACCTGTATAAGAAGGCAGACATCGCACTGTACAAGACCAAGCAGAGCGGAAGAGACGGATTTAATGTCTATCAGGAAGAGACAAGAGAAGAACAGAAATAATGTCAGGATAATAATAGAAATGATAGGATAAAAGATAAGCAAAAATAAAAATATGTCTGAGTGTGGGAATGATTTTTCAGACACACTCTAGGAAAGGATATAGAAGAAACGAAAGAAAATGGACGAAAACACAGTATTACCGCTGATAAATTCAACATTTGAGCCAGGACACGCATTAGAAAAAGCGGAGAGCTTCAAGGATAAAAACTTTCGTGATATTGCACTGGCGGAACTATAGCAACTGGAGCAACCAGGAAATCGCCGACCACCTCGGAACCTCACTAAATACTGTCAAACATTACCTGACGGATATTTTTGATAAGCTGCATGTGAGGAAGAGGGATGAGTTGAGGGATTTTGTGCTGAAGTGAAGAGAAGTAAAGAAGAAATAAAGAAAAAATGCGCATTTGGCTTGTGCGCGTTTTTCTTTATTTTTGGAAAGTTATAATTAACAGATGCCAACAATATTGGTAATGAAAAAAGGTATTTCTAAAAATGAGTTTGATATATGAAGTCAGATACTGTATAGTCCCGTTTTCGACAGTTGATGAAGAATAAAATGGCAGAATCCATTGATTTTATTGGGGTTCTGCCGCTTTTGTATGGTTAAAAAAATGTTGTATGGAAATACTACCTTGAAATTTTTTTGATTTTTTTATTCAGTTCTTTTGGCAGATAGTATTTTTTATCAAGATCAAGCCCGGTTATCGCATTCAGGGCAGTACATATTTGAGAATTGGTGTAGGTTGACATATAGCACATATCCTCGATATTTGCCACATCTATACTGTTTAAAGTTTCTATCAGATTGTCTGTTGTGCAATGAGTACCATACATTTCCAGCTTTTTCTCCATCAGTCGATAAATGAGCAGTGAAGTGTAACAGATCATGAAATGGGCAATGATACGTTCACGCTTCTGATGAAAGACCGGACGTGCAGAGAAATTTGTTTTTATCACGCGAAAACAGTCTTCGATCTTATAACGGTTTCATGCGCAGTATTGTATCACTTGTTTTGCATAAATACAACACCATACAACAAAAATAAATGCAAAATTTGACATAAAAAAAGCCGTATTTCTGCGGTTTGTAAGGATTCTATGATTGAACAAGTGTCGAAGATCCGGCCTTGGGTAAAAGTGCTGACTGTCTTTATACAATCTTAATACGGAATCATAGACTTTTATACTATCTTTGAAAGCAATTGTATATAATAAAACGCATTATGAAGATATTGCTATAGAATCATTAGTAAGGAGTTATGATCATTTATGCCGGAAAAAATGTGTAAGAAAAAACACCTGACGTCTTTTCAGCTGATTATTCTGGGATTTGCAGGTGTGATCCTTTTGGGAAGTATTTTGCTGATGCTTCCGGTTTCTTCTTTAGAGAAAGTGCCGACGCCATTTCATGAGGCACTTTTTACAGCCACTTCAGCAGTATGCGTTACGGGACTTGTATTAAAGGACAGCGGAAGTTACTGGTCTGTGTTCGGACAGACGGTTATTCTTGCGCTTATACAAATAGGTGGATTTGGAGTAGTAACCGTAGCGGCAGCGGTTTCGCTTCTTTCAGGGAAAAAAATATCTCTCATGCAAAGAAGTACAATGCAGGATGCAATTTCAGCACCTAAAGTTGGAGGAATCGTCAGACTGACAAGGTTCATTTTAAAGGGGACTCTTTTGATTGAAGCAGCAGGAGCTATGTTATTGCTGCCGGTTTTTGCATCAGATTATGGCTTAAAGGGAATCAGGATGGCAGTCTTTCATTCTGTTTCTGCTTTTTGTAATGCAGGATTTGACATTCTGGGAACAGCAGATAATGCCTTTCCGTCTCTGACGGGCTATTCCAGAAATATCCTTATAAATGTGGTAATTATGCTGCTGATCATTACAGGAGGAATTGGTTTTCTTACCTGGGATGATATTTATAGGAATAAAATGAATTTTAAACGTTACCGCATGCAAAGCAAGATTATTCTCATGACTACTGTATGCCTGATTGTTTTTCCGGCATTTTTTTTCTTTGCCTGTGATCTGAAAAACCTGCCTGCGGGAGAACGCCTGTTAGCTGCCATGTTTCAATCGGTAACTACAAGAACTGCCGGCTTTAATACCATAGACATTTCAGAGATGAGCGAGGCATCAAAAGCGGTTATGATACTGTTAATGTTGATCGGTGGTTCGCCGGGTTCTACAGCAGGAGGAATGAAAACAACCACTTTTACGGTACTGATTTTAAATGCAATTGCAACCTTTCGCAGTCAGGAAAATGCAGGGGCTTTTGGACGAAGACTGGAGTATCATGTGATAAAAAATGCAGCCACAATAGCTATGCTCTATTTTACATTATTCTTTTGTGGAGGTGTTGCAATCAGCGTATACGAAGGTCTTCCCCTTTTGGATTGTCTGTATGAAGCAGCTTCAGCTGTGGGCACGGTAGGTCTGACCTTGGGAGTCACACCGGGACTTCATGTTTTTTCACAAGTTGTGCTGATCATACTGATGTATCTGGGACGTGTAGGCGGCCTGACCCTGATTTATGCAGTATTCTCAGGAAGAAATAAGGGAAATGCAAAGCTTCCTCTGGAGAAAATCACAGTTGGATGAGAAGGAGAAAAGTAATATCATGAAGAATGTATTGATTATTGGACTTGGAAGATTTGGAAGACATATTGCCATGCAGCTGAATCAGCTTGGGCATGAAATTATGGCAGTTGACTGGAATGAAGAAAGGGTGGACAAAGTGCTTCCGTTTGTGACTAACGCCCAGATCGGGGACAGTACCAATGCTGAATTTTTACAATCCCTTGGAATTGGAAACTACGATATCTGTTTTGTGACTATTGGAGGAAGCTTTCAGAATTCTCTTGAGACCACTTCACTTCTGAAAGAACTGGGAGCAAAACTGGTAATATCCAGAGCTGAACGTGATGTCCAGGAAAAATTTCTTTTACGCAATGGTGCAGATAAGGTGGTTTATCCGGAAAAGCAGGTTGCAAAATGGGCATCTATCCGTTACACAGATGATCATATCCTTGATTATATGGAGGTGGATGCTTCCCATGCGATTTTTGAGGTAGAAGTGCCGGAGGAATGGACTGGAAAAACTGTAGGCGGACTGGATATCAGAAAGCGTTACAATATTAATATTCTGGCGGTAAAAAATGAAGGAGAATTTAATATTGCAATTTCTCCGGATACGTATTTGGAAGAGAATAGTAAATTACTGGTGCTGGGAGAATACAGAGCTCTTCAGAAGTGCTTCCGCATATAGTAAAAAAGACTTTTGACCACAACACAGCCCCATGATATAATTTTCAAAACAGTAAAAAAGGTGGGGGACAGGATGAGTTTAAAAAATGTGAATCATCAGAAACGGTCATTCACATGGTCTATGGAAAAACCGTCTGCAAAGGATTATTTTCTGACGGTATTTATATTTGTGGTATGCACTTTAATTGGTCTGTTGTTTCAGAAACTGAATTTTACGGATACGAATATTGTAACCATATATATTCTGGGGGTTTTGCTTACTTCGATTGTGACAGATGGTTATCTTTGCAGTGTGGCAGGCTCTTTCTTAAGTGTATTTTTATTTTGTTTTTTTCTGACAGAACCAAGGATGTCTTTTAAAACCTATGCGGTGGGTTATCTGGTGACATTTTTTATAATGCTTATTTCATCCGTACTTACGGGAGCACTTGCAGCAAAGCTGAAAACACATGCAAAGCTGTCTGTACAGCTTGCTTTTCGTACACAGATTCTGTTCGATACAGACCGTCTGCTGCAAAAGGCAAAAGGAGAAACAGAGATTCTTGATGTTACCTGTACACAGCTTCTCCGCCTGTTAAACCGCAATATTACAGCATATGTAGTAGAAAACGGAACTTTATCAGAAGGAAAGCTTTTTTCCGGGGAAAAAGAGGACACAGAAGATTTTTTGATACCAGAAGAGCAGCAGATAGCCAGATGGGTCTGTGAAAACAGGCAGCATGCCGGTGCGTCCACACACCATTTTCCTCAGGCTAAATGTTTATATCTGGCAATCCGGAGCGGGGATAATGTTTACGGTGTGATCGGGATACCATTGCAAAAAGAAACACTGGACTCTTTTGAATACAGCATCCTGTTGTCTGTAATAAATGAATGTGCGCTTGCAATGGAAAATGCGAAAAATGCATTAGAAAAAGAAAAAAATGCAGTTATGGCCAAAAATGAACAGCTGCGGGCAGATCTTCTTCGGGCGATTTCGCATGATCTTCGTACGCCGCTTTGCTCCATTTCCGGTAATGCAGATATGTTGCTTGGCAATAGCGACCGTCTGGACGAAGCTACAAAACATCAGATTTATAGCGATATCTATGATGATTCTGAATGGCTGATCGGAGTTGTGGAGAATCTGCTTTCCATTACCAGACTGAATGACGGAAGACTGAAATTTAAATTTACAGACCAGCTTCTGGATGAGGTGATTGCAGAATCCCTGCGGCATATCAGCCGGAAACATGATGATTATAAAATTGTGACAGACTGCGAAGAACTTGTTCTTGCACGTATGGATGTACGTCTTATTATGCAGGTTCTGGTAAATTTAGTTGACAATGCAATAAAATATACACCACCGGGTTCTGTGATCTGTATTCGGGGAACGAAAACAGATGGGAAAGCGCAGATAAGTGTGGAAGATAATGGCCCGGGAATTCCGGAAGAAATGAAGTCACATATTTTTGAGATGTTTTATACAGGGAAAACAACAGTTGCGGATAGTCAACGAAGTCTGGGACTTGGACTGGCACTTTGCAGCTCTATTATAGAAGCACATGAAGGAACCCTGGTTCTGACAGATCATAATCCTCATGGATGCAATTTTACTTTTACTTTACCCTTAAGCGAGGTGACATTAAATGAATAAAACATTAATTCTGGTGGTTGAAGATGACAGACCCATACGCAATCTGATCGTTACTACATTAAAAACACATGACTATAAATATCTGACTGCAGAAAACGGATCTTCAGCTATTCTGGAAGCTTCGTCCCACAATCCGGATATTGTTCTTCTGGATCTGGGGCTTCCTGATATGGAAGGGGTAGAAGTGATAAAAAAAATCCGTACCTGGTCGAACATGCCGATTATTGTGATCAGCGCCAGAAGTGAGGACACAGATAAAATAGAGGCGCTGGATGCAGGAGCGGATGATTATATTACGAAACCGTTCTCTGTTGAGGAATTACTTGCGCGTATCCGTGTCACCCAGAGGAGACTTGCGGTTATGCAGAGCGGAGAGCAGATAGAAAACTCTGTTTTTGAGAATGGTGGATTAAAGATAGACTATACGGCAGGCTGTACATATCTGAAGGGAGAGGAATTGCATCTGACACCTATAGAATATAAGCTGCTCTGTCTTTTGTCCCGCAATGTGGGAAAGGTATTGACACATACCTATATTACCCAGCAGATTTGGGGACGGTGTTCGGATAATGACGTTGCTTCTCTCAGAGTTTTTATGGCAACATTGCGAAAAAAACTGGAGCCTGAGAAAAATGGGGTGCAATACATCCAGACCCATATTGGCATTGGATATCGTATGCTTAGAATTGAAAAGTAAAAGGCTGGATACGGAGTATGTCACAGAGGATATCGCCCAACCATCTGATTTGATGATTCAGCAATATCCTCTTTTTACATTTATTTCTATAATACAATAAGAAGGAATCCTCCCAATATTAACAGCAATGAGGAAACAACGGAAAAGATCTGGGATCCTACACCTGGGGTACCGCCCTGTTTGATTGCTTCATCACGGTCAAGTTTATTTTTCATCAGATTCTCTGTGATTCCAGGTGCGGATTTGAGAGTCTGTCCGTCCTGTATGCCGATAGCGGTTACGGTTTGCCCTGTTTGGAAATCAGCAGCAGAATAATAATAACGAACATCATATTCTTTATGTGAACGTGTCGTCTGGTTCGATGGTTCTATAAAATGCTTCTGTGTGTAGGTGTTATCCGGTACGTATGTATAACCGGCAGATGATAATGCTGCTTTATCGTAATCTTCCCAGGTTTTGGTCAGCACAATATCATCAATAAAATCCTGCGAAAGTGCATAATTTCCAATTTTCCCCTGGCCGGATACCGGCATGCTGCTGAAAGATGACTTCCATTCCAGAACGCCATATTTCTTTTCGTCGTCAGTCATTGCCTCCTTCTTTTTGGAAGAAGATTTTGTTAATTTCATTGTCTGTTTTGAACTCGAAATGCGGATGCTGTCGAAGTCCAGTCCAAGTTCATCATCATGTGCCGGTTCAGTCTGCTCAAATGTGCCGCATACAATGACTGTTTTTCCATCGTTTTCCGGGTCGATCGTATCTGCTGCATCAACGTAAACTGCGTCTTTCAGAGCTGCTTTTGTTTTGGGGTTATCCACAAAGATCATCTTCAAAGCAGATACAAAAAAGAATATTCCGATTATTAAAAGGAGAATCCCTCCTGCTTTCTTCAATATCTTCATAATTTTCATCACCTTCCCTTTCTGTTAATATTTTCTGCAAGTATTTCAATCATATTATTATATATTTTGCTTCGTTTGTCACTGTCACTTGCGATAGTAACAGGTTGTCAGTAAACAGTGTTATCGGTTGGAATAGTGCATACTGCTGGAAGATGAAAGCTTTTTTGTTGCCTTGTAGATATGACAGAGACTACATTATTTTATGGAATTGAGATAGGATTCATGCTATTATAAACAGTAATAAGACGGATAATAAGAAGGTATGCTTTACAAATGGAAGCGGATATAAGATGGCAGGATAAAAAAACTTCCAATTGGAATAGAAAAGATTGAGTTAAAACTATGAAGAGAGGTAGTGGATATGGAAAAAGACCCATTTAAGGAATTTTCGTTTGTCATGGGCGGAAACCCACTGCCTTTAGGCGGTGGGAGGAGCTTTGTAAATCGTTATCTATTATCCCTGACTCTCAATATATTTTTGTATAGTTGCTGATGACACTTCTCCAATGCTACAAGCAAAATAACCATCTGACCAAAATATTTTTTTTCCAATACTGTTTTGATAAGACCGAATTATACTTTTGCCATAAGTAGTATGTTGTTTCCTGCTTTACAATTTTAACAATGTCGCATACTCTATCCGTTGCATCATAACTTAACAAAAATGTATATGGTCTTTGTCTGTTTCCATAGCAATTATTTCGTAGCCACAAGTATTAGCTATATCGAGAATCTTTTGTTTCACATCATCAGCAATAGAGCCTTGTAGTAGTTGTTTGTGGTATTTGGTTAACCATTCTATTTACAAGTTTGGTACTGCCAAACTTGTAAATAAACATGGTAAATACTATCTGCATATACCAGTTACCTATGAGGTTGAAGAAAGTAATATTTCTGATATTTGTAATGTTGTAGGTATTGACAGAGGTATTAACTTTGTTGTTGCAACTTATGACAGCAAACATAAGTCTGGATTTGTTAGTGGTAAAGCTATTAAACAGAAACGGGCTAATTATTCCAGGCTTCGTAAAGAACTTCAAATGCGACATACGCCATCCTCAAGGCGAAGACTAAAAGCTATCGGTCAGCGAGAAAACCGTTGGATGCAGGATATTAACCATCAGGTATCGAAGGCACTCGCCACCGGTAATCCAAAGCATACTCTCTTTGTAGTAGAAGATTTGACTGGTATTCGCAATGTTACAGAACGTGTCAAAACAAAAGACCGCTATGTTTCTGTATCATGGTCTTTTTATGACCTTGAGCAGAAGCTGATTTACAAAGCGAAGCAGAATCAATCTTCTGTAATAAAGGTGGGTCCTCGTTATACCAGTCAATGCTGTCCTGCTTGTGGACATACTGAAAAGTCTAATCGTAATAAGAAAATACATTTGTTTACTTGCAAAAACTGCGGTTATACGTCTAATGATGACCGTATTGGAGCTATGAATCTGTATCGTATGGGAATAAACTATCTTGCTGATAGCCAAGTACCTAATACAGTTGTAACAGAGTAAACTCTGCTACAAAGGGTGCTGTCAACCACCCAATGATGTAACGCCACTTTAGGCAGCAATGCCTATTGGGGATAAAAGGTCGGAGGCGTAAGCCGTTACTACGACTGGGCAGTTACAAGCCCATTACCTTTAGGTGATGGGTAGTTGACATAAGTGGAATGTTAGATGCAAAAGTGGACATTCGAGATATAAAAGTGGACATTGAAAATATACTTTCCGAAAAAGGAAGCGATTTTTCAGTAAAAACGACTGCCTATATCCATAGACTCTTTGAGAAGTTTGGACTTGATGGAATATTTGGAAGAAGTGCAGTTATGGAACTTCTTGAGTTGAAAAGTTCGGGTGCTTCAAAAGAGTGGCATTTACCTGTTGAACAGATTATCCACTTGTTTAAAGAAGCTGATGTTCTTGGATATATAGAAAAATGTTATGGGATTTTTCATTGTGAAGGCGATGAAGCTGTGCTTGAAGATATTACTGAATTTTGCAAGGAAAGGGGATAGAGATTAGTGCTTGAGTTAAAAGACGGATTTGTTCTCTATCATGGAAGCTATTGTGAAGTAAAAGAGCCAGAACTTGCCAAATGTGCAAAGAGAAAAGATTTTGGGCAGGGATTTTATTTAACCACATCCAAGGAGCAGGCAGAAAGTTTTTAAGAACCTCTATAGCCAAAGCAATCGTAACAGGAACAATTGAAGAGGGACAGAAGTTCGGATATATTTCGACTTTTGAATTCAAACTTTCAGGAAATCTTGAAACGCATATTTTTGAAAATGCAGATGTAGACTGGTTACATTGCATTGCAGCTCATCGAAAGAAAAAATGTTTATCGAAGTTGAACGTGAAATGGCGAGGTATGATATCATTGCAGGAAAGATTGCGGATGATACAACAAACGCTACCCTTACTGCTTACCTTGCCGGGGCTTTCGGGACAGCAGGCAATAAGGAGGCAGACGATTTCTGCATCAGACAGTTGCTGCCCAATAAACTAAAAGATCAATATAGCTTCAAAACAGAATCCGCTATTATGTTGACCTGATCACGGTTCCTGGTGTACAATGTCATCCGTTGGATCCGTCCAACAATCCGGCTTATCACCCGGGAATACGCGAACGTGGTGTGGCATGCAAGGCAATCTTTGACTGCACTGTAACGTTCAATTAGAAAGATCGTTTCCAGAGAACTCAGTTTATGGACATAAATCCGAAACACTGGCTGCCGGATATGTTTTAAATAATAAGAAAAAGCTTCAGGCAGATGTCAAAAAAACGGCATTTGCCTGAAATCAGGTAAAGGAGAGAGAAAAAAACTATGCCTATTGGAGTAATTATCAACGAATTATCCGTAGTTATAGGA
The DNA here is from genome assembly GCF_052064435.1 of Blautia sp. HCP3S3_B11. NCBI lineage: Bacteria > Bacillati > Bacillota > Clostridia > Lachnospirales > Lachnospiraceae > Blautia > Blautia sp. HCP3S3_B11. The sequence goes on from NZ_JBQHVP010000022.1 coordinate 32,136, forward strand.
GGAATCCTGGGTGCCCTTATGGGACATAAGTTAAGTCCGAAATTCAAGGCAGACATTACCCTGGTGTTCAGTGTATGTTCTATGGGAATGGGAATCAGTACTATCGGCCTGATGGAAAATATGCCGGCGGTTATTTTTTCCATCGTAATCGGAACAGGAATCGGTCTTGCGATTCATCTTGGGGAAAAAATCAATGTCGGTGCAGGTGCAATGCAGAGAGTGATCAGCAAATTTATCAAGAATTCAAATTCTGAAATGTCTGAAGATGAATTTATGAACACTTTAGTGACAATTATCGTATTGTTCTGTGCCAGCGGAACCGGAATTTATGGTTCTATCGTATCCGGTATGAGTGGAGATCATTCTGTATTGATTTCCAAATCTATTCTGGATTTATTTACAGCGGCGATCTTTGCATGCAGTCTGGGAATGGTTGTATGCATGATCGCGATTCCGCAGGTGATTATTTTCCTGATTCTGTTTTTTGCGGCAACGGCGATTTTCCCGCTGACAACACCGGGGATGATCAATGACTTTAAAGCCTGTGGTGGATTTCTGATGCTTGCAACAGGATTCCGTATGGTGAAACTGAAAAACTTCCCGACTGCGGATATGATACCGGCTATGGTGCTGGTCATGCCGATGTCATGGTTCTGGGTGACTTATGTACTTCCGTTGGTATCTTGATGATTTTCTGATATTTTCCTGATACCTTTCTGGAATTGGAAGATTACAGTATGTTGGACAGCAAAGATGATTCATTTTATTATCAGTTTAAAGTTCGTTCGGAACGATTCAATCAGATGCCTGAGTCGTATATAAATTCTCCGCCGCCACAGAGAAATTTCCGCTGTGGACGACTTCGAGGAAGTATTGAATTTGTTGGATGTCCATAGATGGCACTCCTTTGTGTAAGATATCGATATTGTATAATTGTATTCTAACGTAAATAATTCCTGCTTGGAATAGTTAGGAGGTTTCCTGTGCTGCTGTTCACTGGCAGTGTTACTGGGCACGGAGTGAACAGTAACTTTCCTGTTTTACGCTAAAAAGGTTTCATGTTATCATTATATAAAATAAAATTAAGAGATTTATTTATATTAAGAAACCTTTTGCTCGCGAAATCTGATAATGCAGGAGGCGAAAATTCTGCTGGGACTGTTAAGTCATATGGAGAACTGGGCTGTCTGGTCGAATATAGAATCTGGTGAAGGTTATAGTGATATTTTGCTGGAAGTTCCACAGAATCGTGTCGGAGTGGTGATCGAGATGAAATATGCTCAGGAAGACAGACTGGAGGCGGCTTGTACAGAGGCTCTGAAATAGATTGAACAACGTCAGTATGCGGCAAGGTTAAAGAGTGACGGGATGAAGAATATTGTAAGTTATGGCATTACCTGCTACAGGAAACATTGTAAAGTTAAGATAAGGAAAGAAAATTTTTGATCTGTTGCTTGAAAACTTAAAACAAGAACGGCAATTATGAAAGACAAAATATAGTCAAAACGTATAAGAGAAACATAGACATAGAAATACAATGATGCTATAATTTTTTTTAGATAACGAAATCAGAAGTTTATGTCTGCACTGTAGGTAATGCATAAAATCTGATCTGCAAATGCAGAAAATGGAAATTAAAATGAAAAAAACGGAGATATTTCACATGTCTAAAATTGTAAATCTGTCTTCAGCAACTGAGAGAAAAGAAAAATTAAATGAACTGTATGAAAATATGGAAGAACTGAAAAATCAATTTGCAGAGCTTATCGATGAATACGAGGAGAAAGAAAGCGGCAGCAGAAATGTGGATGTTCTGATCGAGGCACTGGATGCTTTGGAAGATGCAGCAGAAGCGATTGAGGATGTACTGGAAGGTTGTTAGCAGTTAAATATATTATAAAATTATATAAGCACATGTTTAGTTTTATAAGATATTAGAGTAGAATATTATTGAAAGGAGTTGATACTTTGAGTAAATATTATTCTATACAAGAATTTTCAAAAATTATAGGCGTATCTGCCCAGACATTACGAAATTGGGATGCCAATGGAAAACTTCATCCGCATCATACTACAGTAAGTGGCTATAGATATTATTCTGATGAGCAACTCAACCAGGTAATTATTGCGATTTGGTTTTGAGCTGATAGAATATATCGCTTTACTTTATAATTGTGAGATTGAGATTATTGATAATACTGAAAAATCCGAACAGCAGGAACTTGTTGAAGATCTGGTTCAGATAATCACAGTATTCAGTTGTAAATTACAGGGAGAACGAGCGAATAAAGCTAAGAAACTTATCCGTGAACTGATACAGGAGGAAACAGATGGTAAAAGCCATAAAAGTAATGCTGATACCAAACAATGTACAGAAAACTAAGATGTTTCAGTACGCAGGTGCTTCAAGATTTGCTTATAACTGGGCTTTGGCCAGGGAAATAGAGAACTATGAAAAAGGCGGCGGATTCATTTCAGATGCAGAACTCAGAAAAGAATTTACGAAGCTTAGACATTCTGATGAATATGCATGGTTACTGAATATCTCAAATAATGTAACCAAACAGGCAATTAAAGATGCCTGTACTGCTTATAAGAACTTTTTCAGAGGTTTGCAAAAGTTCCCAAGATTCAAGTCAAAAAAGAGAGCAATGCCGAAGTTCTATCAGGACAACGTTAAGATACGCTTCAGTAATACACACGTTAAATTTGAAGGCTTTTCTTCCAGCAGGAAAGCAAATAAACAAAAAATGAATTGGGTAAGACTTGCAGAACATGGACGTATTCCGACAAATGCTAAATATATGAACCCGAGAATATCCTTTGACGGATTGAACTGGTGGATCAGCGTATGTGTAGAATTTCCTGACTGCAGGGAAACACTTAATGATGACGGAATCGGCATAGACCTGGGAATCAAAGATCTGGCTGTCTGCTCTGATGGGACTAAGTATAAGAACATCAATAAGAGTCAGAAAGTAAAGAAATCAGAAAAACAGAAACGCAGATTACAGCGTAGTATCTCTCGTTCTTACGAGAAAAATAAGAAAGGGGAAAGTTACTGTAAAACAAATAATGTAATCAAAAAGGAAAAACTTTTATTAAAACGAAATCACAGATTAACAAACATCCGTAAAAATTATTTAAATCAGACCATATCGGAGATCGTAAATCGAAAACCAAGATTTATATGTATTGAAGATCTGAATGTCAGCGGAATGATGAAAAACAGACATTTATCGAAAGCAGTTCAGGCACAGGGATTTTTCTGGTTTAGAAAACAGCTTGAATATAGGTGTAGCGATAAAGGAATCCAGCTTATTGTGGCCGATCGGTTTTATCCATCCTCAAAGCTTTGCTGCTGTTGTGGAAACATCAAAAAAGATCTGAAGTTATCTGACAGAGTTTATAGATGTGCGTGTGGGAATATGATTGACAGGGATTTCCAGGCATCTATAAATCTCAAGACTTATGGAGAAAAATTTGCAGGCTGACACTGAAATGTTAATGCAAATATGTACGGATACGTTAGTCCGGAATTTACGCCTATGGAGAGTACAAGAACTTGTGAGTAGATTGATATTTATATCATCAAAAGCATACTCGCTGAAGTAGGAATGGAACATAGAAGTTTATAACTTTTTATAAGTTTTCAGTAACGGGTAATAAACAGTCAGTCGAATTTTGCAATAAATTGTAATAAAGTAAAGAGCTGATTTGATTAAATCAGGCAAATGTAAACCCGAGAACGGCATGGTTAAAAGATGAAAATAGAAGAGAAAAAGACAAAGACAACAGAAGAATTAAAAAATGAGCTGGAAAGCGTAACTGACAGTACACAGCTTGAAAACTGGATAGACCAAAATCAGGATCAGAAGCTTAATTTCGCAGAATATTTTAATGAACTATGTGAGGAAAAAGGCGTTAAAATAAGTGACATTTATATGAACAGTGCAATCGGAAAGTCCTTTGCCTACTATATGCGTAATGGGACAAAGCTTCCATCGAAAGAAACCGCGATTAAGGCAGCGTTTGTATTAAATGCTACACTGGAAGAAACCAACCTTTTATTGAAGGCGTCCGGAAACAAAGAACTTTATCCCAGACGGGAGGAAGATGCCATTATAGAGTTTGCAATCAGAAATCATCTGGACGTTTACCAGACAGAGGAACTTCTGAAAAAGCGTGGCCTGAAAATGAGTCTTCTTGATAAAGAAAAAAAGTGAAATGATGTGACTGTGATATGGAATCATTGGAAAAACAGTTTTTCTTTTCCCAGTATCAATCCCTGGATGTGATTGCGGAATCAGAGAAAAGTAAAGTAGAAAGAGTCTTTTATACTCCCAGGCAGACAGTATGCGTGGTAAAAACTTACTATAACCGAAACCTGGAAGAGCTTTACCGACGACTGAAGGATATTCATCATAAAAATCTTGCAGCAGTATATGATGCTATTTTCTGTGACGGGAATACTTATGTCGTAGAAGAGCTTATAGATGGTGAGACGCTTGCCGAATATATACAGATGGAAGGGATTTTTACAGAAAAAGAAGTGCTTTCTATTATAAAAGAGGTGTGTGATGGTCTGGAAAAACTTCACAGCCAGAATCCGCCACTGATTCACAGAGACATAAAGCCGGGCAATGTGATGCTTCGAAGCGATGGAAGCGTGAAACTGATTGACTTTGACACAGTGCGCAGTTACAAAGATACAAAAAACCAGGACACTGTATTGCTTGGAACGAAAGAGTATGCATCTCCGGAACATTACGGATACGGGCAGACGGGAATTACCAGTGATATTTATTCCGTCGGCGTTATGATGCATGAAATGCTCACGGGAAAAATACTGGAGAATCATAAAACAGTATATAAAGGACGCCTCTTGCCGGTGATCAATCGCTGTATTCAGGTAGATTCCAAAAGACGATTTCATTCAGTAGAAGAACTGGAAAAAATGCTGGCGACCTATGAGAAACCATGGGGAGTGCTAAGCAGAAACAAGAGAAAGCTAGGAGTGCTTTGTGGAATTGTCTGTGTATTTGCCATCGGTGCAGCTGTCTGGAATGCAAAGCAGGAAAAGTGGCCCGGATTAGAGCAGGCATATGAAAACCAGGAATCACCACAGCTTCTGCTGGAAAATAAAAAAGTCAATAAAATGCTGAAAGAACTTCTGGGAACACAGTATTCTTATGTTAAGGAATGCCTGTATTCTATCAGTGATGATGTCAGTTATCTGGACGGCAGGTATTTTATGAAAGGCGGTATGCCGGGAATGTACACAATTATGGAAGCAGCAGTTTCCTTAAGCGAAACAGGGGAGCTTGAATGTGCATTTCTTAAAGATGGCATCTGTCATTATTATACAAACACAGCAGACTTATATGATACTCCGTCAAAGCAGATGAGAGAATGGATATTTTCCTATGAAGATTATACGATTCAATTCCATAAGGATGATTTGAACAGAGCTGATACAGATGATGATGTAACAGATACTGATTCTGAAATAACAGAACCGGAAAAGAATGCTACATCAGATGTAATTGTTCCCGGAACATATACCAGAGAGGACTCGTCAGCTTATCTCACATTCGAAAAGTCAGAAGACGGAACATACTCTGTAAAGGGCGGCGCATCATGGAGTGTCAATACAGGAGAGATAGATGGTCCATTGACACAGATCAACTCCCAGCAGTATTTATATACAGAGGATGACGCAGATGGAGAAATTTATGCGGAGTTGAAACTGGTGGTAATTGATGGGAAAATATATGCAGAAACGCTGAAAGGAGAATTCGGCGGGTTGAATGTGCGGTTTGATGGGATGTATAAAAGACAGTAGAAAATAAAAAGTCCACCGCGGGTGGGCGAAATGAAAGAACCTATGAATGTATAATAAATACATTCATAGGTTCTTTGCTTACTGTGAGCATTGATTTATGAATTTTGATTTGCTGATGCAGCCCCCGCGGAAGAGTTCGAAGGTTTCCGCGGGTAAGCATCCTTAACATCCGTAAGCCCGGCCAGATAATCCATACTTGTATTAAGAGCCAGAGCAATCCGGCGGCATTGCTCGAAAGTATAGTAGCGTTTACCATTTTCAATCTTGGAATAATCACTTTGATCAATACCTGTGAGATGCTGCATCTTTATCTGTGTGTAGCCCCGCTCGCGGCGCAGTTCTTTTAAACGTGACATAGACGCCTCCTTTTACAAGATTATGGCATAATGACCTATTGACTTTAGGGGTAAACTGACCTATTATAAAACCAGAAAATATAGTAAAAACAGGGATGAATTTTGTATTTATGAAAAGATTATTATCTTTTGTAAAAGAAAAAATACAGGGGGAAGATTAAAATGAAGAAAAAATTAATTGGATTTCTGATATTTGCAATATTGATAAGTGGACAAGGTGAGGTAGTGCCTGTTTTGGCAGTGGATTCTGATGTGTCTCAATTTAATTCTGAAAATGAGACAGAAAACACAGGAACAATAGTAACGGATTCATTGCCACAAGATGCGGATTCTTATCTGATTGCGGATAGTGCAACAAGAGTTATATCTGCTGATGAAGTTGGATCATTCGATAGGAATTTGTTAAAAATGTCAATTAAAGAAATATATGCTCGTCGTGGTGTAAAGTTTGCTGATGCAGATATACAGGCATATTTTTCAAATAAAAGCTGGTATGTAGGAACGATATCTGAAGCTGATTTTAGTGATGATATGTTGAATGATATAGAAAAACAGAATATATCAATTTTGAATGAGTGTATACAAAATTATTCTGAAAATATTTCTAATGATACGGAGTATGAAAATTTAAATGATGCAGTTGCAATAGAAGATTTTGAGAGTTATATAGGAAAAAAGGTTATTTATACTGGAAGGTTAGTAGCCAATAATGTAAGCGCATTTTCTGTAGAAGGCGGAGGACCACAAATGCCTTATATTACCGTAAATTATGATCCTGATAAGTACGATAGGACGTTAAGTAATCAGGAAATATCAGAGAATCCTGTATCGATAACTGTATGGGGAACTCTGACAAGTGGTGGAAATGCACCACAGATAGACATGGAGCATATATTCATGGGCGGAAATGATGCAGGAAAGGCAAGCGCCAGATTAGTGAACTATGATTATTTTAAAGGTAACTGGCCGGAGAACATAGGAGAAATTGTAAAATGCATCGGTATTTTTAGAATGGATAGCAGATGGCAGACATGGGATAATAGTACTTCTGACCAGGATTTTTTGGAGAGATTTTGTAATAGCCCGCAGGATGAGAGTACCTACTTATCATCAGGAAATAAATTTGATTATTTAAATTTGTCATATAATTTCAGTGCGATTGGAGAAATGTCCATTAATGGTGTTACGACATCACAAAGTTTTGCAAATACTCCGGTTGCTGTATATGGCAGTATGGTAAATTCTGGAATTATGTGTGTAGAATATATAGAACCGCTTCCGGAAAATCAATGGACTCCGGAAATTGAAAGTATGAATGAGTTGACAGAAAGAATTTTATCTGAAGAAGAGGAATACATGATGAATGATTTAAGGGAAGATTGGGGATTCCTTTTTGAAGATGAAGATGAATACTATGAAGAAGGAGAAGATGATGAATACTAAAGGACAGATGTAATCTGGGAGTATACCCAATAATTACAAGGGGTGATGTGATTAGGAAAACAAAAATTTCAAAATAACAATTAGGAAGGAGCGAATAAAAATGAGAAAAAAAGTAGGTTTATTTTTTGCTTTATTTGCAAGTGTACTGATGTTGACGGTAAATGGAAAGACTGTTCTTGCAAATGCAGAGTTTAGTGATGGAAATGAGGTGCTGGAGGAAGAAAGCCAAGAAATTGCTACATTTAATGATGGAGTAACAGATAAGATGACATAGAGGAAGATGAAATTTTGCCCTCAGAAGATACTCAGGAAGTAATGCAGGCTTCAAGTACAAACGAGAGATGTGAGCTCAACCAGTACTATAATATAGTAGATCTTCGTTATACAAGGGGTGGAAATGATTACGGATACCATTATTCTGCATCTATTCCTGAAGATGGAAGAATAAGAATTATGCTTGAAGATTGTTGTGAAAATATGTCGTTAAGTAAACAATATTTCATATTTGGAAATTCACTTGGATATCAGAATTGGTATTATACGTGGTGGAATGTAGGAATGGATACTTACGATTCAGGATGGATTACGGTGCATGCTGGAGAGATTTCAGGAAGATTGATTGATGGTGATTATTATAAGGATAATGTTAATAAAGAGGCAAAGATTATTATAAAATATGAATCACAGGATATGTATCAGGGAGAAAAAGAACCAAATAATACTTATGATACTGCCAATGTTATACAGCCTAACACTACATATGAGGGAAATTGTACGCCAAGACAGGATGTTGACATTTATAAGTTCTATATGGAGCAACCAGGTCTTGCTGTAATAGATATAAAAAATTTACGAGGAGATAACTCTACCACATCTCCTAAAATATATGAGGAAGATGAGCACGAAAATGTTTATCTTATAACAGGTGCGACAAATAAAAGGAGATTGAGGTTACCTGCGGGCGCTTATTATATAGAAATGACTACTACGATGCAGTATTCACTTAGAGTAGATCTTACTTATGAATCCGCAGATGAATATGAGCAAGAAAACAATAATGTTAGAAGTCTGGCAAATAAAAAACAAATTAATACCTGGTATACAGGAAACTTGAATACAGGAAAAGATATTGATTTTTATAAATTTGAACTAAAAAAAGCAGGAAATGCAAAAGTGGAATTTAAGGTGCCTAGACAATCCTCTGATAACTCACTTGTAGCTACATTATACGATAAAGATATGAAGGAATTAGCTCACGTAAGCAATACCACAAATCCGTATGCTACAACAGAAGAGAAAAAATATCCAGCTGGTGTCTATTATGTAACAGTAAAAAGCCCATACTCAAAGGAATTTGAACCAGATTATTCTATCTGCTTTAGCCAGGAAGAATACAAATATGTAAAACAAATTATTCTGCCTGATAGTTTAACTATAAATGCTGGCAAAAAGTACACGTTAACTCCTCAGATCCTTCCTTCAGATGCAGCTAATCCTAAACTTACATGGAGTAGTAGTGACAGCAGTGTGGCAACGGTAAATTCTTCCGGGGTAATTAGTGCAAAACGTGCAGGTACAGCAATTATAACTGCGAAATCCGTTGACGGAAGCGAAGTTGAAGGTAGCGTAAAGGTATCAGTAGAAGCTGCAAAAATAGATATTTCAAATGTGAAGATAATATTGGACAGTGCCTATTCATATAACGGAAAAGCAGTAAAACCTGATTTTTCCATAGAAATTGGAAATGAAGAATTGGTTAAAGATCAAGATTATACAGTTTCTTATGAGAATAATTCAGAAATAGGTACAGCTTTAATGGTTGTTACAGGTATTGGAAATTATACAGGTACAATAGAAGAGAGCTTTGATATAGTACCTCAGGATGTTAAAATTATTTCAGTAAAAACAGCCGGAAAGAAAAAACTCAAAGTATCCTGGAAAAAGGTATCAGGTGTAGATGGTTATATTTTATATCGTTCAACAAGTAAATATGGCGATTACAAACAAATTAAAATTATAAAAAATTCAAAAACAGTAAGCTACACAAATACTTCGTTGAAAGATGGAAAAAAATATTATTATATGGTAGGTGCATACAAAATAATTGATGATGAAGTTTTTAGTAGTCAAAATTGTGTGCCTAAGGGAAATAAAACATTAGGAACAGCTCAGAAAGTAAATGTTGCAGGAACCTACAGAGGAAGTACAACGATTACTGTGCATAAATCTGGAAATAATTATTATGCCAAAGCTTATGGACGTGGTGGAAAAATGAATACAACGGTTCGCTTATATTCTTATTCCGGTGGATATAAAGCGTACTATAGTGGCTCTTCAGATGTATTTTTCACGATATCTAATATTAGTTCAAGTAAGGCGAAAATAACATTCCCATATGTTTCTGAGTTTAATGGCTGGTATTCCAGATAATATATTAACGCTGTTGATATAGAAGATATGCATTCAGTGCTTAGGTAGAGAGGAAGGAAAAAGTATGAAAAGAGATTTTATAAGAAAGATAACGGTATTGCTCGTAATTATAGCTGTTTCAGCTATTAGCTTTCAGAATGGATTACAAGATGTAAAAGCATCAGATATTGATCAAAAGCAGGAAAATACTTCAATTGCTACATACGAAGGTACTCAGACTTATCAAATCAGTAATGAAAAGAAGAATGCTTCTGCAAAAGTGAAGTTTAAAAAGAAAACATTATGGGCGTTTTCTAATGGCGGATTTTATTTAAGGATAAACAGTGTCAAGGGAAGAAAGATGAATGTATCCATTCATATGCCTCAAATGAACGGGTATAATCTGTCAGCAACTATTGATTCCAGTGGGAAGAAAGCAACCGCATATTGTTCGTGCTCAAGTGGGGGATATCATGTCCTTATATTTAAAATTTCAGGAAGTGGAATCAAAGTGACAGAGAAAACACACTGTTATCAAAAACTGCTGGGACGTACAACTGCTGACAGATATAAAACAACTATTACCCATGGATTTTACCCGCAATCATATTTCTATTAAGTAATCAATAAACATTACGGAAGAACCACAGCCACTGAAATTCACAGTGTCGCTGTGGTTTTTCTTTCTTGTAAAACAAATACGACCATGTTATGATGGAAGCACAAAGAGTACTGGCGTTGTTTGTAGAAGGACAATGGATAAATTGTAATAGAAATTCAAATGCAACTAAAAAATGATTTGATAAAATTGAAAAGATGGAGGAAACGGGAATGCTGACATGTATCAAATCACAACGACAGAGAAATGCAGCAGAGTATGCGCTTAAGGTTATTCAGTCATCATGTATAAAACCATATATCCAGTCAATTTATTTATATGGCAGTTGTGCGCGTGGAGAAGAAAAATACAGCAGTGACGTTGATTTGTTTCTGGAATTGTCGGAGTCATTTCGCTCCCGGCCGGAATTAAAGAAATATATCTATCTTTTGAAATCAGAAGTTTCATCTGCAGAATTGGATGATGCAGAAACTGATTTGAAAGTTGTGGTAGGAGATGAATGGAAGAAGAATAAAATGTTATATTATGCGAATGTACGAAAGGAGGGAATTCAGGTATGGCCTTAAGCAGCTACTTTGACTTTGCGGAAAATGATTTTCAATATTTTAAAGCGTCTTATGAGGCCGGTATTGTTGCGAATATGATGGGAGCCATGGCGCAGGGGATATGCGAAAAGTATATGAAACATTTGGTTTCAGAATATTACAAACCAGATAATTCTATTCAGCAGAAAGATTTTGAAAATATTTTGCGTACACATAGTCTTAATAGATTGATGAAGTTTTTGAAGGAAAATATGAGGATGGAATTTTCAAAGAGTACACAAACATACATGAGAATGATAGATGGATTCTATTTCTCAACCAGATATCCAGGTGATGACAGTATAGAGATTGACCGTGATGATGTGGAAATGTGTAATGAGGCGGTAAAAATGTGTCGTAAGGAAATTATGGAATTTGAGAAAACATTCAAATAAAGTGAATGAAATAGAATAAGCACTTCAACGAACAGCAAGGAAGAACCATAGTTACTGAAATTTACAGTGATGCAGTGGTTCTTCTTTCTACTTGATGCTCCTTTCTTTCTTACTTATAATAAAAAAGAAAGAAAGGAGCGCGCTATGCAGGTCTTTGAGAGTGAGAATACTGAATTTAAACAGGAATACGTAAAAGATATCCGCAAGGAAGTCGTTGCCTTTGCCAATTCAGAGGGTGGAGCAGTAATAATTGGCGTTCGTAAAGATGGGGAAGTGGTTGGTGTGGAGAATCCGGATGAGGTGATGTTACAGACTGTTAATTCATTAAAGGATTCAATCGCGCCTGATGTTATGCCATTTGTGAATGTGGTTTCCAGAGAAACAGATGGGAAGTATGTAGTCGAGATCAATGTTTCAGTGGGAACAAACCGCCCCTATTATATAAGGGAAAAAGGTCTGAAACCAACAGGTGTTTATGTGAGAAAAAGGAGTTTTGCACAGCCTGTGACGGATGAGGGGATTCGTGAAATGATTATTCAGAATAGCGGAAAATCTTTTGAAAATGGACGCAGCCTGAATCAGAATTTGACATTTGTGACTTTTTCAGAAGAAATGAAAAAGCGCTCGATTGAATTTGGAACTTCTCAGATGAGAACACTGCATTTTATTGGCGAGGATGGTTTGTATACGAATCTGGCGCTTCTTTTGTCTGATCAGTGTGAGGTGACGACAAAGGTTGCTGTATTTCAGGGAAGAGATAAGGAAGTATTCAGAGACAGGAAAGAATTTTCGGGTTCTCTTTTGAAACAGCTTGAAGATGTTTATCGTTTTATAGATCTTAATAACAGGATAAAGTCGACTTTTTTCGGTCTGGACAGGATTGATGTGCGGGATTATCCGGAAGAAGCGGTGAGAGAGGCTTTGTTAAACAGTATGGTTCACAGGGATTATTCTTTCAGCGGAAGCAATCTGATCAATATATATGAGGACAGAATAGAATTTGTTTCTCTTGGAGGTCTGGTTTCGGGCCTGGAATTGAGATCAATTTTTCTTGGGGTATCTCAGTCGCGAAATCCAAACCTGGCATCTGTCTTCTATCGGATGTCATTGATTGAAAGTTATGGAACAGGAATTGCGAAAATTCGGCGGGCATACAGAAATAATAATGAGAAGCCGGCCTTTGAAACGGCACAGGGAGTCTTTCGTGTTACTCTACCTGACAGAAATGAAACAGAAACAGGTATGGATGCGGGAGAGAGAAAGAAAGCAGGAATGGATTCTATCGTATATATTGACCGTATAAGGAAAGAAACTCAGAATTTGGAGAATGTTAAACGGCGTGAGATACTTGAGCTTCAAAAGAGAAGAATCCTGGAATATGCTATCCGGAACGGAAAGATAACAAGGAAAGAAACAGAAAAGCTGATTGGAGCCGGGACAACGAAAGCTTTTCGACTGCTGAGAGAACTTTGCGATGAGGGAAAACTGGAAACGCAGGGAAATGGAAGATTAAGCTGTTATGTGTCAACGATTAGCAAATAGCAGAAAACTGTAGAAAAATTTTTGAACTGCGAAGATATGATGCGTATACCGGAGCTGGAGGATGTCCTGAAATTAAAGGCCGGAGAAAAAAGAACATATGATGCCACTTATGAGAAAGCTTGACGAGCTTGATGAGAAAGTAAAGAAACATCAGGAAAAATTGTAACATATATAGCTGCGGTGAATATTCTATTAAGGAAGCAATGCGTTGAGGATGTTTGTATGGCTTTTTTTGATAAAGAAATGCATATGCAGCAGGAGAATGTGGATACGGGGCGGTATCAGGTGGTGGTGCTGGACCGGCTGAATAACCGTCCGGTAGAGAATGCAAGAGTCAGAATCTCTTATACAGGTACGCCGGACAGTGTTATTGAAGAAGTGGTGACGGATTCCTCTGGCCGGACACCGGTTCTTGAATTAAAAACGCCGCCGCTGGAATATAGTATGGAGCCGGTAGAAGAACAGCCTTATGCAGAATATACGGTGCAGATCGATGCGGAAGGTTTTGAACCCAAAGAAGTAGCGGGCAGTGAGGTTTTGCCGGATGTTTTGTCCAGACAGCCGGCAACTTTAAATGCTATGGAACCGGGAGAAAGCTACCAGCGGGTGGTGATTCCGCCACACACGTTGTTTTATGAATATCCGCCTAAAATAGAAGAATCTGAGATTAAGCCGATGAATGAGACGGGAGAGATCGTGCTGAGCAAGGTTGTTATTCCGGAATATATCGTAGTACATGATGGCCCGGTAAGTGATTCTTTGGCAGAGAATTATTATGTGCGTTACAGAGATTATATCAAAAACGTAGCCAGCAGCGAAATCTATGCCACCTGGCCGGATGATACGATCCGGGCAAATGTCCTGGCAATTATGTCGTTTACGTTAAATAGAGTTTATACTGAGTGGTACCGGAATGTTCACTAATTCGGTATTGCAGGAACATTCAGTTTGATGAATTATGTATTAAAGTTCATGGGAAAAACGCTTATACCATAGAGAATAATGGGGATAAAGAAGATTAATCAAATAACTGCCCAAATTGGACTTGCCATATGAATGTAAATGCTATATAGTATAAGATGTAAGCAGTAATCTAAATTTTCTAATAAGCGATTTTTCAGGCAATATCTGCCACTGATTCCAAAGATAAAAATACATAATTTCAAAGAGATTAAGTATTCAATAAAACCCGTCAAAATGTTATAATGTAAGTACAAAAAGGAGTGTTATATGAATAATACGATTTTTGATGATGTATTTCGTACAATGATCGAGAAGATGCCATATCTGGCAGTGCCACTGATCAATGAAGTATTCCATACATCATATCCGGAAGATGTGAAGATCACACAGCTTCGCAATGAACATCAGCAGGAGGATGGAGAGATTATTACAGATTCCTGTCTTCTGATCGGAAAGAAAATGTACCATATCGAGTGTCAGAGCACAGACGACATGACGATGGTAATAAGAATGATCGAATATAATTTTACAATTGGCATAGAACATGCAGAAAAGCAGGGACGCAGATACCGGATAGAATTTCCAAAGTCCTGCGTACTGTTTCTGCGAAGTTCTGGAAACACGCCGGATTATCTGGAGGCAGATGTAGTTTTTCCGGATGGAAATACATATTTATATTCCATACCTGCTATAAAAATGGCTGATTATACAAAAGACAGCATCTTTGAGAAAAACCTGTTAATGCTGTTGCCATTTTATATTATGAGATACGAGAAAAAGGGACATGATTTTAATAACAATCCGGAATTATTCCAGATGCTTTTAAACGAATATGAAGAAATCAGGGTAAATCTGGAGAAAGAACTGACAGAAACAGGTAAATCGGAACTGTATACAGATTTGACAAAGCTAATTGTAAAGATTGCGGATTATATCTTCCGTAAGGAAGAAGATGTCCGGAAAGGAATAGGTGATATTATGGGAGGAAAAGTTCTGGAACTGGAATCTGAAAGACTTAAAGCTGAGGGAATTCAGGAAGGCATGATTGCTGGTGCAATTAGAACCTGTAAGAAATTTAAACTTGATAAGGAAGCTGTTGTTAAAAATGTAATGGAAGAGTTTTCTTTATCTGAAGAAGATGCTGTTAATTATGTGAAGAAATATTGGTAATATATAATGTACTCTATATCTTACGAAAAGAAGATGTTCGGAAGGGAATAGGTGAAATTATGGGAGGAAAAGTTCTGGAACTGGAATCTGAAAGACTTAAAGCTGAGGGAAAAGCGATTGGACGTGCAGAAGGAGAGACAATCGGACAGGCGAGAGGTGATTGGACAGGTTCAGGGAGAAGCTCGACTTGGAAGTTTAATTACTCGATTGCTTCAGGATCAGAGAATTGTCATATCTGAATTCTTACCAAAAAGGAGTTATTTTTTACCCAAAACACAAACTATTTTACACTACCATTTTACACTTTCATATTACAATCCTGAAGCTTCTCTAATATATTTTTCTAATGCCAGTTTGCTGATTTTCCAAGTCCTTCCCATACGGAATCCTTTGATAGTTCCTTCATTAAGTAGTTCATAAATACGATTTTTACCAACACCGAGAAAGGCGGCAACTTCAGCGACAGTCATGATATCTGATGGATCACTGTTGGAATCTAAGGGGCTTTTGTAAAATGGAAATGAATTTGTCAAGATTTTGTCCTCCCTGTATAGATAATTATTTTTTTAATTAGATGTTTAATTTCGGTAAATTTTTTACTCATTAGAAAATGTAGAACTTAGAAGAAGTAGGACTTCTGTTTGAAAAAATTAACAAAAATATCGGAAATGCGAGAGTTTTGTCAATAAAAGAATGAAAAACTAAATAGAAGAATTCAGGATGCAGTAGATGAAACAGAAGCACCGGAAGCTGTAGCCAATCTCGTGTGGTCTATATTTCTTTGGTGGTCACAGATCAACGATATACAGAAAATGTTAGCTTTGCAGAATAAGCTGCAGTCCAATCGGATTGATATGAAAGGGGTCATACAGGAATATCAGGAGACTCAGAGAACTGCTGAAGTGAGTGAGAAGAAACAAGCCTTTCTTCAGGATTTTAAAGAAATGATTACGGAGGCAATAAAGGCGTTAAAATCGGACACAGAATGGGCAGAGCTGGGGGATTATTATTTGGCTCTCACATTTCTTTTCGACATGGTTGATACTGAGTTATCCTCAGAATTCAACATAACAATCGGAAACCAAATGCTGGTAGCATATCCGTCAAAACTTGGTCACATTTTGGACGATACTCCACCGTTGCTTGACTACTCAGCAGGTTCTGGCGAATTTATCAAATACAAGGGGCGTTCCTACTGCTGGGTAGAAATTTCACAGGAGGGGCAAATTCTTCTTACGAAGAAAATGATGGATTTTTTGAAGGTGAGACCCGGAATGGAGCTGCTCTCTATCCGCAGTAGCGACATCGCGTTTACGATGGGAGCTAAAGGACCGCTATTGGAAAAAGCAGAAAACTATGATGGTGAAATTCCGCTTTTTTAAGTGTAACAATTTCCAGTTTGATGGAGAAAGCAAAAATCAGTCATGCCCTTTATCATATAGTTTCTGTATATTTTTTGGAAGTTTGTCAGGCAACATGGCATTTATAGCATCTTCGTTACCATCTTTCATTGCTGTTTCGTAATACCAGCACTTGAATTTTAAGAGGGAGAGAGTTTTTTGAAGTGCCTGAATTTCAGTTTCAACAGCTGATTTTCTGGTTTCAAATAATTCTTTCCTTTTTTCATAGCTGGAGCTGCCTTCAGATACCCAGATAAAAAATTGCTTTATATCTTTTATCTCAAGACCGGATTTCTTCAGACATTCAATGATACGAAGTGCTTCTAATTCATTATCGCTGAAATAACGGATATTTCCCTTACGTTCCAGATTAGGGAAAAAGCCTTCCTTGTCATAATACCTTAATGTAGAAACAGGAAGATTAAACATTGCAGAGACCTGACCGATTGTATACATAAAAAACCTTCTTTCAAATTTATACTTGACCTAAAGTTAACTTTAGGTTGTAAGATATTTATATCATATACTATTGTTAGTGTAATTACAAGAAATTTTGCATATGGAGGATGTTAAATACGTTAAAAACAGAAAAATTAAAGCTGGTATCTGAATGGGATAAAACTTTTCCACAGAGTGAAAAAGTAGACCATAAGAAAGTGACATTTGTAAATCGTTATGGAATCACACTTGCCGCAGATTTGTATAAACCGAAAAATGCATCTGGGAAATATCCTGCGATTGCCGTAAGCGGACCATTTGGGGCAGTCAAAGAACAGTGTTCCGGATTATATGCACAGACAATGGCTGAAAAAGGATATTTAACAATTGCATTTGACCCTTCTTTTACGGGGGAAAGTGGAGGCTATCCAAGATTTATGGCTTCTCCAGATATTAATACAGAAGATTTTATGGCTGCTGTTGATTTCCTTTCTGTTCGGGAAGATGTGGATCCGGATAAAATAGGAATCATTGGAATCTGCGGCTGGGGTGGAATGGCTCTTAACGCAGCTGCGTTGGATACAAGAATAAAAGCAACCATTGCTTCTACCATGTATGATATGACAAGAGTAAATGCGAATGGATACTTTGATTCTGAGGACAGTGAAGAAGCACGTTATGCAAAGAAACAGTCACTGAATACCCTCAGGACAGAAGAATACCGTAAAGGCGAATATTCAAGAGGCGGTGGTTGTGTTCCCCTTCCGGTTCCGGAAGATGCACCTTTCTTCGTAAAAGATTACAGTGAGTATTATAAAGGCAGATGTTATCATAAAAGGAGCCTGAATTCAAATGATGGCTGGAACAGTATTGGATGTATGTCATTTATGAATCAGCCAATATTAAAGTATAGTAATGAAATCAGAAGTGCAGTCCTTATCGTTCATGGAGAAAAAGCACACAGCTATTATTTTGGAAAAGATGCTTATGAAAATATAATCAAGAACAGCAAGTACACATCCAATAAAGAACTGCTGACAATTCCGGGAGCTGTTCATACAGATCTATACGATAATCCGGATGTGATCCCATTTGACAAAATTCAGAAATTTTTTAAAGAAAACGGAGTTGGTTAATTATGACGTGTGAAGAATATTTGAGTAATATGAAGCCCGGATATATCGTAGATGGTGGAAGTGAAGAACATCTGGTTATGCATGAGCTGTCTCAAAGGGCATTAAAGATAACGATGGAGCTGAATAACAAATATCATACAAAAGAAGAAATTATACAGCTTATGTCGGAACTTACCGGACAAAAAATAGATGAAAGTTTTGGAATGTTTCCTCCGTTTTATACAGACTGCGGACGAAATATCCATATAGGTAAAAATGTTTTTATTAATGCAGGATGTAAGTTTCAGGATCAGGGTGGTATTTATATAGAGGATGGAGTCCTGATTGGACATAATGCAGTATTGGCAACGATCAATCATATGGAAGATCCCGAGAAAAGAGCAGGTATGATATTTCAGCCGATTCACATCGAAAAAAAAGTGTGGCTTGGAGCAAATGTAACGGTTCTTCCGGGGGTTACGATTGGTGAAGGTTCGGTCATTGCAGCCGGAGCAGTTGTAACAAAAGATGTTCCGGCCAATATGATTGCGGCAGGAGTGCCTGCGAAAGTTATACGGAAGGTTAAAAAAGACACTGAAAAAGGAGAAATTTAATCATGGCAAAAAAAGTATTGATCATATCGACAAGTCTTCGAGGAGGCAGCAATTCTGATATACTTGCAAATGAGTGTGCAAAGGGAGCAAAAGAAGCCGGGCATGATGTGGAACTTCTTTCTTTGAAAGGAAAAGATATAAAATATTGTATCGGTTGTCTATCCTGTCAGAGGAATGGGATGTGTGTACTGAAGGATGATGTTGCAGATATTATGGCAAAAGTAAAGGATGCGGAGGTCATTGTCTATGCAACACCAATTTATTACTATGAGATGTGTGGCCAGATGAAAACACTTCTTGATAGATTGAATCCTTTATATTCGACAGATTATTCATTCAGAGATATTTATATGATTGCAACTGCCGCTGAGAATGATGAAAGTGCATTTGAAAAAGCCTACAATGGTCTGCAAGGCTGGGTAGACTGTTTCGAAAAGGCTTCCTTGAAAGGCATGGTCGGTGGCGGTGGAATTGATGCTGCAAATATAGCTGCAAGCCATGCTGATGTGATGAAAAAAGCATATGAACTTGGAAAGAAATTATGAGTTTGAAAAGAGTACTGTTATTTAGTCTGTGTATATTAGTTTTATCTGGGCTTGTAGGATGTAGAGAAACAGAAATTACCGTCAAATCGGGATTGTGCGCCCAGATAAGGGCGAGTAGTCTAGCAGGTGGAATGCCTGTCTGGTAAGGTCTAACCAACCGCCAGTAGCGAGTCTTGGGTCTTCCACAGTCTGCGTCATACCAGCGTTTATGAAGAAAAAATCAAAAGCTCTTGACTTGGAGTTAACTTCAAGTAGTATGCTAATCGAAGGTAGAGGTTAGAAAAATGGAATGCAAGGAAATACGTGTTGATGTAAGAACTGCGTCAATAAAAGAAAGTACAGAAGGGCAACGTCAGACAAAAATATTATTTCAGATTAATCATACAATGCCTTTTACTGATGAATATAATCATTTATTAAAGGAATTGTTTGGAAATAACCTAGGAGATGGGAGTATGATATCACCACCGCTTAATGGAGCATGTGTTGGAAGCGTAAAGATTGGCAGGAATGTATTTATCAATTCTAATCTTCTTGCAATGGCAAGAGGTGGAATAACGATTGAAGACAATGCTATGATTGCTGCAAATGTACAGCTTATTTCCAATAATCATGATCCATATGATTTGTGTACTCTGACTTGTAAGCCTGTTCTGATAAAAGAATATGCCTGGGTAGGAGCTGGAGCTACGATACTTCCGGGAGTATGTATCGGAAGACACGCAATTGTGGGAGCTGGATCTGTAGTGACAAAGGATGTACCGGATTATGCAGTAGCAGTTGGAAATCCGGCAAAAGTAATAAAAATGCTTGATAAAGAAAAATTTCAGGAGGACTAAAAAGATGGAAAATATGAAGTTGAATAACAATTTGGAATGTCCAATGCTTGGACTAGGAACTTTTATGTTATCACCAGAGGATGCCTACACAAGTACATTAGAGGCATTAAAAATGGGATATTCCCTAATTGATACAGCAAATACTTATGTAAATGAGCGTGCAGTTGGAAGAGCAATCAAGGATAGTGGAATTGATAGAAAAAATATATTTCTATCAACAAAAATATGGGCTAGTAAATATGAAAATGAGAATACTGTAGAAGAAATTCTAGAAAGACTTGGTGTTGATTATGTGGATTTACTTTATATACACCAGCCTGCAGGCAACTGGCTTGCCGGATACAGAATGCTTGAAAAAAGCGTATAGAGAGGGCAAAGCAAAATCCATTGGTATCTCGAATTTTGAAGGAAAATATATGGAAGAGTTGGAAACAAAGTGGAAAATTGTACCTCAGTTTATTCAGGTGGAAGCACATCCATATTTCACACAGAAAGAACTTCGTGTAACTTTAGACAAATATGGAATTAAGCTTATGAGCTGGTATCCGCTGGGACATGGAGATACAGCATTAATGAATGAGTTGGTATTTGCAGGACTTGGCAAAAAATATGGAAAAACACCTGCACAGGTTATTCTCCGTTGGCATACTCAGATGGGATTTGTTGTAATTCCTGGAAGTAAAAATGCAGAACACATTAAGGACAATATGGATATCTTTGATTTTGCATAAACAGATGAAGAAATGGAACAGATTGCAAAGCTGGACAAGAATGAAAGATATTATCACCGCACGGATGAACAGCTTGTACAGTTTGCAAACTGGAAACCAGAGTTTGAAAATAATATGGAGAAAATAGTATGAGCAAAAATGATGTATGGCTGAATCAGTAAAATGGGGAAGTACGGAGCAACTGCTTCCATCTTTTTATCTAGAAGTAGCAGTAAGTAAATCCGAGTAAAATAAAGTCAAAAAATCATCGACATCCGACCTACAGCACGTTATAATATAGTTAATCTAATAAGAAAACCAAGTGATCATTGTTACGAAGCTGAATCGTAATGGTGGCCAACTGAGTGAACTCGATGGAACGGAATGGTTATATCCTCCGGGTGCTCCGAGCACCGGACGAGCACCGAAAGGTGCTTTACAGAGATGAAAACAGGTTTTCTTATTTTGACAGGGAGTAACAGAATAGTTAGGAAAACCAAGGATTTCCTTGACTTAGGTTGACTAATCATTGTATGTATTTACAGTGGTATCTCGAGCTCCTAAGCGAGGGGTCGGAGGTTCAAATCCTCTTGGCGACGGGCTTCAAAGCGTTCGAAAATGTTAGCTGGATTAGCTGACAACGAACGCTTTTGTTATTTTCTAAACACGTTCGTGACACAAAATTCCATTCAAAAGGATCAATTTCCAGCTAACATTTTAGTTTTGCTCTGTATTTGTACCACTCTATATAACGAAACGCTCAGATGCTGTTTTGCAGTAGGGGAAAAGAAAAATATCAAAAAATTGATGATTAATGGTGAGCTTGTGATATAATGGATAAAAGAGAAAAGCATAAAGGATGTAGTTGTGGAGAATATTTGTTATGATTAGAAAGTTGCTGAACGGAGATATCGATAGAGTTGCTGACATATGGTTAAAGACAAATCTGAAAGCACATTATTTTATTTCCAATCAATACTGGAAAAGTAATTATGAATTAGTGAAAGAAATGATGTCACAATCCGAAGTCTATGTGTATGAAGATGATAAAATGATTCAAGGATTTGTAGGACTAAATGCTGAATATATCGAAGGTATTTTTGTCTCCGATGAAATGCAGTCATGTGGCATAGGTAAGCTTTTATTAGATTATGTTAAGGATAAAAAAGTTAGCTTACGATTAAATGTATACCAGAAGAATGCCAGGGCAATTTCTTTTTACCAAAGAGAAGGGTTCATTATTCAATGTGAAGATTTGGATGAAGATACTGGTGAAAAAGAGTACACTATGCTATGGAAACGAAAATAGAAATCGGAAGTTGGAGGGATAATGAAATGAATATAAAAGATTTTAAGTGGACGAGAGAACCTGATGATTACACGCTGACAGATGACAAAATTGAGATTATTACACAGCCTGGAACTGATTTGTGGCAAAGAACTTACTATCATTTCCGCAATGATAATGCTCCGGTTTTGCAGATAGAAACAGAGGAAAAGTTTTTTTCATTTATGGTGAAAACAGATTTTAAGGAAAGCCATCATCGCTTTGATCAGTGCGGTGTGGTTATGTATCTTGACAGTGAGAATTGGTTGAAAGGTTCTATAGAATATGAGAATGACAATTTTCAGCATCTGGGAAGTGTTGTGACAAACAATGGATATTCAGATTGGGCAACTACGGAAATTGATGCAGAGATTAAATCTATGTGGTATCGTCTCAGTAGACGTGAAGATGATTATTGCATTGAATGTTCTGAGGATGGCATACGGTTTAAGCAAATGAGGATTTGTCATATGTGGGCTGGTGCAGGAAAAATCAAATTTGGAATTTATGCATGCAGTCCGGAAGATTCATCGTTTAAAGCGGTATTTACAGATATGAAATTGACGGAGTGTCAATGGAAAGCCCACGACGGTCAAAAACCGGATGAGATGTAGCAGAATGTATTTGATAAAAAAAACCAATATGAAAATAGTTAAAGTTTTTCAGTTTGTGTAACTGAGAAAAATGAAAATTGCGGAGGTGGATTTGTTGAAGGAAAGTACATATCAAACTCCTTGCGGAACAATTCACTATTGGTCAAGTATTCTGAGTTTGGATACAACGACGCTTGTATTTCTTCCGGGGCTGACTGCTGACCATAGACTGTTTGATAAACAGGTTGCGTACTTCGATGGAAAATATAATATTATTGTATGGGATGCACCGGCTCATGCCTTTTCCTGGCCGTTCCGGTTTGATTTTGACTTGTTTGATAAGGCAAAATGGCTGAATGGGATTCTTGAAAAAGAAGAAATCATAAAACCAATTATAATCGGTCAATCAATGGGAGGATATGTAGGCCAGGCTTATGCACAATTGTATCCTGACCGGCTGGCAGGTTTTATTTCCATTGATTCAGCACCGCTCCAGAGAAACTATGTGACAGCAGTGGAGATCTGGCTTCTGAAAAGAATGGAACCAGTATATGCACATTACCCATGGAAGTTGCTTTTGAAATCCGGAACAAAGGGAGTTGCAACTTCTAATTATGGCAGAAACCTGATGAAGGAAATGATGCTGGTCTATGATGGTGATCAGCATCGTTATGCACAAATTGCCGGGCATGGATTTCGTATTCTGGCAGAGGCAATGGAAAAGGATCTGCCTTATGAAATCAAATGTCCTTCCCTGTTGATATGTGGTACAAAGGATCATGCCGGTTCATGCATAAGGTATAACAGAGAATGGCATCGAAAAACGAAAATTCCTTTAAAGTGGATTGAAGGGGCCGGTCATAATTCTAATACAGATAAACCGGAGATGATCAATAGTTTACTAGAAGAGTTCTTCTCGAATATTTTATGACAGGCAACCTAAAGTTATTTGAATTGAAAAAGTTGGAGGATACACGCATGAAAATTGTAATCATTAATGGAAGTGCCAGAAAAGGAAACACGCTGACAGCAATCAATGCATTTATAAAAGGAGCGTCAGAAAAGAATGAAATTGAAATCATTGAACCCGACAAACTCAACATTGCACCATGCAGGGGATGTGGTGTCTGTCAATGCTCTAAGGGATGCGTCGATAAGGATGATACAAATCCTACAATTGATAAAATTGCTGCCGCAGATATGATTCTTTTTGCTACGCCAGTTTATTGGTGGGGAATGTCAGCACAATTGAAATTAGTCATTGATAAGTGCTACTGCCGTGGATTGCAGTTAAAAAATAAAAAAGTGGGCACGATTGTTGTAGGTGGTTCTCCCGTAGACAGTATCCAGTATGAGCTGATTGATAAGCAGTTTGACTGTATGGCAAAATATCTTTCATGGGACATGCTTTTCAATAAATCATATTATGCAACAGCCAGAGATGAACTTGAAAAAAATAAGAATTCCATGAACGAACTTGAGGGAATCGGAAAAAATTTATAAAGCACACTCCAAATTCCAGTTTGTAGAATTCAAAAATTTAATATGAAATGTGAGATAGAGCGTATGGAAATAATCTATGAAAGACTGATGTGTGAAAAAGATAGTTACATTTGAAAATAGAAATATGGAAAAATAAATGATAAGACCTCCTGTGTGCAAATAGATAACTCACAGGAGGCACTATAGTATACGGTATTATCAATAGATTATTCTGCAAATCCCTGCTGTTCCATTTCGTATTCGACTTTAGATTCATTTCCTTGGTTGGTGGAGGCGAACAGATGACGGAATATGAAGCGGCAGAACGGACCAACAACTAAGATCTGCAGTGGGTAAGCCATAATGAAATTTAGTGGATTCTTGCTAACACCAAAGTTATGATGGAAATGGTCTGTGAGACGGATTCACTTGACAGGGATTTACAGGATAGCATCACAGAACTTAATGTCATTTCGGAGCAGATGCAGATTGCCATTGCAGAGAACAGCCGTGTGGCATTAAATCAGGATGAGTATGAAAAACACTATGCCGAACTTACAGCAAGGTATGAAAAGGCAAAGGCTGGGTATGATGATATCGCAGAGCAGATTGAAAGCAAGAAGGCAAAGTGAGAATTGTTTAAAGGATTCATTCGCACTTTGGAAAAGCAGGACGGCATAACCTGCGAGTTCGATGCCGGGATTTGGAGCAGTCTTGTACAGGAAGTGATTGTGAAATCCAAGGACGATATAAGATTCATGTTCAAGAACGGATTTGAAGTAAGAGTATAGAAATAGGATTTGATGGCACTCGGGCAGTGAAATACTGGGGTGGTTTATGTGGAAAAAATGTAGGCGATATGATATGATAAACGATAAGATGTCCCATGAAAAAAATTTTGATGGATTAATTTGATATTTTGTAAAAAGAGTAAAAACAAAATAGGAGTGAAATTTTGATGAATATTGAAAAAAATTTGAGAGGTGGAAAGTTTAATCGTCTTCTTGAAAAAGCTATGGTTGATGTAAAAAATAAGACAAACCTAAACAGATTGGAACTGGAAGTTGTTTATTTGCTATCTCATTATGATGATATAACAACATTGACGGATATATGTCGGTACACGCAGATGAATAAAGGTCATATGTCTACTACTTTAGAGAATCTTGTTAAACAAGGATACATTGTATGCAAAAGAGATGATAAAGATCGTAGATATGTGAAATATGAGCTGACTGATGCGTCGGAACATCTTTGTCAGGAAATGGAGATTCTCTGGGCAGAGTTAACCGCCAAGGTGGTGGAAGGAATTGATGAAAGTTCTTTGGCGGTATTTAACCGGGTGTCTGAGCAGATTAGTCATAATATAGACAGATTGTTGGAGAATGACTAGGAATTGTTACACCGAGTAATCGGTGTGCTATTTTTTTATTTCTTTTGAAAAAATGGGTTGACATAAGTTTTTTATGTGCTATAATCCTTTTTAAACAAACAGTTTGGAAACAAAATGTTTATATATGCTTCATATGAAGCATATATTTTTTGCAAAATAAGTAGCACTCAATACAAGAGAGTGCTAACAATAAAGAAAAGAGGTAATGATTATGCAGTTAAAACCATTAGGAGAGCGTGTTGTTTTAAAACAGCAGGAAGCAGAAGAAAAAACCCAGTCCGGAATTATATTACCGGATAGTGCAAAAGAAAAGCCACAGACAGCTGTTGTCATTGCAGTAGGACCTGGAAGTGAAAAGAATGGAAAGAAAACAGAAATGCAGGTAAAAGAAGGCGACCGTGTGATTTATTCTCAGTATTCCGGTACAGATGTTAAGTTGGAGGATGAGGAATATATCATCGTAAATCAGTCCGATATTATTGCAATTGTGGAGTAGTAAAATAAAAATACAGTTATTTTATATGTAGAAAGAAGGAATTAACATGGCAAAGGAAATTTTGTTTGATATCGATGCAAGAAAAAAGATGGAAGCAGGCGTTGATAAGCTGGCAGATACAGTAAAGGTGACAATCGGACCTAAGGGACGTAACGTTGTATTGGATAAATCTTACGGAACTCCTTTGATTACGAACGATGGTGTTACGATTGCAAAGGAGATTGAACTGGAAGATCCTTATGAGAATATGGGTGCACAACTTGTGAAAGAGGTCGCAACCAAAACGAATGACATTGCAGGAGACGGCACGACAACGGCAACTGTTTTGGCACAGGCTCTAGTAGGCGAGGGTATGAAAAATATAGCAGCAGGTGCAAATCCAATTATTTTGCGAAAAGGAATGAAGAAAGCAGCAGATACAACTATTGAAGCACTGGTTAAAATGAGCAAGCCTGTAACCGGAAAAGATCACATTGCAAAGGTTGCTGCAATATCTGCAGGTAATGATGAAGTCGGAACAATGATTGCCGATGCAATGGAAAAGGTTGGAGAGAATGGCGTCATCACAATAGAAGAATCAAAGACGATGCAGACAGAGATAGAGGTTGTAGAGGGAATGCAGTTTGACAACGGTTATTTATCTGCTTACATGTGTGATGATAAAGAAAAGATGATAGCTAATATGAATCATCCATACATTTTGATTACGGACAAAAAGATATCTAATATAAAGGATATTCTTCCTATATTGGAGCAGGTAATGCAGCAGGGAAGAGAAATGCTGATTATTGCAGATGACGTAGAGGGTGAAGCACTTACAACACTAATCGTAAACAGGTTGAGAGGCACACTCAAGGTCGTAGCTGTAAAGGCACCGGGGTATGGTGATGGTCGTAAGGAGATGTTAAAGGATATTGCAATTCTGACAGGTGGACAGGCAGTACTCGATGACCTTGGCATGCAATTAAAGGATATCACAGTTGATATGCTTGGACAGACTAAATCAGTTAAAGTAACAAAGGAACATACAACCATCGTGGATGGCGAGGGCAAGAAACAGGACATTGAAGAAAGAATCGCAATGATTAAGAGACAGGCTGCAGATGCTTCTGAGTACGACAGGGATAAGCTGGTAGACCGGGTGGCTAAGCTCGGCGGTGGTGTTGCAGTTATTAAGATTGGAGCTGCAACTGAAACAGAGATGAAGGAAGCTAAGTATCGTATGGAGGATGCATTAAATGCCACTAGGGCTGCTGTGTCAGAGGGCATCATCAGTGGCGGCGGATCTGCTTATGTTCACGCACAAAAGGCAGTATATGACATGATATCAAGCATGGAGGGTGATGAGAGAACAGGAGCAGAGATTGTAGCCAAGGCATTGGAGGCTCCGCTTCGTGCCATTGCTGAAAATGCAGGCCTAGAGGGTGCTGTCATCATCAATAAGGTAAAGGAGTCAGATGAGGGCATAGGCTTTGATGCAATTTCTGAACAGTACGTCAATATGGTCGATGCAGGAATTATTGATCCTGTCAAGGTTACAAGAAGTGCACTTTCCAATGCGATTAGTGTGTCATCAACCTTATTAACAACGGAGGCTGCTGTGGCAAATATTAAGGAAACAGCACCTGCAATGCCGGCACAACCGGAAATGGGCTATTAAAATAATCCATTCTCTTTTACGAAGGGAAGTGACAGTCTGTTGCTTCCCTTATTTTAAATAAAGGAGGAGTAATATGGCAGAAACTATAGGAAATACAGATATTATAAAGCTGTCCAACGAATTGATATACCAAAGGCACTTGTTTAACCGGGAGCATAGAAAAGATATCTTTATGAAAATGAGTATCCCGGAATACATTGCATTACAATATATTGCAATGGAGGAGACATCCGACATTTATTCAGGACGAGTCTATCTGAAGGATTTAGCGGACAAGCTTCAGATGACGATGCGACAGATTTCTAAAATGGTAGAAAAGCTACGAGACGTAGGACATGTATTATGGTCTCATGACGGTAACGGCAGTGAGGGCACCTATGTTACAATTACTGAAAGCGGACGAAGCCTGTTAAGGGCGCAGGAAGAAACACTTAAGAAGTATTACGGGAAGGTGTTCGAAAAGTTTGGAAAGGATAATTTGATTCAGTTACTACAGCTTATGAAGCAGTTGGAAACTATTATGAGCAGTGAGGTGGAGAATCTGGAGGTGAATAGAGATGACAACGGAGCAGATGAATGATTATTTTGAAGAATTGGAAGCAGTTTGTCTGAAAAATGATAACATTGCTCCGCGGTTATTTGAAGAATATGGCGTAAACAAAGGGCTTAGAGATGAAAATGGGAAAGGTGTCCTTACAGGACTTACCAACATATCAAAAATAGTGTCTTCAAAAATTGTTGATAATCAGAAGATTCCCTGCGATGGGGAATTGTGGTACCGGGGCTATCGAGTGGAAGATTTGATTCATTGTTTAGGACAAAATGAGTTTGGATTTGAAAAAATAGCATATCTTCTTTTGATGGGAAAACTGCCTGATGAAAGAGAGAAGGAAGACTTCGATAGAATTATTGGAGAGTGTAGGACATTGCCAACCAATTTTACAAGGGATGTCATTATGAAAGCACCTTCGGAGGATGTCATGAATTCCATGACCCGAAGTATTCTTACCCTGGCATCTTATGATAAAAAGGTAAAAGAACCAAGTGTCAGCAATTCGCTGCGTCAGTGCATCCAGCTCATCAGTGAGTTCCCATTGTTGGCAGTATATGGATATAATGCTTACAATCATTATGAAAAAAATGAGAGTATGTATATTCATCATCCCGATAAACAGCTTTCCACCGCGGAAAATCTATTGATGCTTCTGCGACCAGACAGGAAATATACCCTTACAGAGGCAAAGGTTTTAGATACGGCACTCATTTTGCATATGGAACATGGAGGAGGTAATAATTCTACATTTACCACAAGAGTCGTTACGTCATCCGGGTCTGACACTTATTCTACGATGGCAGCAGCAATGTGTTCGCTAAAAGGACCAAAACACGGAGGCGCCAACATTAAGGTAATGGAAATGATGGATGATATTAGGGCGCATATAAAGGATTATTCAGATAAGGATGAGATAGAAGCATACTTAAGAAGGATTGTTGATAAAGATGCATTTGACCAAAAGGGCTTAATCTATGGAATGGGACATGCAGTATATTCTATTTCTGATCCCAGGGAGAGAGTATTTAAAGATTATGTAAAACAACTGGCAGAGGAAAAGAAAAGGCAAAAAGATCTTGAATTGTATGAAAACATAGAGATGCTTGCTCCAAAGATCATAGCAGATAAAAGACATATCTATAAAGGTGTCAGTCCCAATGTAGACTTTTACAGTGGATTTGTCTACGATATGCTGGGTATACCGGTAGAACTTTATACAGCCATGTTTGCAGTAGCTAGAATCGTAGGTTGGAGTGCACACAGAATAGAAGAGATGATTTGCACGGATAAAATCATCAGACCAGCATATATGAGTGTTATGGAAGAAAAAAGACTCAGTTAGAGAGCTTTCTAACCAAGATTTCAGATGGTGTAATAATAAAATAATGCGTCAGCATATACATAAAATTAAAGAGCAGCAGACTTCATAGGGGGAGACTGTCCGAAAACTCGGATAATCTAATCTGATGAGAAAAAGATTGATATGCTCTTGTGAGCGTTCAATATAAATTAAAATTGCAC
>NZ_JBQHVP010000023.1:0-61737 GCF_052064435.1 Blautia sp. HCP3S3_B11
GAGCTGACTGTTACTAATCGGGTGAGGGCTTGACCAAGAATCGCAGGAAGAATGATCTCAAGGAAATGTCAACATGTATGTAGTTTTGAAGATATAGTAAAAACCAGCTAGTAATTAGCTGGTTTTTTTGTGTGGAAAGACTGATATTAAGATGCCATATATGGATGGCCTCACGCTGAGTCGTAAGCTTAAAGAACTTTACCGGACAGTAAAGATTATTATTTTTTCAGGATTTGATGAATTTGAGTATGCCAAGGAAGCAATTCAGATTGAGGTAGAGGAGTATATTCTTAAGCCAATCGATGCCGGAAATTTGAGAGAAGTTTTCGGCAGGATTCCAAAAGAGGAGTGGCCCGGAGTTGTTGGAATTGATGGTACGGATGCAGGGCTTGATGCAGTGAGAAATGAAGAAATGCTTGGAACTGTTTATAATGATAAAGAGGGGCAGGCACAGGAGATGCTAAATCTGGCTTTTGCAATCGCTACAAACGGAACAAAGGAGAATATTCCTCTGATAGACGGAAAATATGTACGTACACCTTATCATAAAGTTACACAGGATAATATTGAAGATTATGAAAATAAACAAGGGGCTGTCGATTGACAGCCCCTTAAATTTTCCTGAAAACAATATCATGCATATGATACAGAAAAATATCTGATTGACTTAAAGTGTCTGGATGTAAGCTAATAAATCTTCTTTTTCTGCACCGGTTAATTTATGGCCTTCTGTGAATGCACATATGAAATTTTTAAGGGATCCTTCGTAGGAGTCGTCAACGATTTCTTTTGCGTAGTTTTCATAAAACTTTTTTGAGGAGACAGAGGGAATATAAATCGCACGTTTTCCACTTTTGTCTATATTTAAAAAGCCCTTCTGTGACAGACGTGAAAGGAATGTATTTACAGTCTGTTTCTTCCATGCTTTCTTTTCAACCTCATTAAAATGAACCATAATCTCAGCGAAGGTTGCAGGTGTTTCTCTGGTCCATAAATACTGTAAAATATAAAATTCTGTTGCGCTCATTGCATTGCGTACCATTAATTAAGTCCTCCTTATTAGTATTATAGATGTGTACCCCTGGAATATAAAAACAGTGATCCACTCTGATACCAGTTGATGGCAGAGTTGCTATTCGCCTCTTTACCGGTAATGGGGGTATGGGATATTGCCGATAAAAAGTATGATGAAATAATACCGTTTATTTCGTGAGTAGTAACACTGTCAGGGTACACATGGTACAGGTGTGTGATGAGGGCAAAAACATACAAACCCTAACATCTACATGTTATTCTAATATAAAAATATAAATATTACTAGGTGTAGAAATAGACAAAATTTTAAGCAGAAAATAGGTTAATTTATCGGATTTCGGAACCTGCTTTCAGGAACGCTTATATAGTAGCTTCGCGGATCATGCAGTATTGTTTTAGACCGAAGTGATGTTTTTCTACAATTCCATATGTTTTAAATCCGAAATGCTCATAAATAGGGACGTTTTCCGGATTATGGGTTTCCAGGGAGATTAGCATTTTGTGCTTCTGCGCGTAGTCGATTACTTCTTCCATGAGAAGGTCGGCAAGTCCGTGGTGCTGGTGTCCGGGATCTACGGCAAGATAGATTACATGAAGGCGGTCTGTCTGGTGGAGCTGGTCTGTCCAGCTGGAATTCAGGTAGTCTTTGCCCTGGATAAAATTCCAGAAAGTCTTCAGGCTGGGATCTTCTTTGATCAGCCATCCGTCAGTGGTAAGTAGCGCCTTGGCTTCGGTGAGACAATATTGCAGAACGTTGTAAGGTTCACTTTCATCTGAAACGACCAGGATACTGTTTAATTCACTGCTGTCAGAGTAGATTTCACAGGTTTGGAAGAATTCTGTAAGGTCGCAGGAAAAG
Organism: Blautia sp. HCP3S3_B11; assembly: GCF_052064435.1. Lineage (NCBI taxonomy): Bacteria > Bacillati > Bacillota > Clostridia > Lachnospirales > Lachnospiraceae > Blautia > Blautia sp. HCP3S3_B11. The sequence continues at coordinate 1,895 of NZ_JBQHVP010000023.1, forward strand.
AGTTCCGGCAGGAGGCGTTCTCTGGTTGCATCATCCGGAATCAGGGTGTGATACAGAGGATCCTGTGCGAAGCAGACGGTTAAGAGTTTCTGTAATCGTGGTAAATCTTCTTCTTGTACTCGATATAAATTATCGCTTTCCATAGTATGTATGAATCTCCTTATTTTTTCAATGGATTATAGTAATCTATAAGATATTGCAATTAATCCAGCCCATCAGAAAATGAAATTTTAGTTGCATTATTTTCTGGAATTGCTATAGAGTGTGTTTGAAAACTCATTCGTTATAGAATTGGCGAGTTAAAAACGTCATTAAACATGGCTGACAGTTTGCTGACAGAGCTATTCAGGTAGCGGATATCATCTTTGTAATAAGCTCTTTGTCTGCGCAGAGCAGCTTCCAGACGGCGAATCTCTCCGTCCAGTTCCGGATTCTCTTCTTCCAGGCGCTGTTTTAATTTCTGTACGATTCCGTAAAGATTTTCATGATGCATGATACGTCCGGCACCCCACATCAGGCGATCTTTGGGCTGGTGAAGAATGTATTCGGTGAAATGGTAATACACTTCTTCATCAAAAAGGAATGCGTACATGTTGTTGTCTACACGATAGAGTGCTTTCAGCGCATCTGTGATATTTCCTTCAGATAAAACCTGGCAGGCTTTTTCCAGCTGCCGGATATTTCTGGAAGCTGCTTCCTGTGGGAAAATTACTTCATCCTGCCAGTTGAGACGCACCAGATAGTCCTGGGCTTTGCGGAAAATCTTCAGCAGTTTCAGCCCGACAGGTTCCCATTTGGAACGAAAATTTCTGCGGAATGCGGAATCTGAAAGTGCAGCATATTCTTCGTTGATCTGGCATATTTTTTTGTAAATATTTCTGGCAGATTCGGTGGCTGTCCGTAAGTTCTGAAGTAGGGTTTCCTGTTCAGAATCTGCAAATGAAAGGGCATTTTCGTGAATACTGTCTGTGACTGCCTTCATGGTATTGCTGAAATTCAATGGCGGCAGAACCAGCGCATCGATGGCCATTACCAGTTTCAGATAGCATTCATGGTGGAACTGATAAACTGCTTCCTGATAGACATCCTGATTGTCATATTGAGAGTGATAGTAGTTCTGCATAAAAGGTCCGGCACTGAAATCATTGACGGTAGAAGGAATGCCGGCAATAGCCATGGAGAAATCATCTGACCATGTCTCGATAGGAGAAAGGACAGTGATTCCGTCCGGATAAGCTTGCTTCGGAACTGTCAGGCTGTCAGTAAACTGACGGATAAAGTCAGTATATTCATAAGTACACCGAATAGCATCCTGCGTGTTGTGGGCATGTGCGGGAAGCTCGAAGTTCAGGTTTGCGATAACTTTTCCCTGCCAGTCGGGATGTACGCGGAATACCTGATTATAAGCTCCGGTGGACCAGTCATATTTGGAATCAATAATTCCCCATTCCTCGGCGGCCATCGCGCAGAAGACAAGGGTATGAGCTGGTTTGTAACCGCCTTTTACAAGTGCGCGGGCGATGCCGAGCATCATGGCAATCGCTGCATTGTCATCCTGAAATCCGTCGAAATAGGAATCATAGTGAGCAGATAGTACAATCATGGCGTCAGTTTCAGTTCCCTGAATCTTACCGACAATGTTGCTGGCCTTGGTATCCGGAATGACTCTGGAACGGGCATCAAGTGATACTTTTAAAGTTTGTTTTCTTAATATAGAAGAATCTGCCTCCGGAGAAGTTTCAGAATGATCCAGATTACCATGTGAGGATTCAGAAGTCATCTGATTATTCTGGTGTGTAAAAGCGTTGGTTTGGATTGCACACTTTAAAATTTTGGCATCTGCTTGTGACAGGGAGAATGCAGGCGCGAAGTCCGGGCCTGCGATATCCTGAGCGTTGAGGGCAGTTTCTGCAATTTCGCCGTAACCATTGGCCTGAACTGCAATAAGAGCAGCGGCGCCTCGCAGATAGGCCTGATAAACAGGAAAACTGATCCACCATTCATCACGCTGGTTGATCTCAACCATAACCAGTTTACCTTTTACATTTACGCCCTCATAATCAGCGGCGGTTCCTTTTCCAAGATAAACTAATTCATAATCCTGGAAGCCGTCAGTTTTAAAATTTGTCTGATATCCGCCCATCTGAAAAACATGTTCCAGACCGTCATCATCCGTAAACTTCAAGACAGCTTTCTCAAATTCCCAGCCGTCCAATGTAAATGTATCCCTGGTTACATCGATAAGTCCGATTTCTTTCATTTCTTTATATAACATATCACCTGTGGCGGTTTCAGCGGCAGAACCTGCGGTACGATAGCCGAGAACAGGATTTGTTTTTTCTTTTTCCATGCGTTTGGCAAGCTGATAGGACCAGTCTGTGTCAATGCAGGAGATACAGGAATCTTCAATGTTCAATTTGTTTCGCCTCTTTCCTGAAATTGTTATAAAAATATTTTAGCATAGCAAGGTAGCTTCTACAATCACTGTTTATTGGTTGTTGAAAAAAAGGAGACAATCTGAAATTACTATAAAAACGAAGTGAGCAGTAAGATAAAAGGCAGAAATCTGAAAAATAGTGAAAAACGCCGTGCTATAGTAGCATAAAAAAGCAAATAAGCGAGATAAAGCGGAGTATTGTATATTTTTGGATACAATATGCTTTGGTAATAGAACATACTGGACAAACAATAAAAAATCAGCGTATACTGATATCGCAAAAATTAAATAACATTTATTGGTTTTGAACCAGTCGTTGTAAGTTCCGCAAGGATTAATAGAGAAACCGGTGCAAGTCCGGTACGATCCCGTCACTGTAATAGGGAGTTTCGGAAAAAAATGTCACTGGACCATGTGAACAGTAATGCGGAATATGTAGGTATTCAGGCAGCCATGTAGCTGGCTAACGATCTGGATCCGAAGAAGATTGCGGGAAATATCATAGTAATCCGTCTGATGAACCGGACGGGATTTGAGCATCGCACCATGACCTGACGTATGAAGACGGAAAGAATCTGAACAGAGTTTTTCCGGGAAATCCGAATGGTACACTTAGTGACAGGATCGCTTATACTGTTGTGACAGAGTTTTTCCCGAAGGCAGATTATTATATCGATCTGCATTGCGGGGATGGCTTCGAGGGGTTGGTATCCTATGTATATTGTACAGGGGCAGCTACTCCGGAAGTTGCGGCAAAGAGCCGTGAGATGGCAGAGATCGCACATGTGGACTATCTGGTAACATCTATGTATGGAACCGGCGGAGCTTACAACTATGCCGGAAGTATGGGGATTCCAAGTATCTTGTTGGAACGTGGACACAGCTCCCGCTGGTGTGAAGATCTGGTTGCAGAAGATGTTCATGATGTAAAGAATATCTTAAGACACCTTGGTGTTCTTTGCGGCAAGTTCCATACGCACGGTGAACCTCCGGTAGAAGTAAGTCCTGTGATTTATGAAGATGCCCCGGTGTCCGGATGCTGGTATCCTGCAAAACAGCCAGGAGAGACCTTTAAAGAGGAAGAAGTGCTGGGAAAAATCTGTGATTATTTTGGATGTGAACTGTTTGTCTACAGAGCTAAGATGGGCGGGATTATCCTTTATCAGACAATCAGTCTGTGTATTATGAAAGACACGCCGATGGTATCTTATGGAACCTGGGATGAGGAAAAACAGGGGAAAATTGAACTTGGATGTGAGGTTTGCGGAAATAAAGAACATAAGCATGGACACCACCATCATAAACATGGAAGTGATAAACACAGAAATAGTAAGCATGAAAATGATAAACACCATAAGTAACATGAGAATCATATAGTAAAAAAGTCCCCTGCGGAGGTTGCGAAGAGCAATAAGCAGTGGGTGGGGACTTACTTGTATCAGGAGGGGTACAAGCCTCTCCTGATAAACTGTGAAGCAGTTATTCGGTGTAGAGCCACGTAGCGAAAGCGGATTGCGAATATCCGATTGACATGGCTGACTGAAAATAAAATGCGGCCGTACAATATCTCATTATTGGAGATAAAGTGCGGTCGTATTTTGCATTATTTTTGTGATGAGCTTTTTGGGCAATCATCGGAAATACAAAATCTGCCTGTCTATTCATGAAACAGAATCTGAGTAAAGAATCTCACATCTGAATCGTCTGCCCAGCAGATCATTCCTGCGGCATCTGCCATCTTCTGCGCATCTACGCTGTAGGCTGACATGCAGGAACAATTTTTATATGGACCTGCACTCATGATTAGAACATCATCTTTTCCGGTTTCCTGCATACGCTTGGCGAGCTGTTCTGTAAGAATATTCTGCGCATGTTTCGCCTGTTTAAAAAGAACTGGATCCATAAGAGGATCTTTCAAAACAGTCTGAAGAACCAGTGCTTTTTCGTACTTCATTGCTCTTTCGTGCATTTCCTCTACAGTGCCGCAGGCAGGTGGACATGCCGGCACCAGATTATAATTTCCACACATATTGTCTTCGCAAAACTGTCGGTATTCCGGTACAAATACCAGGTCTTTTGTATCCATGATCGCTGCATTGGCAAAGCCCATGGAAAGTGCTTCTTTTATAAGATCCATAAGATAAAATCTCCCTTCTGTAAGTGGATGAAATATTTTGCTATAAAACAATGACTGGGTGTCAGAACAGAGTAAAATTGATTTACCTTTGATTCCGACATCATAATAGGATTATAGCATAATTCGAGCGTTTATGTCTGGCTGTTTTGCAGAATTCTTGTTATAATAAATAGTATATGTTACTGTTCACAGGTAGTACCCCGCGAGGTGTTTTTTTTGAGCGAAGGTCACCTACAGAACCTGCCACTGGCAGCTTCTTACCAGTATATTAACCGAAACTGTAGAGCAGTTATTCGATGTAGAGCCATGTAGTGAAAGGAAAAATTGAATGGAACTGACAACCGAAAAAAGCAAGGGTGAAAAAACAAAATACCGCCTTGCGCAGTCAATGAAAGAGTGCATGAAAACAACATCTGTAGATAACATTACAGTGAAGCAGATTACGGAGAACTGTGGTGTTACAAGACAGACCTTTTACCGGAACTTTATGGATAAATTTGATCTTATCAACTGGTATTTTGATAAGCTTCTGGCGAAATCTTTTGAGCATATGGGAATGGGAAAGACGGTGTATGAGGCACTGGTAAAGAAGTTTACTTATATTCAGGAGGAACATATTTTCTTTGCGGCGGCATTTCGATATGACAGTCAGAATAGTCTGAGACAGCATGATTTTGAGCTGATTCTGGCATTTTACGAGAAACTGATTCGGAAAAAAACAGGCAGGGATGCAGATGAGACTATTCATTGTATTCTGGAAATGTATTGCCAGAGCTCAATCTATATGACTGTAAAATGGGTGCTTGGCGAAATGGAATGTACGCCGCAGGAACTGGCAGTAGTTCTGGTAGATGGGATGCCTGGAAAACTCTCTGAATTGTTTGAAGAATTGAAAATATTGTCATAAATATAACAGGAATTATGGAAGTATCAAAGACGGTTGCGATTTTCTGACAGTAAGATCGTAGAGAAAAAAATGAGCTGTTTAATGGCGTAAAACACAGTTTTGCCAGCAACTCGCGTATAATAATCATGCACAATTTTCCCTGCTGTTTTTTGGAACTATCATACAAACTCTGAGAAAAAGTTACATTTGCATGAAAGTGTAACTTTCTTTTTTTACTTCGCATTGTTAATATAATAACAAAGATAAGCGGTGCGGAAGCTTACCAATGAATATTGAAAATGAAAGGAATGGAAATTATTATGGCAAACAGAATTAATTTAAATCAGACATCATATCATGGCGCAGGAGCAATCGAAGAAATCGCAAACGAAGCAAAAGCTCATGGCTTCAAGAAAGCATTCGTATGTTCAGACCCTGACCTTGTAAAATTCCATGTAACAAGCAAAGTTACAGATATTCTTGAGAAAAACGGACTGGAATATGAACTGTATTCAGATATCAAACCAAACCCAACAATCGAGAACGTACAGCATGGTGTTCAGGCATTCAAAAACTCCGGTGCAGATTATCTGATCGCAATCGGCGGCGGTTCTTCTATGGATACTTCCAAAGCAATCGGTATCATCATTGCAAACCCGGAATTTGAAGATGTAAGAAGTCTCGAAGGTGTAGCACCTACCAAGAAACCTTGTGTACCGATCATCGCAGTTCCGACAACAGCAGGTACAGCAGCAGAAGTAACAATCAATTATGTTATCACTGACGTAGAAAGAAAACGTAAATTCGTATGTGTTGACCCACATGATATGCCAATTATTGCAATCATTGATCCGGAAATGATGTCCTCTATGCCAAAAGGACTGACAGCTTCCACAGGTATGGATGCTCTGACTCATGCAATCGAAGGTTATACAACAAAAGCTGCATGGGAAATGACAGATATGTTCCATTTAAAAGCAATCGAACTGATTTCCAAATCTCTTCGTGGCGCTGTTGAAAACACAAAAGAAGGCCGTGAAGGAATGGCTCTTGGTCAGTACATCGCAGGTATGGGATTCTCTAACGTAGGTCTTGGAATCGCTCATTCCATGGCTCATACACTTGGTGCTGTTTATGATACTCCACATGGTGTGGCATGTGCAATGATGCTTCCGATCGTCATGGAATACAACCAGGAATGCACAGGTGAGAAATACCGTGAAATCGCAAGAGCAATGGGCATTCAAGGTGTAGATGAAATGACTCAGGATGAGTACAGAAAAGCAGCAATCGAAGCTGTTAAGAAACTTTCCGTTGATGTTGGAATCCCGACAAAACTGGAAGCTATCAAAGAAGAAGACCTTCAGTTCCTGGCTGAATCCGCACACGCAGATGCATGCGCACCAGGAAATCCGAAAGATGCAAGCGTAGAAGATCTGAAAGATCTGTTCCGCAAGATTATGTAATTTATGCAAATAAAAAAGTCCCTGAAAGGGGACTTTTTTCTGGATATTTGAAGAATAAACTGACAAAAATATAGCCGGAGTTTACGATAATTAATCATAAATCGTAAATTCCGGCTATATTATGTTAATCTCTACCCGCTGTTTATTGCTCTTGGCAATTGAAGCAAGGGACTTTTCTGATTTGGTTAAATAATATATTTTTTCAAAGCAGTAGTAAATTCCTGAATTCGCTCTTCAGCAATCTCTTTCAGAGTCACATCCTGCATACTCTGGATATATCCCTGTTCCTGTTTGTATAACCATTTATTCACGGATGGATTGATTTTCTCATAATGATTTGCCTTTACCCAATTTTCATAAGAGATCGGTGTCACATAACCTAATTTCTCATCAAGCAGTTCTTTGAAATCAATCTGATCCGCGCGCTGTAACATTTCCTTCCAGAATTCCAGAACTTCCTCTACATGCTCATGAATCTCATAACGTCTTGCACCGCCATCATAAATAATACATTTCTCAAACAGCGGATTTCTCATGGACAAAGTCTCTCTTCTGAATTCCGGCGCAATAATACCATCTTTCCAGTAGAAGTCTACGTCAGGAAGATTGATTCCGGATACACCCTTATCTTGATAAGTGCTGAAAATTCCCTCATAATATACTGTGATAAATCCTTCAAATTCCGGCCAGAATTCACGGATTTCTTTCGTCAGACGTTCCAGAATCGTAATTCCTGTAGTACCGCCAATCGTAAAAATGATAATATTGCGAAGCCTTGTACCGTGTTCTCTGTAGAAATCTGTTACATAACGCAGACAGTGAATTAATGTTTCACCAGTTGCAATGATGTCACCAATCAGCAGAGTACTGTCCGGTACCATTGTTAGTTTACTGTATTTGATCTCCAGACCTGCGATCTCATCTTCATTAAATACACGTTCGCTGGAAAGAAAACTGATATCATGAACACGGATATGTTCTCTGTAGCAGCTCTCCTCAAGCGGATAGTTTAATGCGCCACGAAGAATTGAAAGAATATTTGCGGTTGTTACTTTCTTCTGTTCTTTGAAATAGTAGAGCATCTGAGAAGTGGACGGAATCAGACAATGATACACTTCGTATCCAACTACTTCCGGTGTATTCAGAAGCTTTCTTGTCTCTGCTTCAGAAACCACATAATATTCATTCTCGTAGTTTCCGCCCTCCAGACGGTAACAGTCTACACCCTGCTCTGAAAATTCCGGTACCAGTTTCACATTATTCCAGTTATCCATAGATTTATCCTCCATCTTCTCATGTACATTATCAGATATTTGTTATATCTGCATTTATAGTTTTCGTCATTCCTGTCATCAGCATGTGCCAAATCAGCAAAACAGCCAGCTTTTTCCAGTGCAAAAAGCCAGCTCCTATTAGTACAGCGAATATTAAGTAACTGCTATATTGACTTGTCTGATTTTTCATCTGCGTCAATATAGCAGAAACTTAATATTCGCTATATTAGAAATAGAATAGGCTAAACAGTTGATATTGTCAAGTCTGTAATCTGGTATTTTAACCGAAGCAGACTCCTTATGGTAACAGTTCACACGCTGCTATCCCGCGAGGTGTTTTGGCATGAATATACCAAAATCCCGAGACATACGGCGCGGATTTATGCGATTAGTATAAATTCTGTGCACCCCTTGCATATTCCGTGAGTTTACCCTATAATGTAATGTATCAGCGTTTTAACAAAGTAAAGGAAAAAAGGAGTAAAGAGATGAAAAAGTTTTGGGACAAATGGACTGAGATCGCTCTGGTAAAGAGAATCCTGGTTGGTCTGATCCTTGGTGCGATTCTTGGAATCGCAGTTCCACAGGCCACAGGAATCGCAATACTGGGTGATGTCTTTGTAAGTGCTTTAAAGGCTATTGCACCATTACTGGTGTTCTTTCTGGTTATCAGTTCTCTGTGTAACGCAGGAAAATCTCACGGAGGAGTTATTAAGACAGTTATTATTCTTTATATGTTCAGTACAGTACTGGCAGCAGTAATCGCAGTATTTGCAAGTATGGCATTTCCTGTAAAACTGACACTTGCAAACGCAGCAACTGATACAAGCGCACCACAGGGCATTGCAGAGGTGTTAAATAACCTTCTGTTAAATGTCGTTGCAAACCCGGTATCTTCTCTGGTAAATGCAAACTATGTAGGAATTCTGATGTGGGCAGTTCTTCTGGGACTTGCATTCCGTGCGGCAGATAAGATGACAAAGAAAGTTCTGGCTGATGTTGCGGATGGAATTTCCATGGTAGTAACATGGATCATTAACCTTGCACCTGTCGGAATCTTTGGACTGGTATTTAACACAGTATCTACAAATGGTCTGGATATCTTTACTACATATGGAAAACTGCTTGTTCTGCTTGTAGGATGTATGCTGTTTATCTATTTTGTAACAAACCCGATTCTGGTTTACTGGTGTATCCGTCAGAATCCATATCCGCTGATTTTCCACTGCCTGAAAAGAAGCGCGCTGACAGCATTCTTTACAAGAAGTTCAGCAGCCAACATTCCGGTAAATATGAAAGTCTGCGAAGAGATGGGACTGGACAGAGATACTTATTCTGTAACTATTCCGCTTGGTGCTACGATTAACATGGATGGTGCAGCCATCACTATTACAGTTATGACAATGGCTACAGCATTCACACTTGGTATTAACGTAGATATCCCGACAGCAATCATCTTAAGTTTACTTGCTGCTCTGTCTGCATGTGGAGCTTCCGGTGTTGCAGGTGGATCCCTTCTGCTGATTCCGCTGGCATGTTCTCTGTTTGGTATTTCAGATGATATTGCCATGCAGGTTGTTGCAGTTGGATTTATCATCGGCGTTATTCAGGACTCCGTAGAAACAGCCCTGAACTCATCCTCAGACCTTCTGTTATCTGCCTCCGCAGAATTCAGACAGTGGAGACTGGAAGGGAAAGAGATTAAAATTAAATAAGAAATGGGAAATCCCATATAGCGGCCGCCCGAAAGGGCGGTCGTTTTTATGTGAGCGAAAACTTCGGACATACGATTTTGCGCTAAAGCATACACTGTAAAAACAGCGTCTTCGGAGGCTTATCCGTGAAAGATTATATCGAAGAGCGGGCAGTGGAAATTGCGAATTATATTATTGAGACAAAGGCGACAGTGCGTCAGGCGGCGAAGAAATTTGGAATTAGTAAGAGTACAGTACATAAGGATTGTACCGATCGTCTCAAACAGCTAAATCCGGGACTGGCCAGTGAAGTCAGACAGGTTCTGGATGTGAATAAGCAGGAACGGCATATCAGAGGTGGTCTTGCAACCAGAGAAAAATACCTGCATCAGCATGAAATGTGTTAAAATAAAACTCAATATATAAAAAAGCGCCCGCGGATCGGCGGGGGCTTTTCATAAAGAGGATAACATAGAAAAATGGAAGAAAATCTGAACCGAAATATTGTAAATAAAATATTTGATATGCAGGAAACCGAAATATGCCATAATCCATATGATCACGAACAACGGAAATTATTTAGCATTGAATCGGGAGATTTGCGGCAGTTAAGGAGATGCCAGAGGGAGAAATATGAGGGAAAATTAGGAAGAGTGGCAGATGAGGATCTGAGGAATGATAAGAATATTGCAATTATTGTTATAACACTTGCATCCAGAGCGGCAATTCGCGGAGGGATTAGTCCGGAACTTGCTTTTACAATGGCAGACAATTATATATGTGACATCGAAAGACAGAAAGACAAGAAGGTTATCGCAAAAAAAACAGAAGAATATGAAGAGGAATTTGCAAGACAAGTAATGGAGGCGAAAAAATCACCGGAAACTAATCATTATGTTGAGAAAGCAAAAGATTATATTTATAAACACCTTCACAATGTAGATATTCATCGTGTATGGGAAGAAACTGGGATAAACGGTGATTACCTGTGCAGACTATTCCAAAAATATGAAGGATGTTCTGTGGAGAAATATATACGAAAAGAAAAAATAAAACAGGCAAAGGAATTATTACAATATTCAAATTATCAGATACAGGAAATTTCGGAATATTTATCATTTTCGAATCAGAGTTCTTTTACTAAGTGTTTTAAACTTGAAACTGGAATGACTCCAAAGGAGTTTCGGAAAAGCTGTTTTAAGCAAACCAGGTAAGTACTCTGCTTCAATGGCAAATAACATAAATTCTGCACATCGCAAAGTGTATTACTGAGAGCGGTGAGAGGAGACAGTAACCAGAGGATAAAACAGTGAGAAGTACAAACTGTAGAAAGTCGTTGCAGGCAAAAAATGTTCGGTAAAATAGTATATAAATACTTAAACTTCGATTATATTCAAAGATATAAAAGCGCGCTGAGTATTACTTCAGGAGGTAATCGGTATGAAATACCATGTAAATTCGAAAAGAGTAATAGGAAAACGAAGTCCCATGTTATATGGGCATTTTATCGAGCATTTTCACAGACAGATTTATGACGGTATTTATGATCCGGGAAATGAATTATCAGATGAGGAAGGATTTCGCAAGGACATCATTGAAGCGATGAAAAAAATCAAAGTCCCTGTTTTGCGTTGGCCGGGAGGATGTTTTGTATCTTCTTACCATTGGAAAGATGGGGTGGGAGAGAATAGGCAGCCATTTTTTGATAAAGCATGGCGTGTAGAGGATCCGAACACGTTTGGGACAGATGAATATATTCATATGTGCAGAAAAATAGCCTGTGAACCTTATATCTGTACCAATGCAGGAACCGGAACAGCAGAAGAAATGAGTGACTGGGTAGAATATTGTAATCTTGAAAATGAAGGTAAATATGCAAAATGGAGAATTGCTAATGGAGAGGAACAGCCATACAATGTAAAATATTGGAGCATCGGAAATGAAAATTATGGAAATTGGGAGATAGGTGCGAAAAGTTCTGAAGAGTGGTGGCGACTTGTAAAGGAATCTGCAAAAATGATAAAGCATGTGTCACCGACAGTAGAATTATCAGCAGCGGCACTTCCTGATATTGACTGGACAATGAACCTTTTAAAACATTGTGGAGAATATCTGGACTGGATTTCTCTGCATGGATATTGGGATATGCTTGCGGAAAAAAATGAACTTGCAGATTATACTCAGTGCATGGCATACACGGAACAGGTAGACCGGGCAGTTACTGACGTAAAAGGTCTGCTTACGGCATTACATCTGGAAAAGAAAATAAAAATTGCTTTTGATGAATGGAATTTACGAGGGTGGCATCATCCAAATGTGCATACAATTAAACAGGGAATTGATAAAGACAGCTATCTTATACCGAGAGACAAAAATGACGATAATTCCTCTTATACGATGGCAGACGCTGTTTTTACGGCATGTTTTTTAAATGCAATGAATCGCAATTGTGATATTGTTGGAATGGCTAACTTTGCACCAATTCTGAATACAAGAGGATGTATTTACAGTTATAAAGATGGAGTTGTACTGAGAAGCACTTATCATGTATTTGACTTGTATGTGAATCACATGGGGGATACTGTTCTGGACAGTTGGGAAGAAGGTGAGAAAAATACATTTGCAGTGTTGGATAAAAATGGCAGAAAAGTAACTGTGAATACACTTGATATTTTGGCTACACAGCATTCTGAAACAGAAAAAATTTCTATTGCCGTTGTAAACAAAGAACCGGACAAAGAAAAGAAACTGGAAATCTGCCTGGATGAAAATTCATATGCGAGGTACGAAGTTCAAGAGTATCGGATCGTGGGAAGTTCGGTAGATTCTTATAATGATATTGATAGAACGGAAGTATTTATTGAACAGCTTCCGACAAAGGAAACAAGTGGCGTATATCAGGTGAATCTGGCACCTCATTCGATAAATGTGATTGACTTTAAGGTATTATAAAATGTAGTGATAGATGCATTCAGGCGCGGATTGCAGAAAATCTTTTTCAAACAGGCTCTGGCATCAGAATTCATCTTTTACATACGCGATAATAAAACAGGATGTGAGATTCCGGCATTAATACGGAACCTCACATCCTGCTTTTATAAAATACAGATCAGATTATTAAAAAGAAGCCTCAAAAGCCTTATTAACTGGTCCGGTAGTATGTCCGTCATATATGGTTACGGGTAAAACTGCACCGGTAAACTTACTGTCTGAATTTTTAATCTTATCTAAAAGTATTGAAACAGCAGTATCCGCAATGCTTTTGTCTGTATTGTCGGCGACACTTGTCAGTGGCGGAAGGTATGTATGTGTTTTTCGCAGATGATCAAAACTGATTAAAGATATATCTTCGGGAATACGATATCCTCGTTCTTTTAGTATTTCCATTGCAGAATAGCTCTGAAGGTCGTTGAAACCGATCACAGCGGTGTAATCGACAGGGAAAAACAACTCTTCGTATGATTTATAGGAAGAAGTTGAAGGAACCGGAGAACCAAATACAGTATGATAATCTATCTGGCGAACGTTAGAAACCGGTACGTTTGCCTCTGAGAGTGCATCCATAATACCAGCATAACGACGAGTCTGTGAGAGATTATATTTTGGCCCCGGAAGATAGAGAAATCGACGGTGACCCAATTCCAGAAGATGCTTTCCAGCAAGATATCCTCCCTGATAATCATCGCAGCGTACGAAGTCCGTCTGACATTCTGGTATTTCACGGTCAATCAGTACCAATGGGATTTTATTTTGATTGATGAGATTTATAGCATTTTTATTATAATTTCGTGGAAAAAAAACGATTCCACTGACATTATAAGATAATGCGAGGGACAGTGAATAATCTGCGTAATTTTTTTCTATGTATGATGCTAAAATTAAAGTATGATATCTATATTTTCGCAATTTGATAGAAATTTGTGAAATAATATCAGAATAATGAGGGTTCTGAATATCGTCAACAATAACGGCAATCAGGTTTGTGTGACCGGAACGCATGGAAGAGGCGATTATGTTTTTCATGTATCCAAGCTCATCTGCAACCTGCTTAATCCGGGATATAGTGGCCTCCGGGAGCCTGGGATCGTCTCTGAGTGCGCGGGAAACTGTATTGACGGAATAACCGCACTGTTCTGATATATCCTTTAATGTAATTCTTTTATGTTGTTGACTGTTCATTTAGGTACTCCTTCTTGTAGTTTGCGGAGGGGACATCTTTCTCTGTTTGATTTGCAAAGTCCCATTTATATTTTGACTCTGTAACTGTGAAAGTGTTGAACAGTTACAATATGTTCAATTATATTCTATAATACCGCAAAAATCAAATGTTAATAAATGAAAGTGAAAACAGAAAATTGTATTGTAAGTTATGCACAAAAAATATGATATAAAACGTATAATTTATACAAAATAACGGTGAAATTAAAATTTGCTATTGACATTTTGTTGGATTAACGTTAATCTAAACGTGTAGCAAAGAACGGTACGAAAGGTACACAAAAAACAATTTAGGGAGGGTAATTATATGAAAAAAAGACTTCTTGCCTGCACATTAGCAGCTACGATGGTTCTTGGTTCCACAGCACCTGTTTTAGCAGCAGATGACGGATCAACACAGGGAACCAACACATTTGTGGACGGAGGAACAGATCTTAGCTTCTGGACATTCCAGGAACTCCATGTAGGCTTCTGGACATCCATGGCAGATGAATGGAACAAACAGAACCCAGACAGACCGATTAACTTAACTGTTACAACAGGCGAGTCATCATCTTTACATAGTAAATTGCTGGTTGCCTGCCAGTCCGGAGAAGGCACTCCAGATATGGCAGATATCGAAATCGGACATTATGGTGCATTCCTAAAAGATGGTTATTTACTTCCAATCAATGATGCTGTAGAGCCATATAAAGATGACGTTGTTATGTCACGAATCAGCATGTACGGAGACAACGAAGGAAATTATTACGGCGTAGACTTCCACTTAGGAGCTACAGTTGCTTACTATAACATGGACATTATGAATGAAGCTGGTATTGATCCGGCAGATATCGTTACATGGGATGATTATGTAGAAGCCGGTAAGACTGTACTGGAGAAAACAGGAACTCCAATGTGTGCAGTAGAAACATCTGACCTTTTCCTCCCTCAGTGTATGATGCTTGAGAAAGGTGCTCAGTATGTAGATGAGGATGGAAATCCGAATCTTGTTACAGACGAACATGCAGAAGTAATCGACTATATCAGAAGCATGCTTAAAGATGGTGTATGTGAGATTGCTCCTGGCGGTGGATTCCACACAGAAGAGTGGTACGGACATCTTAACGGTGCAGGCGTTGCATCCGTAATCATGCCATTATGGTATATGGGAAGATTTACAGATTATTGCCCGGATCTTAACGGTAAGATGGCAATTTATCCAATCCCTGTATGGAACGAAGGCGATACACGTGAAGTTCTTCAGGGTGGTACAGGAACATCTGTTATCAAAGGAACAGAGAATGAACAGTTAGCTAAAGACTTCCTTGCTTTTGCTAAATTATCAAAAGAAGGTTGTACATATGAGTGGGAAAAACTTGGATTTGACCCGATTCGTACAGAACTTTGGGACGATCCGGCTATTACAGAAGATAAAGATAATAAGTTCCTTGCATACTTTACTACTAACCCATTTGATATTCTGAAAGAAAACGGAACAGACATTACTGCTCCAAACATCAGCGGCAGTTATTCAGCAACATATAGTACACTGGTATCTACAACTTATTCCAATGCATTTGAGATTTCTGTAGACCAGGATGCTAAAGAACTTCTTCAGAGCGAACAGGATTCTATTATCTACTAAATATATGCTTTGAATTTCAGGCATAGAGATTAATCGGAGGGCTACAGGAGGAGATCCTGCAGCCCTCTTTTTTACAAAAATAGAAAAAATATGTCTGGATGTAACATAGGGAGGGATAGCATTGAAAAAACAAAGTAAATTTAAAAAATTATTATACTCGCAAAAGGTGGCACCCTATGTATTTGTAATGCCATTTATCATTACATTTGTTGTATTCTTCGCATACTCAATCGTGAGCATGATTATTATGAGTTTTCAGAAGGTTGCCGGACCAAATACAACATTTGTAGGACTTGAAAATTATAAGATCTTAACAAATGCAGTCTTTATTAAGAGTTTGAAAAACAGTATCTTCTATACGATCGTTACCTGTCTTTTAATGATTCCGATTCCGATGGTTCTTGCTGCAATGCTTAACAGCAAACATATGAGAGCCAAAGGAACATTTCGAAGCATTCTGTTTATTCCGGCACTGACTTCAGTTGTAGTTGCAGGCGTTGTTTTCAGACTGATGTTTGGTGAACTGGAAGGTTCTTTTATGAATCAGGTAGTTGGACTTTTTGGAATAAAACCAATTGTATGGCTAAGAACACCGGCTACGGTCTGGTGTACAATGTTTTTCCTGTGTCTGTGGAGATGGACGGGTGTAAATATGATGTACTATTTATCAGGACTTCAGCAGATACCAGCGGATCTGTATGAATCTGCATCTATTGATGGAGCAACAAGTATGGAACAGCTCCGTTATATTACAATTCCGTTATTAAAACCTACAACAATTTATGTACTTACCATTTCCATTTTTGGTGGTATGGCAATGTTCTCAGAGAGCTATATGCTGTTTAATGGAAATAAATCACCGAACAATGTGGCTACCACGTTAGTGGGTATGTTATATCGAATGGGATTTGAACAGAGTCAGCTTGGTATTGCAAGTGCAATCGGTGTAATATTCCTGCTTATTGTTCTGGCAGTTAATATTATACAGCTCTGGATCAATGGAACTATAGGAAGTAAAAAGGGGGAATAAACAATGTCAATAACTAAAAAATCAAAAATCTATTCAACGTGTTTATTTATCTTCTTTGTGATTATTGCGATTATCACGTTGCTTCCATTAGCGCTTCTTGCTGTTTCATCACTTCGTCCCGGCTCTGATCTGATGCGTTATGGACTGAACTTCTCTATTGACTGGGCAAGTGCGAATTTAAATGAATACAAAATGTTATTCAGCGGTGCGAACTCATATTTCATATGGTATAAAAATAGTTTGATTATTACAATTGTTCAGGTTGGACTGGCATTGTTCTTAAGTGCATGTGTAGGATATGGATTTGCAATGTACAATTTCAAAGGAAAAAATATTTTATTCCTTTGCGTATTACTTGTAATGATGATTCCTACAGAAGTAATCTTACTTCCATTGTACAGACTGATCGTAAAAATGGGTCTGATTAATAATATGTGGGGTATTATTCTTCCGTACCTGGTTGTACCGATGCTGGTATTCTTTTTCCGGCAATATCTGATGGGAATACCGAAAGATTTCCTGGATGCTGCCAGAGTAGACGGATGTACAGAATATGGCATTTTCTTTAAGATCATGATTCCTTTGATGAAACCTTCTTTCGCTGCTATGGGTATTTATCAGGGTATGCAGAGCTGGAATAACTTCCTCTGGCCAATGATCGTAACAAACTCAATTGATAAAATCACACTTCCGGTTGGTCTGCAGAGTCTTCTCTCACCATACGGAAACAATTATGATATTCTGATTGCAGGTTCTTGCTTTGCAATCATCCCGATTCTTATATTATTTATTTGTTTCCAGAGATACTTTATCGAAGGTATGACAGCTGGCGGAGTAAAAGGTTAATAATTTTAAAATATGGAGGAAACCAAAATGAAACAGGCAAAAATGATTATTGACAAAGCGTTTAAAGTTTCTGAAGTTGATAAAAGAATTTACGGATCTTTTATCGAGCATCTTGGCAGAGCTGTTTATGATGGAATTTATCAGCCGGGAAATCCATTATCCGATGAAGATGGATTCCGTACAGATGTATTAAACATGGTAAAAGAATTAAATGTTCCAATCGTGAGATATCCGGGAGGAAACTTTGTATCTAACTTTTTCTGGGAAGATAGTGTGGGACCTGTAGAGGAACGTCCGGTTCGTCTGGAACTTGCATGGAGAAGTCTTGAACAGAATAAAATTGGTCTGAATGAATTTTCCAAATGGCTGAAAAAAGCAGATGCAGATATGATGATGGCTGTTAATCTTGGTACAAGAGGAGTAGCAGATGCCTGCAATCTTCTGGAATACTGCAACCATCCGGGCGGAACGAAATACAGTGATCTGCGTATCAAACATGGAGTGAAAGATCCTCACAATGTAAAAGTATGGTGTCTGGGAAATGAGATGGACGGTGACTGGCAGATTGGACATAAGACAATGCATGAGTATGGACGTCTTTCTCAGGAAACTGCAAAAGCGATGAAACTGATTGATCCTACGATTGAACTTGTTTCCTGCGGAAGCTCAAATCTGGATATGCCTACATTCCCTGAATGGGAGGCAACGACATTAGGATATAATTACGATTATGTAGATTATGTTTCTCTTCATCAGTATTATGGAAATTTAAATAATGATACAGCAGATTTCCTGGCATTATCTGATGATATGGATAAGTTTATCCGTTCAGTCATTGCAACCTGTGATTATGTAAGAGCGAAAAAACGTGGAAAGAAGAATATTAATCTTAGCTTTGATGAGTGGAATGTATGGTTCCATACAAGAGAAGCTGATGATGAATTTATGGAAAAAGATCCATGGCATATTGCTCCTCCGCTTCTGGAAGACCAGTATAACTTTGAAGATGCTCTTTTAGTAGGCCTTATGTTGATTACGTTAATGAAACATGCAGATCGTGTGAAAATGGCTTGTCTGGCACAGCTTGTAAATGTAATTGCTCCTATTATGACAGAGAAAGATGGTGGTAAAGCATGGAAACAGACAATTTTCTATCCATTCATGCATGCATCCAGATATGGACGTGGAATGGTTCTTCAGCCGGTTATTGACACACCTGTACATGATACAAAAGAGCATGAAAATGTTACGGATCTGTCCAGTGTAGCCGTATGGAACCAGGCTGACGAAGAACTTACTATTTTTGCAGTAAACAGAAATATCAATGAAGATATGGAACTTTTTACGGACTTACGAAGCATGGAAGGATATCAGCTGGTCGAGCATATTGTACTTGAGAATAATGATATGAAAGCATGCAACAGTGCTGCTGGTGAGAATGTAGTTCCGACAACTGTATCAAGAAGTAAGGTAGATAGTGGAAATATGACTTCTGTACTTGCAAAGGCATCATGGAACGTGATCAGATTAAAAAAACAGAAATAATCAAGTAAAAGGTTGACAAAACAAAAATAAGAAGATGTTTTTACTGTTGCTTATCCAGGGCTATAGCAGTGAAAACATCTCTTATTTAAGCTGTTTCGTCAACTTTTTTGATATATTTTTTATATAATGAGAATTTCCTTTTACCGGGCCACGAGAAAACGTAGAGTTACAGGTAGCTTTTCAAAAATATTCTTTGTATAATAAATGCAGATATTTTATAAAAGCACATAACATGGAGGATAAAGAAAGATGGCATTAATGGAAGTAAATTTTTTTTCAAAAGCACTGATGCGTCCGGTGACAATGAATGTGATCTTACCGGCAGATAAGGTATTTTTTGAAGAAGAAACAGAAGAGGATAATAAACCGTTTAAGACTTTATATTTGCTTCACGGAGTAATGGGAAACTATACAGACTGGGTAACAGGAACATGTATCAAGAGATGGGCAGAGGAGAAAAATCTGGCAGTTGTGATGCCATCCGGAGCAAATATGTTCTATATGGATCATCCGAATGTGAACGAAAATTATAGTGAATTTATTGGAAAAGAACTGGTGAAGATTACAAGAAAAATGTTTCCATTATCTCATAAAAGAGAAGACACTTTTATTGCCGGATTATCTATGGGTGGTTATGGAGCAATCCGAAATGGTCTGAAATATCATGATACATTTGGATATATTGCCGGATTATCTTCGGCTATGATTTTGGAAAAAGCGAATGTAGCAGATGACAGTTCACCAATGTTTTTTGAGAAGAAAAGCTTTCTGGAAAGTGTATTTGGAGATTTGTCCAAAATTCAGGACTGCGAGATTAATCCAGAATGGATCGCTGGAAATATGAAAGAAGATGGAATTCCATTTCCGCATATGTATCTTGCCTGTGGGCTGGATGATCCTCTTCTTTCTCCGAACCGTAAATTCAGAGACACCATGCGTGAACTTGGTGTAGATGTGACCTATGAGGAAGGACCGGGAGCTCATGAGTGGGATTTCTGGAACCGCTATATTAAGAAAGTTTTGGAATGGCTTCCTCTTGACAAGGACAGTAAAGAGGGACTGAACAGTGGAAATGTAGGTTTATAGAAAAAAAGAGGGGATTTACCGCAACCGTAGTTGGATAAAGCCCCAGAATGGATAAAGGGGGATACAAGAAATGAGCAAAGAACTCAGGTACAATGAGCCATGGATTCTACAGAGAGCAGATCCATATGTATATCGGCACACAGACGGAAATTATTATTTCACTGCATCTGTACCGGCATATGACCGTATTGTGCTAAGAAAAAGTAAAACTCTGGCGGGACTGAAAGGCGCAGAAGAAGTGACGGTCTGGGAAAAGCATAAAGAAGGAATTATGAGTGAACATATCTGGGCACCGGAACTTCATTATCTGGATGGAAAATGGTATATCTATTTTGCAGGCGGAGATAAAGATGATATCTGGGCAATTCGCCCATATGTGTTGGAATGCGCAGATGCAGATCCACTTACAGGAGCCTGGACAGAAAAGGGCAAAATGGGACGCGCTGATGAAGACGAATTTTCTTTTGAGGCTTTTTCTCTGGATGCAACTGTATTTGAAAATAAAGGAAAACATTACTATGTATGGGCTGAGAAAGTAGGTGTAGGAAAACAAATTTCCAATCTTTACATTGGCGAGATGGAGACACCGTATAAATTGAAAACAGTTCAGGTATTGCTTACTACACCGGATTATGACTGGGAAAGAGTTGGATTCTGGGTAAATGAAGGTCCGGCGGTAATTCATCATGATGGAAAAATCTATCTTACCTATTCTGCATCTGAAACAGGTATTGCATACTGTATGGGAATGCTGACAGCTGATGAAAATGCCGATCTCCTTGATCCGAAATCGTGGACTAAAGAACGCTGCCCGGTTCTTTGTACAGATGAATCAAAAGACATCTACGGTCCGGGACATAATTCCTTTACCGTAGATGAAGAAGGAAATCCTATTATGGTTTACCATGCAAGAACAGAAGCAGAGATAGTAGGTGATCCACTGTACAACCCGAATCGACATGCCATGCTGATGAAAATCCGTTGGGATGAAAAAACAGGAGCACCGATCTTTTCTTATGAGGCCCAATAGAATTAAAAATGAAGGGCTTAAATATTTCTGATAACTAATGAAAATTTATCATTTGATCAAATGAGGCTGAAGCGTCTGTATGGTGTATTCATGCAGCGCTTCTTTTTTGCTCCTGTCAATCTGAAGATAGTGTGCATAAAGTACATCCAAAACCAGCAAAATCGGAAATTGCGGAGAAATAATATTTCCATATTCGAGATGCTCCATACTGGCGAAGATCAGTATTTCATCGCAAAATTCCTGATAGGATTTGTCCTGTCTGGCGGTCATAAGGAGGGTGTAGGCATCTCTCTGGTGGGCAGCTTTCAGAGAAGAAATAATGTCATCCGTCTGTCCGCTGACGCTGATTCCGATAACCAGACAGTTTTCATCGAGAATTACAGAGTTTACTTTCATAATATGGCTGTCTGTAACAGCTTCGATATTCAGTCCGATACGCATGAAACGCAGCTTCATCTCCTGAGCTGCGAGTCCTGAGCTGCCTCTGCCATAAACATAAACACGTGGTTTAGATACCAGAAGATTAGTGATTCGTGCAATCTGAGCCTTGTCCAGTAAGGCGTTGGATTTGTTAAGAAGCTCCTGATAGGTATTGAATTCCGAGATTTCGAAACTGGGAATATTTTCTTCGGGGGCAGGAATCAGGTTTTGCTTGTATTCGTAAATGAATTCTCTGTACCCATGAAATCCGCACTTCTGTGCGAAACGGGAAAGGGATGCTTCTGAAACATAGAGAAGTCTGGAAACATTTTTGGACGAGAAATCCTGTTCGTCTGTATTATGAATGAAGAAATCCGCGATAGTTCTTTCAAGTGGAGTAAATGTATGATAATAAGACTCAATCAACGGAATGATATTGTGTTTGTTGAGTGCCATAAATAATTAGGTCCCTTCGTAGTAATGGTATATGGATTGACTACCTATTTAACAGAATCAGGTAAGCCCCCTGCCTCAATTGCGAAAAGTGAAAAGCAATAGGGGGGAAAATATAGTATGTGTTGTTTGATTAAGATATACTATATCATTTTAGAAAACGGTTCACAAGATATGATGTAAACAATTTCAATATAAAAACAAAACAAGAAAGTATTTTCACAAAAATATCTGAAATGGATATAGAATGCAGGATAATTTGATAGGAATTGAAAGAAGAATCTAAAACCCTTCCATTCATTAAAAATAAATTCAATGACACTTATAATGGGTTTACCTTAAATGGATAACAGATAAAGTAAATCTGGATGAAACAAATGGTAGAGTGGATATTAAAAAATAACCAGAAGAGGAGAATTGATATGATTATTTATGCGGGTAAAGACTATTATGATGTAAGCAGAAAGGCAGCAAATATTATGTCTGCTCAGATTATTATGAAACCAAGAGCAGTTCTTGGACTGGCAACAGGTTCTACACCAATCGGAATGTATAAACAGCTGATAGAGTGGTACAAAAAAGGTGATCTTGATTTCTCTCAGGTAACCTCAGTAAATCTTGATGAGTACAAAGGACTTTCAGGGGATAATGACCAGAGTTACCGCTACTTTATGAATACAAATCTGTTTGATCATGTAAATATTGATAAAAGCAGAACCTATGTACCGAATGGTCTGGAGAAGGACAGCGAAAAAGCCTGCGCGGATTATAATGAAATTATCCGCAGCGTAGGTGGAGTAGATATGCAGCTTCTGGGAATTGGTGGAAACGGACATATTGGATTTAACCGAATCAAGCAAGTCCCCACCCACTGCTTATTGCTCTTCGCAACCTCCGCAGGGGACTTACTTGATTTGGTTAAATGGGGCAAAAAATTTTTGCCCCTTGATTTCTTTAGGAGAAAATGATGACAAAAAAAGAAATTCTGGATGCGATCCATGGACAGATGATCATTTCCTGTCAGGCTGTAGAAGGAGAACCTTTATATGTAGAAGAGAAATCTATTATGCATCTGATGGCGCGCGCGGCAAAACAGGCCGGAACACCTGCAATCCGTACCAGTAGTATCAGAGATGTGATCGCAATTAAAGAAGAAACCGGCCTCCCTGTAATCGGTCTCGTAAAGGTCCAGTATCCCGGATATGAAGGATTTATCACACCTACGATGAAGGAAGTAGACGATTTAGTTGCTGTCGGTTCTGACATTGTTGCGCTGGACTGTACACTTCGGAAACGTGGCGATGGTTCTACAGTCAATGAATTTATAGCACAGATCAGAGAAAAATATCCGGATATTATTCTGATGGCGGACATTTCCAATTATGCGGAAGGAATCAACGCATGGAAATGTGGGGTAGATATTGTAGGAACAACTATGAGCGGTTATACAGCTTATACATCTTCAGTAAGTGATGGACCGGATTATGAGTTAATGGAAAGATTAGCCAGGGATATAAACATTCCTGTTATCGGAGAAGGCAGAATTCATTACCCGGATCAGGCGGTAAAAGCGTTACAGACAGGAGCTTGGGCGATAGTCGTAGGAGGAGCGATTACGCGCCCTCTGGAGATTGCAATGCGTTTCCAGAATGCGATTAAAGAAAGCAGATAGTATATAGAAAAGAATTCAGACTGAACGCAAGAGTGCGGAGATATGGGAAAGATTTGTGTTCAAAAATAAAGATAACAGTTGAAGGATAAAGGAAGAAT
The DNA here is from genome assembly GCF_052064435.1 of Blautia sp. HCP3S3_B11. Lineage (NCBI taxonomy): Bacteria > Bacillati > Bacillota > Clostridia > Lachnospirales > Lachnospiraceae > Blautia > Blautia sp. HCP3S3_B11. The sequence goes on from NZ_JBQHVP010000023.1 coordinate 25,814, forward strand.
ATATGAATCTGAATTTAATGTTGCAGGGGAAGAAAGAGGATTTCATGATACATTTAGTGCGGAAGAGTTGGAAAGGGAATTCCATGATGCAACAGGAAGCAGAGAGAATCCCATACTTTGCCGAAGGAGAACCGGCCATTGAAAATCATTGGCAGAGAGCTGTCAGTGGGGCAGATTTTACAGATACAATTTAACGCTGTACAACATTTGTACTGATTGCATAAATTCATGCCGTATGCCTCGGAAATTTGGCATATTGATGCAAAAATACCTTACAGAATAGTAGCGTGTAAACAGTAACAATATTAAGATGCATGTGCTTGACACATAAGATAGAATATGTAAGACTCTTATTATAATGATATATCAGTTATAGATAAAAGATACAATGAAAACTGATATGTAATATAATAAGAGTCTTTTTGTAGAAAGGAAAAATACAAATGAGATTAATAATCGTACGACATGGAGATCCAGATTATTCAATTGATTCACTTACTGAGAAAGGATGGAAAGAGGTAGAATATCTCTCAGAAAAATTGTCAAAGCTTGATGTAAAAGAGTTCTATGTTTCTCCACTTGGAAGAGCAAAAGACACCGCTTCTCTGACCTTGAAAAAGATGAATCGCACTGCTGTAGAATGTGACTGGCTGAAAGAGTTTGATGTTCTGATCGACCGTCCTGATGTTACAGACCGAAAGATTATCTTATGGGACTGGCTTCCGCAGGACTGGACGAAGGACGAGCGATTTTATCAGTATGACCACTGGTTTGAAAACGAAAGATTACAGAAAGCGGATGCAAAAGGCTATTATGACTATGTAACGGGAAAGTTTGATGAACTTCTGTCGTTTCATGGATATGTGCGGGAGGGACATTACTATAGAGTTACGAAATCAAATAATGATACGCTGGTATTTTTCTGCCATTTTGGTCTGGAGTGTGTGTTACTTAGTCATCTGTTAAGTGTGTCTCCGATGGTGATGTGGCATGGATTTTGTGCTGCACCAAGTTCTGTTACAACAATAAATACCGAGGAGCGAAGAGAAGGAATTGCGAGCTTCCGCATCAGTGCATTTGGTGATATTTCACATCTTTATGTACATAATGAATCACCGGCATTTGCTGCTAGGTTCTGTGAAACATATGATAATAAAGAGGAGCGTCACGACTGATTATATATGGTAGAAAGGAAATAAAAATATTGATATCAAAGACAATGAAAGCAATTCTGCGTACACTTTCCTATGGAAATATAGAGGTAGAAAATTCCAGAAAAATGGCAGACCTGAAACAGTTGGATGCCACACGTATTTTTTTGAAAAAACTGGATGCCAAAGTTTATAATGGCGATTATGAAGTACCGATCAGATTGTATTTTCCGACGGAGGAAGCGATGCAGGCAGGGATTGTGGAAGGAAATACCTTTCCAATTCTGCTGTTCTTCCATGGCGGAGGCTGGGTAACTGAGAGTGTGGAGAATTATGATCGTGTCTGCTCCAGAATGGCTCAGGCAACTGCACATATCGTGGTTTCCGTAGAATACAGGCTGGCGCCGGAACATAAATTTCCGATTCCATTGGAGGATTGTTATGCTGCGGCAAAAGCGCTTTATACGAACCAGCTGATTCTGAATACAGACCCCGAGAAGATTACGATCATCGGTGACAGTGCGGGTGGAAATCTGACTGCGGCAGTGTGTCTGATGGCGAGAGACAGAGGTGAATTTACACCGCGCCGGCAGATACTTATCTATCCGGCATTGGGAAACTGTTATACAGAGGAATCACCATACAGATCGGTACATGAAAATGGCAGTGATTATCTGCTGACAGCGGTAAAAATGGAGGATTATCTTACTCTTTATCAAAGGACAGCAGAGGACAGACAGAACCCATACTTTGCGCCGATTCTTGAAAAAAATCTGAGAAATCTGCCGGAAACATTAATTCTTACAGCAGAATATGATCCTCTCAGAGACGAAGGGGAAGTATATGGAAGAAAGCTTCAGGCGGCAGGAAATCATGTGGAAGTCTATAGAATTCACGGAGCGTTTCATGGATTTTTTGCACTGGGGATTAAGTTTCTGCATGTACAGGAAAGCTTCCAGTATATTAATGGATTTTTGAATAAAAGTTATGAGAAAATCCTTTAATCGAATTAAGCAAGTGGTGAAAGTGGTTGCGTCTATTTGTTTAACTAAAATTAGTGCAGGGAACGCTGTATTTTATTTCTGGGACTTGTATATAAAGGCTTAGAGTGTGTTGCACTATAGCAATTCCCCAAAATAATGCAATTAATCCAGACCATCAGAGCGTGAAGTCCCGCGTCAGATATCTTTGTTGTGCGTCAGCACGCCTGCAGATATCTTTCTTGTCCTTCGCACTCTGCTGGACTTCTTATTTGCATTATTTTGTGGGATTGCTATAAATATAGAGTTGGAATGAATCAGAGGATAATGAAAAAGAAAGCAGGAAAACTATGGATACAGGATATTCAAAATGGAGAAAACTGGATAATGCAGCACTGGCATTTCCACTGGTAAGCGGAAAAAATGATACCAGAGTATTTCGTTTTTACTGTCAGTTAAAAGAAAAGGTCGACGGAGAAATTCTTCAATCCGCGCTGGATCAGACAATGGAGAAATATCCATTGTTTCAGGCAGTTTTGCGAAAAGGATTGTTCTGGTTTTATCTGGAACACAGAGATATCAGAGCGGTTGTAAAACAGGAGACAGAACCGCCATGCAGCCGCCTGTATATTCCGGATAAAAAATCTCTTTTATTTCAGGTGACTTATGATAAAGACAGGATTAACTTCGAGGTGTTTCATGCATTGACAGACGGCACCGGAGCAATGCATTTTTTGCAGGAACTGGTGCAGAATTATCTTATTCTGGCTCATCCGCAGGACGATCTTCCGCGAATAGAAAATGCAGAAGAAGTCACTCATGGAGATAAAGAAGAGGACAGTTTTTCGCAGTATTATTCTTCTGATATGCCAAAGAATAAAGAGAAGAAAGAGACAGCAGTGAAGCTGAAAGGTGAGAAGCTGGTTCATTCAGATATGCATATCACAGAGGTGGTTCTTTCGGTGAAGGATATTCATCAGAAGGCGCGTTCTTATGGTGCTTCTATCACAGTATTGTTAACTGCAATGATGTTATGTTCTATCAGAGAAGAAATTCCGAAAAACCAGCAGAAACGACCGGTAACATTAATGATACCGGTGAATCTGAGAAATTATTTTCCGTCTCAGTCCATGACAAACTTCTTTGGCTGGATTGAAGTCGGATATACATTTTCAGAAACAACAACCTTTGAAGAAGTAGTAGCAGATGTAAAAAGGCAGTTTGAGCAGGAACTTGTGAAAGATAAAATTGCCATGCATATGAATGGCTATGTAAGAATCGAAAAGAATCCTTTTGTGAGAGCTGTTCCGCTGGAGCTTAAGAAATATTTCCTGATAATAGGCGCTAATCTGGGAAGCAGAAGTATTACTGCAGTTTATTCTAATATTGGTATTATCCGTCTTCCGGAAGAGTATAAAGAATGCATTCAGCATTTTGGGATATTTGCCAGTACCAATTCACTCCAGATGTGTTCCTGTTCTTATGGAGATGAAATGGTTCTGGGATTTACTTCCAAGATACCGGATAACAGTATTCAGAGAAATTTTCAGAGAATGCTTGGTGAAGAACAGGTTGTTCATCGGGAACTGAAGAATGAATTTCCAGGATATGGGGAGAAACAGAAACTGGAGAAGAAAGAGAACCAGAGAATTGTTCAGACTTTCAGCTTTCTGTGTCTGGCGATAGCAGTGGCCTGTGGGGTGATTAATTTTATGACCGCCGGTATGTTAAACTGGTTCTGGTTTGCAGGTGCGGGATGTGCCTGTGCCTGGCTGGTAGTTATGGTGGCGTATTTTAAAAGAAGGAACATTCTTAAGAATGAAATGTGGCAGCTATTGATTATATCTGTGATAGCAATTCTATGGGATTGGTTTATCGGATGGAGAGGCTGGTCTGTAGATTTTGTTCTTCCTTTTGGGGCATTGGCGGTACAGTTTTCCATTCCTGTAATTGCAAAAGTGAACCGTCTGGAACGGGAAGAATACTTGTTTTATCTTGTTCAGGCAGGTGTTGCGGGACTGATTCCAATAGTTCTTGTATGGACGGGAATTGTGAGATTGGTATATCCTTCGGTTGTCTGTGCGGGGATTAGTTTTCTCACTGTGGCGGCATTATTTATTTTCTGTCTCAAAGATACTCTGCAGGAGTTTCATAAAAAACTTAGAATGTAGTTGACATGTGGACTGCAAAATATTATACTTTATTACTGTAAAAGAACAGGGGAGCTTGTGACAGCAGGCTGAGAGGAAGTTATCAACTTCGACCCTTATACCTGATTTGGATAATGCCAACGTAGGAACGTATATGATAGTGAATTTACGGGAGATACTTTGGTATCTCCTTTTTTATGTGGCTATATGATATCTATCTGAAACAGGAGTAGTTACCGAATATAAAATGAACAGTAACTACAGCAATTTGCATTATTTTGTGGAATTGCTATAGTGTATCAACAGGATTGTTTGAGAAAACAACTTGTTAGTAGACTTGAATTGAATATTGGAAAAATGAGAGTGAACAGAGTTCATGAAGGGGTGCACCACCGCGGGTACATTCTTTTGTGGACTCCTTTTTTATACTATTGGAAATTCTTCCATATTGTTCCGTTGATATGAAAATATGGAAAAATGTCTGTTTTACTCCCATTTATTTCCGGGAAAGGAGAAGAACATGTTTACAGTAAACGGAACGAAAAAAGAACTGCCGGGTGTATTTTCTGTGAAAGAATATCTGGAACAGAATGGATATGTGATCAGTCAGATCGCAGTAGAGTTAAATGAAGAAATTCTGCCAAAAACAGAATATGTGAGCACTGTTTTGAAGGATGGAGACGTAATGGAAATAGTAAGCTTTATGGGTGGCGGAAGCTGCTAAGACAAATTAGTCTTAATCAGGCAGAGAAAGTGAAGAGAGGATATTGGTCTCATCTATGCAGATATTAAATAACTATGATATTTCAGGAAAGAAGGACATAAATAATGAGTACAATTGCAAACACAAATAATGAAAAGAAATACGAGGACAAATTAGTTTTAGGAGGACATGAATTTACCTCCCGTTTTATTCTGGGATCAGGTAAATTTTCACTGGATCTGGTGAAAGCATGTATTGAAAAAGCGGATGCACAGATTATTACACTGGCTTTACGTCGCGCAAATGAAGGCGGACTTGCAAATATTCTGGATTATATTCCAAAGAATGTGACCTTGCTTCCGAACACATCAGGAGCAAGAAATGCACAGGAGGCAGTCCGTATCGCCAGATTATCAAGAGAGATCGGATGCGGAGATTTCGTAAAGATTGAAGTTATGCATGATTCTAAATATCTTCTTCCGGATAATTATGAGACAATCAAAGCAACAGAGATTCTTGTAAAAGAAGGCTTTGTGGTAATGCCGTATATGTATCCTGATTTAAATGTTGCAAGAGATCTGGTAAACGCAGGAGCAGCCTGTATCATGCCGCTGGGCTCTCCGATTGGATCAAATAAAGGTCTCTGCACAAAAGAATTTATACAGATTCTGATTGATGAGATTGACCTTCCAATCATTGTAGATGCAGGAATCGGAAGACCTTCCCAGGCGTGCGAAGCTATGGAGATGGGAGCTTCAGCAGTAATGGCAAATACTGCGATTGCAACAGCCGGAGATGTACAGGTGATGGCAGAAGCATTTAAGAAAGCTATTGAAGCAGGAAGAAGTGCTTATCTGTCTGGTCTTGGCCGTACATTAGACAAAGGCGGCAGTGCATCTTCTCCGCTGACGGGATTCCTTCATGATTAAGATATTTTTATTTAGTATATATAACATATTACATAAATTTGGAGGAAATATAAGATGGAAGCAGAAACAAAAACAATTCCAGAACACGGGGAACATTTTAATGAAAGTATTGTAAATGAAGTGATTCTGGAGGACATGAAAAAAAACAGAATCGATCATATGAAATATCTTCCTGGAATGGAAGTTCTGGAAGAGTCAGATGTAATGGAGCAGGTAGTCGCCGCAATGCAGGAATATGATTATGATAAATATACGGCAGCAGATGTGCGCAGGGCATTGGCGCATGATAACCGTACTTTGAAAGATTTTCAGGCATTGCTTTCTCCGGCAGCATTGCCGTTGCTGGAAGAGATTGCACAGGCAGCACAGATAGAAACAAGAAAACATTTTGGAAACAGTGTATATATGTTTACACCGATTTATATCGCTAATTACTGCGAAAATTATTGTATTTATTGTGGATTTAACTGCCATAACAAGATTCGCAGGGCACAGTTAAATGAAGAAGAAATCGATAAAGAAATGGCTGCAATCGCAAAGACAGGACTACAGGAAATTCTGATTCTGACAGGAGAAAGCAGAGCGAAATCGGACGTAAAATATATTGGAGAAGCATGTAAAATTGCAAGAAAATATTTCAAAGTTATTGGTCTTGAAGTATATCCGATGAACTCTGATGAGTATGCGTATCTGCATGAATGCGGAGCAGATTATGTAACTGTTTTTCAGGAAACATATAATTCCGATAAGTATGAGACTCTGCATCTGGCAGGACATAAACGTATTTTTCCATATCGTCTGAATGCGCAGGAACGTGCATTAAAAGGTGGAATGCGAGGCGTAGGATTTGCAGCACTTCTGGGACTTGATGATTTCCGGAAAGATGCCTTTGCAACGGGATATCATGCATGGTTGCTTCAGCGAAAATATCCTCATGCAGAGATTGCTTTCTCCTGTCCGAGACTTCGTCCGATCATTAATAATGACAGGATCAATCCGATGGATGTACATGAGCCACAGCTGCTTCAGGTAGTATGTGCATATCGATTATTTATGCCATTTGCAAGCATTACTGTTTCTACAAGAGAATGCGAGCGTGTGAGAGATAATCTGGTAAGTATCGCGGCAACAAAGATATCAGCTGGCGTAAGTACAGGAATCGGAAGCCATGTGGAAGACATAGAAGATAAAGGAGATGACCAGTTTGAGATTTCTGACGGAAGATCTGTAAATGAGGTTTATCAAGCGCTTCTGGATCATAATCTTCAGCCGGTTATGAATGATTATGTGTACCTCTGATTTTTATAAAAATGTGATTGCGGTGACCAACAGATCTCTGTGTGAACGTCCTTTTCCGGAGCAGATAGAAAGAGTATGCAATTGTCATCCTAAAGCAATAATACTGAGAGAAAAAGATCTGCCGGAGGGAGAATATCTTCTTCTGGCAGAGAAAATATTGAACATCTGCCGGGAATATGATGTTCCCTGTATGCTTCATACTTATATAAATACAGCCAGAAAACTGGAACATCCTTTTATCCATCTTCCGTTATTTCTTCTGAAAGAATACCAAGGAAAACTTGAGAATTTCCGGGAAATTGGATGTTCAGTTCATTCTGTAGAAGATGCACTGGAAGCGCAGAAATTGGGTGCAACTTACCTTACAGCCGGTCACATTTATACAACTAATTGTAAAAAAGGACTTCCGCCAAGAGGACTGAAGTTTCTTGGGGATGTTTGTGATTCTGTGACGATTCCGGTGTATGCAATAGGTGGAATCCATCCAGGAACAGAGCAGATATCTGAAGTGATAGCACGAGGTGCTGCTGGTGGATGTATTATGTCTGATATGATGAAAATATAGTAAAAGAACGTATTAAGCTGTATGAATATTTGAAACAAATGGAAGAAATTTTGCTTGATCTGGTTAAATAAGAGAGCGTTAGTTTTGGACTATTTCTGTGATATAAACGGAAATCATATGGATAAAAAATAAAGATTTTTCAGATATAATTATGCGTATATAGAAATATAAAAGCCACATTTATTCTACGATTACTAATGAATAAAGTAATTTGAAAATGTGGCTTTTATTTATTATCAGATTTATTTAACGGAATCAAGTAAGTCCCCTGCTTCAACTGCGAAGAGCAATGAGCAGTGGGTGGGACTTGCTTGTATCAGGAGAGGTACAAGCCTCTCCTGATAAACTGCGGAGCAGTTATTTGGTGTAGAGCCACGTAGCAAAAGCGGATTACGAATATCCGATTGGCAGAAAAATGCTGTAAAGATGAAGAAGTTAAAAGAAGGAATCATTCATCAAAAATAGTAACGATTTCTCCATCCAGAATACGATTTGTATTCTTTACAGCACAGAAGTTACCACACATACTGCAGGTATCTTCTTTTTCTGGCTTTGCTTCTGCACGATAGCGTCTTGCTTTCTCCGGATCCATGCTGAGTTTGAACATTTCTTCCCAGTCAAGGCGTTTTCTGGCTTCGCTCATCTTGTAATCCCAATCGGCAGCACCAGGAATTCCTTTTGCAATATCAGCTGCATGGGCTGCGATTTTAGCTGCGATAATACCCTCTTTTACATCAGCCGCATTTGGCAGACGAAGATGCTCAGCAGGAGTTACATAGCACAGGAATGCAGCTCCTGAATATGCAGCAATAGCTCCTCCGATTGCAGATGTAATGTGATCATATCCAGGAGCAACATCTGTTACGAGCGGTCCAAGTACATAGAAAGGAGCACCATGGCACAGTGTTTTCTGGATTTCCATGTTGGCTGAAATCTGGTTCATTGGCATATGTCCAGGACCTTCGATCATAACCTGAACATCCTTAGCCCATGCACGTTTTGTGAGTTCGCCAAGAGTGATCAGCTCTTCAATCTGGGCAGTATCTGTTGCATCAGCAAGACATCCCGGACGACATGCATCACCGAGACTTAAGGTGATATCGTAATCTCTGCAGATATCAAGAATTTCATCAAAATGTTCATAGAATGGGTTCTCTTTTCCTGTCATTTCCATCCATGCGAACATAATAGAACCGCCTCTGGAAACGATATTCATGAGACGTTTATTCTGCTTAAAACGTGCTGCAGTTGCACGATTCATACCACAATGGATAGTCATGAAATCAACACCATCTTCTGCATGCATACGAACGATATCGATCCACTCTTCGGAAGTGATTTTGCCAAGAGCTTTGTGGTAATATACAACTGCATCGTAGATCGGAACGGTGCCGATCATTGCCGGACATTCGGAAGTGAGTTTGCGGCGGAAGCTTCTGGTGTCACCGTAAGAGCTGAGATCCATGATTGCTTCTGCACCCATTTCTACGGCAGAATGTACCTTTTCATATTCCATATCAACGTCTTTCCAGTCTCTGGAAACACCTAAATTTACATTGATTTTGGTAGTCAGCTTTGCACCGACACCGCTTGGACTGATGCATTTATGATTCTTATTGCATGGGATAATGACCTGCCCTTTTGCAATCAGTTCTCTTAATTCTTCCACATCAAAATGTTCTTTCTCTGCTACGATTTCCATCTGCGGTGTGATGATTCCGTGACGCGCTGCGTCCATCTGTGTTGTGTACTGTGTCATTTTTTCCTCCTTGCCCTGCACTGTGGGCTTCTAAATGAACTGCGCCTCCTGCATATAGCAGGGACTTGCACCTGCGCATATTCGTAAGTTTTCGGGTAAACTTTTGCGATGTGACAGAGAGTGGTGCCCCCGGTCTGTCGTAATAATTAAGATGGGGAAGTGATCTGTATGACAATATATGAACGTAAAAATATCCGAAGAAATATATTTTTTATATATTAGTATGAAGAAGATATTTTGGTCGAATCAAGTGATTTCTCTGCTTCAATTACAAATATCTGCTTGACAATTATCAGGGAATATTATGAAATATTTCCCTGGATTTTTTCGGATAAAAAAGGAAAGACTGCAATACGCCAACAAGCACATTGCAGTCCGGAAGAACTATAACTTTCCCTACGTTGGCATTATCCAAATCAGGTTACGGGTTAAAGCGATACAGCTTACTCTCAGCCTGCTTACACAAGCACCCCTTGTCTTAATTGCTCACATTGTAACACTTTGATATGAGAAAGTCAATAACAATTCATGATCCAAAGTGGTCAAACTAAAGACATATTATATACTTTAGCATAGGAATGCCATGTTTTGTTCTTGACTTTTTTATTGGCAATTATTTTAATTCCATATTTGGAATTCTTTTTCATTCCTGTAAGAGTGAATGAGTTGGAAGTAGTTGTATTCACTTTTTTGAAAGAACTGTTTCCCGGGTATTTGATATAAACAGTATAGTTTGTTGCACCGGAAATTCTATTCCATTTTACAGACATTGAAGTGCTTGTATTACCCGCTTTCTGAAGTGTAACACCAGTAGCAACGTATTTGGTTGTAGCTGAAGAACTTACATAACGTTTATTATTCAGAATGATGTACGGATAAATTTTTACCTGATAAAATGCAGTTCCGGACATAGGCAGGGTAAAGGAATATCTGGTATTAAAGTACTTTGTAACAGCTTTTTTAGAAGCGTAGCTTTGATAGATAACTTTATATCCGCTGATGGAATTTGAAGGATTTACAGTAGCCATATTGAAAGTGTATCCATTTCCGGTAGCATAAGATGATTTAATATTTACACTGGTATAAAGTGTTGTGCATCCGGCTGTGCGGGAGTTTATTGCTGTTCCGGATGAATTTAAGGCAGTAAGTTTTATGTTGTAGGCAGTACCGGCTTTTAATTTATTTATCGTGACTTTATTTCGGGTATTACCGACATATCCCAGAAGTCGGTAAGATGATGAATTAAAATTGCTGATACTGACAGCGTACTTATCAGCATTTGAAACAGAATTCCATTGAACGGTTATGGAATTTACAGAGGCAGCAACCTGTTGGATACCGGAGCCAGAAGTAAGATAGGAAGCCGCTGCCGCCTGCGCATCAGAATCATCAACAGAAGGAGTACCTGTGTCTTCCTGAATCAAATTTGCATACTGTTCTGCCGGTGAAAGCTGTGCAGTTGCTGCAAAAACAGCAGCGGTGGATGAAAATGTAAGAATTGTGCTAAGAGCGATGCTTACGAAAAATTTTTTGAAACCTCTTGCTTTCATGATAAAGACCTCCTTTTTAACACGATAAAATAATAAAAAAACTCCGTTAGTGTTAAAAATACTTTAACATAACGGAGTTGGATTTCTGTAATTTCCTGTTATTGCTCAGGATATAATCTGATTGATATTGCAAGTTGATAAGACTATTCATCCCAGCCGTCATACATACGGATATTGACCTGAATATTTCTTACAATATCACCTTCCAGAAGATCAAGGTCGGATTCATCGGAAATTGCAGGAAGATCCATTTCATCTTCCATTACTTCTGCATAGATCCAGTTATAAGCTGCTTCATTTGCATTGTCAATAGCGTCATCCAGAGTGTCGCCTTCTGCTTCACAGCATTCCAGATCCGGAAAGAATGCTTTATATTTGCCTTCTTCATTTTTGCGGAAAACCGCAGGATATATAAATTTCATTGAAAAACTCCTCACTTTCTGTCATAACGAAACGTTATATTTTTCTGTATGGTAAACGGAATGATATTTTTGTGATTCTGGTTTACGTTTATACCGAGAATAGTATATAATACATTCATATATTCAGCAAGTGATAATGGATAAAAACCGAAAATCTAAGAGGGAGATATGGGATGCTTACAATAGAGATGGACAATTTTGATTTGGGTCAGATCTGCAGATCTGGGCAGTGTTTCCGAATGGATCAAATCGGTGATGACCGTTACCGGGTTATTGCGGGAGATAAATATCTGGAACTGACACAGGAAAGAGGAATTGTCAATTTCTTCTGTCCGGAAGAGGATTTTATTTTCTTCTGGATCCGGTATTTTGATCTGGATCATGATTATAATGAATACATACAGAAAATCAATCCCAGAGATAAATATCTGACTGCAGCAGGTGAGATGGGAAGCGGAATCCGTATTCTGCAGCAGGATTTGTGGGAGATGATTATATCATTCCTGATTTCACAGCAGAATAATATTACAAGAATAAAAAAGTGTATTGAAAACATCAGCCGGGAATTTGGAGAGAAAAAAGAAAGCAGTACAGGTGCAGAATATTATGCATTTCCAACCGCACAGGTCCTTGCATCTGCAACTGAAGAACAATTGCGGGAGTGTAATCTGGGGTACCGGGCAAAATATGTGCTGGATACAGCAAGGAAAGTCTTTTTTGGTGACATATCTTTAGAGAGTATCTATGACATGACATACAAAAATGCACGAAAAGAGCTTCTGAACCTATATGGGGTTGGAGAGAAAGTAGCAGACTGCATCTGTCTTTTTGGATTGCATCAGCTGGATGCTTTTCCTATCGATACTCACATCCGCCAGGCACTGGATGCTCATTATAAACGTGGATTTCCAAATCGACGATATAAAGGTTTCCGAGGCGTGATGCAGCAGTATATATTCTATTATGAACTGACAAACAGCAGCAAATAAAGGAGGAATGTTATTATGGAAATCGGAGCAACGTTAGACGAATTAAGGGAAAAAGCACTAAAAGACCGTAACATCTGGCAACAGTTGATGGATACCAGAAAAGAAAAACAGCCATTGGCTGCTTTCTGTGCCAAGTGCCGGGAACTTGGATATGAAATTTATGAAATGGATCTGATCACCGCCGGCGAAGAATTCTATGCTACTATGCGAAGAAGTACAAACGGTGGAGGAGAGAACTCTCCAAAGTTAGCAGGGGAAGATGACTTCTATGAACTCTTTTTTGCCAGCCTGGAACAAAATAAGTAAAATTCCTATGATAATAAAAAGTTCTCCGGGCAGGATCACATTGTTGTGGAGAGGAATTATGTCGCTAAAGCGACCTGCCACAGGCGGAGAATCCTGCAGGCAGGATTCTCTGCCTGTGGAAAAGCAGCCCATGGGGTATCAAGTCAGATACAAAAGAAAATAAATGATTAGTTTGAACGCAGATCGCAAAGCGACTGCGTTCATGAGCAAGTAGCGAAGCGGATTGCGAATGTCCGCTTTAATGATCCAGACCATTCTTTACACAGATATCGTTAAGGCAGCATTTATCACAATATGGCTTTGTACGTGCTGTACAGACATCACGTCCATGATTAACCAGACGATGGCAGAGATTATTTCCCTCTTCCGGTGGAATGATCTTCCACAAAGCCATTTCTACCTTCTTAGGATCTTTTATACCATCTACCAGGCCAATACGGTTAGACAGACGGATACAATGTGTATCCGTAACAATCGCAGGTTTGCCAAACACATCTCCCATGATCAGATTCGCACTTTTTCTTCCCACACCAGGAAGCTTCAGCAGAGCATCAAAATCATCAGGAACATTATCATGATACTGTTCATGTAAAACTTTCATACATGCGCTGATATCTCTGGCTTTACTCTTTCCCAGTCCGCAAGGACGCACGATTGCTTCGATGTCAGCTACGTCGGCGTTTGCAAGAGCCTCTACTGTAGGATATTTTGCGTACAGATCCTGCACAACCACATTCACCCTCGCATCTGTACACTGTGCAGCCAGACGCACACTTACCAATAATTTCCATGCATTATCATAATCCAGAGTACAATCCGCATCCGGATATTCCTTTTTTAATCGCTCAATAACCTCAAGGGCTAATTCCTGTTTTGTCATATATATTTTATCTCCATTTCCTAGTGTACCAACAAGTTGATTTCTTGAACAATCTTACGTCTAAATTTCTTATTTCCGCGTTGTCGTCGGTCGCCGCAGCCACCGCTACGCCTTGAAATAAGAAAATTTATCCTGCAAGATTGCTTTAAGAATCAACTTGTCAGCACACTTCTTTATTTTCCTCGCGTCCCTTATATATAATATCATAAACAAGCTCTGCTTGCATTTCTGTTTTTCCTATATTAAAATAAAATCAGCCGTTGTATTTACAACAAAGCATATAAAAAATAATGAAAAGGAGTAACTGTTCAGTATCTTCACAGTTACGAAAAGAAAACTATATGATAGATACAGAATTTCTATGCAGATCCCGTCTGTTCAGGGGATTTACAAAAGAAGAAATAACAAGTCTGCTGGAGTGCCTGAATGCCGCTGTCAAAACATACCGCAAAGGAGAATACATTTTCCGGGCAGGGGAAGTGACAGAGAATTTTGGAATGATCATAGAGGGAAAAGTTCAGATCATCAGTGATGACTACTGGGGGGAAAGACAGATTCTTGCCGGTTTTGAGAAAGGACAGCTTTTCGGAGAGGCATATGCATGTATGGAGAAAATGCCTCTTCTGGTCAGTGCGATAGCAGTAGAAGAATCTCAGGTTCTGATGCTGAATGCTCACAGAGTTCTTCAGACCTGCACCTCAGCCTGTGACTTTCACCGCAGACTGGTAGAAAATCTGGTAGGGATCCTGGCAAAGAAAAATCTCACACTTACCAGAAAAATCGACCAGATCAGCAAGAAAACAATCAGAGGAAAAGTGCTTGCCTATTTATCAAGTGAGGCAGGACAACAGGAAAGCAATGATATTACTGTTCCATTTAACAGACAGCAGCTGGCTGAATATCTGGCAGTTGACAGAAGTGCATTGTCGGCGGAATTGTCAAGGATGCAGAAAGAGGGTATTATCAGTTATAGAAAGAATCATTTTATTTTAAAATAAGAGGGAAAAGAATGAAAATACGAATGTATAATGTAGGCTTCGGAGACTGCTTCTGCCTCCGGGATAGAAAAAAGAGTCTGCTGGTGGATTTCGGAACTAATAACAGCAGAATAGAGGGTCGCCCGAGAAGAGAGATCTTTGATGTGATCATTTCGGATTTATCTACGATTAACTGTAAGAACCTGCTTCTGACACATTTCCATATGGATCATTTGTCAGGGCTTCTTTATATGATGAAGAACAGAGACAGTTCTCTGGACTTCGGGAAAATTTATCTGCCGGATGTGTTTTCAAAAGAGGAAATGAGCCGGACGCTTGTATTGCTGCTTCTGGCAGATCTGCTGAAGGAGTCAGGGCTTCCGAGCCGTCAGGTCAGCCTTTTTGCACTGGTGGATGCACTTCTGGAGAACAGACAGAATCTGGAACTGCTTTCTCGAGGTAAGATTTTTGAGGATAAATATCAGGCATTATGGCCGGATACGGATGTCATTCAGAGAGAAACAGATGAGGTATATAATGAGATCTGCAAAAACGAAAATCTTGCAGCGGTTATGGAAGAATTGCTGAATTTTGCAGAAAAACTGCGCAGGATCATCTGGTCTATGACAGAGGAAGGAAAGGCACAGACAGAGGAAGAACAGGAGAAGATTTCTCTGGCATATGTCTATGACCGGGAGTTTCGGAGGATTAAAGCGATACCTGAATTCAAAGAGCTTCTCAGTTTTCTGAATACAAATAAAGTTAATCTGAGACAGTTTAAACATAAGATCAGTATTGTTTTTCAGAATGCAAGAGACGGAGAACTGAACCTGTTGTTTACCGGAGATGTACAGCCGGGACATTTGAAGATGATCGCAGAAAATTATGATGGGAGGTTGCCGTTATATGAGCATTACTGGTGCATTAAAGTGCCACATCATGGAACTCAGGAACATTATTTTGATTTCTCGCAGTACGAACCGGAAAACATGATGATCTCTAATGGAATTCATTTTGCGAACAGTAAAAAAGAATCCAAAGAGTTGCGTACATCACCGCTTTATGGAGGATTATTTTACATCCCGGATACACATATGTATTGTTCTAACTGCGACTGTTGTGACTGCTATGAAAATGGCTGTTCCTGCAAAGAGGCAGATGTTATCTCGCCGGCGTACTATAAAGATATTTAAACTACTATAAAGATACTTAAACTATGAAATTGTCATTCTGCTATAAATAAGCAAAGTAAATTGTGGATATTTGTCCATTCACTTGAGAAGAATCAGGTAAGGTTTATTGAAGTAAAATCGAAGTAAGGTATGTTGCCGGGAACAAAAATGGATGGTAACGACTTTACAGAATTTACAAAAAACAGCAGGTATCCATATATTCCATTGAATATACAATACCTGCTGTTAGTTTTTATATGATAATAACTATGATATACGATTATTTCGCCGGTGTCAGGTGCCAGATATCATTGTTGTACTGCTCGATGGTTCTGTCTGAAGAGAAGAATCCGGCTTTGGCAATGTTGACCAGCATCTTCTTTGCCCATGTTTTTCTGTCTGCGTAATCAGCCAGTGCCTGATCTTTTTTCTCAACATAATCGTTGAAGTCAAGCAATGTCATGAACCAGTCTTTGCTTACCAGTTCGTGGTGCAGTCTTTCGAGATTTTCTTTGTGGCCAAGTGCCAGCATCTTTTCACTTACAATGAAGTCAACACATTCCTTGATGCGTTTGTCATTTTCATAAATATCTCTGGAGCAGTAGTCAGCTTTCTCGTAATGTTCGATAACTTTCTCACTGGATTCACCGAAAATATAGATGTTATCTTCACCGACCAGTTCGCTGATCTCAACATTAGCGCCATCCATAGTTCCCAGAGTAACGGCACCGTTCAGCATGAACTTCATGTTACCTGTACCACTTGCTTCTTTGGAAGCCAGGGAAATCTGCTCGGAAATATCGCATGCAGGGAATAATTTCTCAGCTGCAGATACATTGTAGTTCTGAACCATAACAAGCTTCATGTATGGTGCAACTTCCGGATCATCTTTGATGAGATCCTGAAGTGTAAGCAGAAGATGAATGATATCCTTTGCGATCACATAAGCAGGAGCTGCTTTTGCACCGAAGATAAAGGTTACAGGCTGAGATGGTTTTTTGCCACCCTTGATCTCCAGATATTTGCTGATGATGTACAGAGCATTTAACTGCTGACGTTTGTACTCATGGAGACGTTTGATCTGGATATCATAGATGCTGTTCTCATTAATTTCAACACCTGTGTTGGACAGGATAAATTCTTTACAGGTTTTCTTAGCTTCTGTTTTGATCTCAAGAAGCTTGTTCAGAACTGCCTCATCATCCTTATATTTCAGGAGATTTTCCAGAGCAGTTGCATTTGTTTTAAACTCATCACCGATCAGAGAGGTAATATAGTCTGTCAGCGGATGATTGCAGTGCATTAACCAGCGGCGGAATGTGATACCGTTAGTTTTGTTATTGAATTTCTCCGGATAAATATCATAGAAAGCTTTCAGCTCGCTTGTTTTCAGGATTTCTGTATGCAGGGCAGCAACACCGTTGATGGAGAATCCATAGTGGATATCCATATGTGCCATGTGAACCAGGTTGTTTTTGTCAATGATGGCTACATTTTCCTGAGGATATTTTGCTTTGATCTTTTCATCCAGCTTTTCGATGATTGGTACAAGGTGAGGAACTACATCAAGAAGGTAGTCCATTGGCCATTTTTCCAGAGCCTCTGCAAGGATAGTATGGTTTGTGTAAGCACATACTTTGGATACAATCTCAGCAGCCTCATCAAAGTCAATTCCACGCTTTGTCAGGAGACGGATCAGTTCAGGAATGACCATACTTGGGTGAGTATCGTTGATCTGGATCACTGCGTAGTCTGCAAGGTCATGCAGGTTGCAGCCTTTCTTTGTTGCTTCGTCAAGGATGAACTGTGCGGCATTGGATACCATGAAGTACTGCTGGAAGATACGGAGCTTACGTCCGTCATCATCGCTGTCATCCGGATACAGGAACAGTGTCAGGTTGTGAAGGATGTCCTTTTTGTTAAAGGAAATTCCATCGTGAACCATAGATTCATCTGCCAGATCAATGTCAAATAAGTGCAGATGAATGGATTTGTTATTGTAGCCTGCAACGTCGATATCGTACAGGGAAGATTTCAGTGAAAATCCGCGGAACGGTACAGTATAGGAAACACCTGCAGGTGTGAGCCAGCTGTGTTTTTCAATCCATGGGTTCGGAGTTTCCTTCTGAAGTCTGTTCTCAAAGAGCTGTTTGAAAAGACCCAGATGATAATTCAGACCAATACCTTCGCCCGGAAGACCGAGAGTTGCGATGGAATCCAGGAAGCATGCTGCCAGACGTCCAAGACCACCGTTTCCAAGAGATGGTTCCGGTTCAACTTCTTCGATGTCAGCGATGGCTTTTCCATTCTCTTTTAAGAATGCAGCAACATCATCATAGATTCCCAGATTGATCAGGTTGTTGGATAATAATTTACCGATCAGGAATTCTGCGGAAATGTAATAGATTTTCTTCTTTCCATCCTGATAGCCTTTTTCAAAGAGCTGATTTTTTGTATAGATTAATAATGCGTTGTAAATTTCTTCATTTGTGCACTGGCGTGCATTTTTCTTATACAGGTCATAGATGAGCTTTTCTAAATTTTCCATCGTAATCTCCCTTTCTGAAATAAATATGTGTTTTTTATGAGTTAGATTGCTTATTTTTTTTAGGTTTGAATAGTGTATTGTTTTTGGTTATATCAGTAAGAGAAGTTCTCTTGCTGACATCTATAACTATATCAGCAGTTTATTCAAAAAAATACAACAAAATTGCGATTTTATGACAGGTTTCTGCGAAACTTATGAGGAGACATTCCGGTTGCCTGCTGGAACTTCTTGATGAAATAGCTGGTGTTGTTGAAACCTACTTCCAGTGCGATCTCTGTGACAGAGGAGTAGGAATGCAGAAGCAGAGGCTTGGCTTTCTCGATGCGCAGGTCATTGATGTAGGCGATCAGAGTCTTGCCGGTATATTGCTTAAACAGTTTCATAAAGTAGTATTCGCTGTAATTGGAGAGCGCAGTGAGCTCTGCTGCGGTCAGTGACTGTGAATAATTGAGGTCGATGTAGTCCAGGATCTTTTTAATAGAAGCAAGACTCTTGTTCTCTTCCTTATCTGCGGGAGTGATGTAATTTCCCATGAGCATTTCGTAGAAAAAGCTGAAGAACAGAGCCTTTAATTTTACGAAATAATATGGCTTTTTTTCTTTATGGCAGGTATGGATCTTGTCAAAAAGCAGGCAGATATTTCCGTAATTCTCATCAGATCTGGAAATAATATGGGTAAATTCCGCCTGATTATCCATCAACAGGGAAATGACACGTTCCTGACATAAATCTCCCGCCGGGCCTGACAGGAAGTTCAGGTCAAAAACAATACTACGGAAATAAAGGATATTCTTCAGATCTGTTTTTATGCCATGGAGAACTCCACGGTTCACAATGATCAGGTCACCGGCCTTGACGCGGAGGATCTCTTTATTCAGACGGACCAGTCCGCTGCCGGATTCAATATAGATCAGTTCCATCTCGTCATGCCAGTGGTTGTAGAGGGAATGGAAGATTTCGCAGTTGTCTGTATAAGTTTCTATGGGAAGTTCAAAGGAGCCGTGAGAGCTTCGTTCTTTCAGGGTATCATCTACTTCGATCGTGGGAACCGGCATAGTGGAGTACCTCCTTTTATAAAATATCTGGATTATAAAGAATATTATGAAAGACAGAACACAGTCTGTCAAGCAGTGGGAAGATATGGAAAATTATAGAATCATAAAAATTTCAGCAGTACAATGGAGTCAAAATAATCTGTGCGGTCAAGCCACTGGTAAGCTCCGTCATATTTCTGGCAGATATCCTCTATGATAGACAGTCCAAATCCATGGGAGGGCAAGGGATTGTAAGATTCCTTTTTGGTAGTCTGATGGTTAAAAATCTGTTCCGGATTCTTAGTATTATGAAGATAGATGGACAGACATTCTCCGGAAAATTCTGTGGACAGACGGATAAAAGGCTTCTGGCTGCCGGACTGGAGACAGGCTTCTATGGCATTGTCCATCAGGTTAAAAAATACACTGCACAGATCTGTGATCTCTATGGAAAGTTTATCAGGCAGAAATATTTCATAGGAAACCTGAATATGATACTGTTCTGCCCGAAGTTTCTTTCCCTCCAGAATCGCCTGTATCAGGTTATCCTGAAAATAAGGATGAAAACGTTCCTTCTGAAAAGTCTGGCTGAAACTGTCAAGGGCAGCGGCCGCTTCCGGATATTTGTGATTGCTTAGTAAGTCCTGGATATGTGTCAGGGCAGACTCCGTTTTTCTCTGCAGTACATAGGTTTCTTCTGTGCGGAAATGAAGATGATCCATCTGCTCCTGCTCCATCTGATGCTGTTTTTGGAGCATGGAGAACTGAGAAGCTATCTGGATTTTTTTTAACTGGTCATTCAGTGTTTGGTAGAAAATGATGCAGATGAAGATCAGAAGAACTCCCAGGATAAAAAATTCCAGGCTGGTTTCCTGGGGGTAAAGTGTGGCCAGGAAATAAATAAGCTGAAACAGAAAAGTGCTGATGAAAAGCAGAGGGATTGACAGGAGCAGATTTTGGGGAGGATTTGCTGCAAAGTTTGCTGCTGGTGAATCTGTTTTTTCAAAAGTATGACTGGGAGTTGCTTTTGGGGAAAGCACAGATTCCAGATATTTGTCTGCTTCGCTGTAATTTTTGGCATTTATCAGATATGACAGAGAAAACAGGTGATTCTCTATATCATGGTTCCATTTGCGCAGGCTGGCGTATTCTGCACTTAGGGTTTTAGATGAATTTAACTGTTTCTTCAGAAGAAGAGCCTCCTGCTGATGCCAGATGTGTTTTTCATGTTGAAGGCGCAAGGTGCAGATTGCCCGATAGAACAGAAAAGATCCCAGTATACACAATACCCAATACAAAATGCAGAAAAAGATTCTAAGAAAAAGGGAGCACGGAAGTGCCAGCAGGTTATTGGCCAGTGCCGGAAGGATAACAGGAGAAAGCAGTTCAAAGAAAGTGACAGTTTTGAGATAGCTGAAACATTGCTGCAAAATATGGGCGACTTTTTCCAGCAGGAACAATCCAAGAGCCATATTAAAGAATTGGATGATTAGGAATTCTACTGGGGAGCACTGGGATCTCAGAGTGGAGGGAGTATACATAACAGCGGGAAACAGCAGATTATGGATCTGAAGAAAAACGCTGGAAGCAACGATTTCTGCACAGGTTTCTAATAGTACGAAAATAAAATAAATAGCCAGTTTTTGCAGAAAAGAGGCATGGAATCCAATAAAAACACAGCCCAGGATAAGAAACTGAATCAGGATCGTAAATTCTCCGCTGAGGGTGCTTCTCTTCATCAGAAAACACAGGCTCATGGGTAAAGTGAAAAGGATCAGCAGGAAAAACAGTGAGATTTTATTTCTCACAGGAAGTAGCCGTCTGGAAAAATAAAGGATTGCAAAATTGGTATAAACGGCTGCAAGAATATCCAGAAAAAGATTAATGACAGTTTCGCTCATGATTCTACCTCTTTGTGATGTACAAGTTTCATAAAAGCAAGGGAATCTTTTACAGACTGATAATAGGAACGGCTTACAGGTACAATATAACCTCCGGACAGCTGTATTCCCTGATGGCTGTAGGTGCATACTGCATGGAGGTTCACACAGAAACTGTTATGGCACCGGCAGAAATCCGGCTTCAGCTGTTCAGCCAGATCATGAAGCCGTTCTTTGGTTGTGTAAGCGTGATCTCTGGTGTGGATGATGGTTTGACGCAGATTACGCTCCAAATATAAAATTTCGGATTTTTGTACCTGATAATTTCTGGAATTCATGGAAAAGTACAGATATTGCTCCTGTCTGTCTACAAGTTTGCGGCAGGCTGCCTGTAATGCCAGTGGCAGATATTTGGGTATCTGCAGTTTATGGATGAAATATACATGCTCAGTCTCATATACAGCAGTGGCATATTGGAGATACTGGCTGATAAAAATAATCTGGGAGTCCGGACAAAGCTTATTGATCTGATCTGCCAGCGCAATACCATTCATAGAATTTTCGCCCAGATCAATATCCATTAAAATAATGGAATAAGGACAGCTGGATGCAGAATTGGAAATTGTTTTTAAAAGTTCATTTCCGGTAGAAAAATGGCAGGTCTGAAAAGCGTTTTCCGGCAAATCCCTGAGAATGGAGCAGATGATTTCATAATGCTGTGGATTGTCTTCGCAGATAGCAAGATTCATGGTTGGGGACTCCTTTTGTATATGGAAATATTTGCTGAAATATATGGGATTATCATACTGCAAAATGTGGAATTGTGCAATAGTTACTGTTCCTTGTGTTTTTGGAAACAGTAACGATAAAAGATGCAAAATATGTAGCAAACTATGTCTATTTGTGTCGATAAAGGTTATAGATGGAAGTTTCATGATATAATCGGCATATGGAAACGAAGGAGAAAATAAAAATCCTGAAGAACTTTTAACGCTGCGTATATGTTGAAATCATCTGGTTTCCATGGAAGAAGAAAAGAAAATATTATGAGAAAGATCATTTTATAAAAACAATATATAAGCAGCGTTTATGGAGCAATTGAGAAAAAAGATATAAAAATGTTTGTATTGGATGATGATGTGCGAACAATCCTCGAAGGCCGGAAACGGTTTTCGGGGATTGTTTGCTGTAGTATCATATTAATAAAGGTATTATCTATTTTTCAGAGTATTTTTCGATTACACAATTATGTGTTTTTTGCTTCTTATCATAAGAAATTCCAACAAGTAAAATATTGTCAGTATAATTTGCAACAGTCTCAGGGTACTGCCTGTTTTTTATCTGCCGGATTGCGGTTTGGGCATTTTGATTCCATTTTAACTCAACAACAAGTGCAGGGTAATCTCTGGAATATTCTGGCTTTGGAAGGTAGACAAAATCTGCAAAACCTCTGCCTGCAGGAAATTCACGTATAGGTTTAAAATAATACCGCATAGTGCTGAGATAACCGATGGACAGAATGCTGCTGAGGGAGTTTTCGTTGTTGTACTGAATAGCTGAAGCGTATTCATTGTGTATTTTTTCAATGGATCTGGCCACAGTGTCTGCGTCCATGTCCAGAGTGGCATCCAGCAACTCTGAGGATTCCTGCTGGAATGTCAGAAATTCATTCCATTTCTTTCGTTTAACAGCTTTGGCAAGTTCCTGACGGATTTCTTCATTTGGAACAAATGCAGAATGAGTGTCCTGATCATAACCCAGATATCCCAGATGGATCAGGCAGGTAAGAATATCATCTCTGCAGGTAAAGTTCACCATATCATTCCGGAAAGTCGTAGGATCGATTTCTACGGAATTACCGGACAACATTTCTATAATGGCAGTTTTGAGTCCGTCAAAATCCATATTGATCAGAGGCACAATTGCTTCGTAGGTTCCGGTATCCGACCAGTAGCTTTGGAATTTATTCCAGATCATTAATTCTACTACTGCTTTAGGATTGTATACCTGATATTGCTCAAGCAGATAACCGTCATACCAGTGCTTGGTTTTGGAGAAATCCCGGTGGTATCCATAACTTTATTTGTATATGCCAGCAAACCGGTTTTATCTACATAGATTTCTGAATTCAGCGCAACCTGAAAAGCACTGTTTCCGGAATTTACAAATCGTCCCATGGAAATGACTCCTTTCTGTTCAGTGATTTTTATCATGTATACTGATTGGTTTCTTTGTTCTATTGTAAAATGCTATATTCAGAATGTCAATGAGACATGGCAAAGATATCTGACATCTGATACAGGAGTGCAAGCTTCTTCTGATAAACTGAGGAGCAGTTATTCGGTGTAGAGCTGCGTAGCGAAGCGGATTGCGAATATCCGATTGACATACTCTAAATATGTAGTGAAATATGGTTATTTATGTAAATGGGAAAAATGTGTGACAAAAATATGTTACAATTTATCTATAGGTGAAGAATTTACAGATACATATAACATGATGTCTCTGAGTATCTGTTAATATTGCCTGAGCTGGAAAACCTTATAAGACACTCATGAAAACCAGAATGAAAAAGAAAAATATAAGAAATGATATATCGTCTTGGAGAACGTGAGAACAGTACAGGCAGGAAACTTCATGAAAAAAATAAGAAAAGAGGAGAAAAGCACGAAAAGAAAAAAGATAATAGGAATATTGCTGTCTATAGCTATGTCTGTTACAGGGCTGACTGGTGTTTCGGTATCGGCATGTGGTGCAGAATTTGGTGATGGTACGGAAATTAATGAAAACACAGAAACAGTTTCTGATAGTAATGTGCAGGAATCAAAAACAGAGAAAGATGTTATTTATGGAGACACTGAGGCAGAAGATGATTTTACGGATGGAGTGACAAGTGCTGAAGCCGCTGGAGAGCAGTTTTTGCCCGAGGAGAATGAAGAAACAGAATTTGAGACAGGAGAAGAGAACCAGACATTAAATGCTATGGCAGATGAAGCTTCTGGGATTTGTGGAGATAATTTAACATGGAGTATACAAAATGATACATTAACAATTAGTGGAAATGGCTGTTTGTCGGTAGGTGCTTCGGATACTCCAAGAGGCAAAAATGCGCCAGAGATGGATTAACTAAAATAGGAGAAGCTGCGTTTAGTCTTGCTAACATACAAAAAGTTGTGATGCCGGATAGTGTAGAAGTTATTGATGACTTTGCATTTAATATATGTTGGAAGTTAACAGAAGTTAAATTTTCTAAAAATTTGAAAACTATTGGAAATATGGCATTTAGAGAATGCGCCATGGCAGAATTGAATCTTCCGGAAGGATTGAAAAAAATAGGCGTTCAGGCATTTAATTCAGTTAAAACATATACATCACTGAAAATACCGATTATCATATGAAAGTAATGCGCCAGAAGCAACGGTGGATAAAGAAGGAAAAGTCACGTTGCATAACTGGGAGGATAATGTAATAAGTAAAGATGTTCAGATTACAATTGTTTCAAAAGCTACCAGAAATTATGAAAGTGCTACTGCGACAATAACATTAAAGATTAGTAAACTTCCACCAGATGAAATTTATTTAAAGCAACATACAGATATTACATGTACACTGTGTTCAGCAGTTATGATGCTTAGAAGAAAAGCTTGGTTGAACAATAAAGATTGGAAAGATATTACAGAAGAGGCTGTAGAGCCAATAGCTTGGGAAAACAGAAAGGATGGGGGGCTACGAGGGGAATTTGAATATAGGAATATGTCTGTTAAAAGGGGAAGCTTAGAAGACATTTCTGATAAAAAAGCATTTTTAATATCGATGTTGAATGAGCATCCGGAAGGAATCGTAATTTATGAAAATACAAAAGGAAAAGATAAGCAACACGCAGTATTATTAACGGACTATGACTATACTAATGAAAAATTTTATAGTGCTGATCCTGATTGTAATTATAAGCGTCCAAAGGGAAGGATAGCTCTTACCGATACTTATATTGCGGAGTTATGTGGTAAGAAAGAAAATCAGGATATAGATCCAGATATAATTATAAATTCTCTAGGAGCATACTGGTATATAGAAAAATAAACCACAAGATGAATATATGGAGGAAACTATGGCAAGAAGTAAATGTAACTTTCAACTATCACTAATACTTATAATGTTGGTGCTGAACCTGAGTCTGATAAAAACTCATCCTGTCAGTGCAGCCAGCTCCATACCGGTAGATTTGGAAACAGGTTATACATATACCTATTACGATGTTACCGGTGATGGAAGAAAAGATAATTTTACAGTAAAGGCAGTCAGTCTGGATACTTATTATACTGGTGATGGATATTATAATGCAGTTTATCTTTGCGTAAATGGAAAAGGGCAATACATAAAACTCAAAAATATGCAAATGCCATTTTACAGCCTGAAAGCCAGATTATATATCTTTGATAATGCCAGACCATTATTATATCTTAGTGCCAAGAGTGATAATGATCATAAATTTATAAATGGTATTTTACGGTATGAAAATGGTAGATGGAAATATCTGTTGGATATGACGAAGGCTTTTGAAGATTATAAACAGTATGCCCGCGGTGAAGTAATCGACAACAGTGGAAATAATCTGAAAGTACGTTATGAAGTTATGTGTTGGACAATAGGTTTCTGCAGGCTGGACTATACATATATCTATAAAAATGGTGTGTTAAAACCTGTGAGCAGTTATGGAAAAATAATTGATTATCGTACCAGGTATAATGGTGATCGCACACTTGTAGCCAATAAATCAATCCGGGCATATAAAAAGTGCGGAGGCGGCGGAACATCTTTTGTTCTTCGAAAAGGAAACAAAGCAACTGTGCAAAAATGGAGATACACAGGAGGCAGACTTTATATCAGCTTAAAATATGGATCAAAGACCGGCTGGATCAACGGGCAGAAACAGAAAAATTTTGTATCATCAGAACAGCAGTGGTTTTCCAATCTTCCATATGTATAAACAGAATGTGATTTATGGGCAGGTACAGGGATTTATTCAGATGGAAGGAGACAGAAAAATGAATATGAAAAGAATATTTCAAAAAATAATTGTGGTATTATTGGCAGCAGTGTTATGGATATTACCGATACAATCTGTACAGGCGGCTGGTATGTCATATAGTAAGGCGTCACAGTTATATACTGAGGCACAGTGTCAATGGATTGCTCATCCTCGAAAAGTTAAAATAACTGATGATTTGCGGGCCCGTTCAGGATGGTTTGGAAATGACACAGGAAAAAAAGTAGACTTACACAGGCCATTTTGTTCGGATATGTCCCATTGGATACGGACAGATTTGAGCGGAGATGGAGTACCGGAGTATCTTGCAGTGATACCGGGTGGTCAATTGATAATCTTGACAATCTATAAAAATAAAGTAAAGGTTCTGGCTGTTTTGCAGACTACAAGTATCATGCCGGACGTTTATTATAACCGTCAGAATAATACATTTACGATTGCCGCTTCAATAACAGCACGGCTTACATCCAGAAATGTATATAAAATCCAGAAAGGAAAACTGTACCGTCTGGCAACATTATCAGATGCTATAGGGCAGATGAATGGATATGGTTATGTACCCGTCAACAGATATTTAAATGGGAAACAGGTTTCTAAGAGCAAATATAACAGATATTACAAAAAATACTGTAAAAATATGCAAATTATTAACTGGAAAGGAGCACAGGAATAAATTTTGTCAATAGAATAATCCCCTGGAAGTACTGATTAACTTCCGGGGGATTATCTTGTGATACAAATATGTACTGTTATATAGTGCGTATATAACGTTTTAACTCCTCGTAAAAATTTTCTCTGGTTCCGGCCATGATAACGATGATTATCAAATCATCAAGCTGTCTCACCCGATATGCCAGTTCATAATTAGTTTTATTATAATAAATGTCATAACCGTACATTCCTGCCAGATCACTTGTCTTTTCTTCGCCGATGGAATAATCTTCACATATCATTTCAATAGCTTCTTTGTACAGAGATTTCAGCTTTTTATCTTTGAGTTCGTTCAGAAATTTTGCTGCAGGTGGAAGGATCTGTACCTGTGGCATTTTTCATCCTCCGTTCCGAAAACATCCTCTAAGGAGTATCCTCCTGATTTAGATTCTGCGACCCGGTCTGCTTCGGCAAATTCACCACTGGTATTTTTTTTAACAGAAAAATTTTTCTATTTGGCAGAAAATATGATTAGTGATATCATAAAAATATATCTGTAAAATTGTGCAAATGTATCCTGCTTCTGCGTTGCAGTAATTCCATGAAACGATGCAATGGATTCTCTTATCAAGTGTGTTAAACAGAATCGGCGAAAGACATTGTACAGAAACAGCAGGAATTAAGGATGGAAGATATAATGGAAGACAATTTTGAAAAATTAAATCTGCTTCTGGAGCAGGAACTGTGTGAGTTTGTGGATATTCCGGATGGTTTTACCGGACAGACGGAGAGTGGAGAGCTACGTCTGATCTATCTGATGAATGATGCGGTGGAGAGTTTTCTGGTTCTGAAAAATGCCAGGATGACGGGAAATTATGTCAGGGATTATGAAGGGGAATTTGAGGGCTCTTTAGAAAGAACAGACAGGGATTTATGTGAGGCAGAGTATATTCTGGTGGTTCATCAGGGGCAAAATGTGTTTACTGTATTTTTTGAAGATATCTTGCTAGAAATACATCTGTATAATTATGGAGAGCTGGGACATTTCTGGGTGAAGGGCTATGAAAATCTCAGGGTAATGGAGTATCAGATTGCCATATTGCGGGATAAATATGAGTATCTGGGAGAAAAATATTGCACTGAGCAGGAACGAAAACTGGCGATGCTGCGGGATTTCCCACCGTTAAATTATCTTTTTTATCCGGCAGTACCGGAAAAGTATATTGTTCCGGTGGACAATCCATGGGAGGTAACGGCGGAAGCACTGGCAGTTATGCAGGAACTGGCAGAAAAAGCAGGAGATGAAAAGCTGGGAAAAATGCTCAGGCGTTATGAAACAAATCCGGATATGTCAAATGCCAGAAAAATTGCAGGAATGTTTTGGAAGAGAAACCATTTACCGGTGGTTACTTTGTTGGGAGAAAAAATCAGGGAAGCAGCATCGGTCTATCCGGACAGAGATTTTGGCAGAAAACAGAATAAATATCTGCATGAATTGATGGAAAAAGCTGAACGAAGAAAAGAAGAATTGGAAGCAGAGAATGTTCAGACTCTGATCTACAGAGAAGAACCTTTCATTTATGACTGTGATTCCATATCGTTTCAGGTATATCTTATGATTGTGAGAAAAGGTGTATGGAAGCAGAAAATAATGGTTGAGAAAATATAATTCTTTGGATAAAGCCCTTATAATTTATGTAAAGTATGTTGTAGTTGTTTTTGTGCAAAGTAGTCCGAACAGGAATAAAGAAGGGATTATAATAATAATGGATAAATTATTAGACTTAACAAGAGACTTTGATGCAGCGAAAGCTGCTTTTGAAGCATATCTGGATGAATATGACAGAGCGGATGATAAGATTCATCTGAAAATCGTACATACTTATGGAGTGGTTGATGCAGCAGAGGACATTGCCCGCCGTATGGGGCTGGATGAGGAAGATGTACAGCTGGCGAAGGTAATCGGATTGCTCCATGATATTGGAAGATTTGAACAGATCAGGAGATTTGACAGTTTTGAACCGGGAACCATGGAGCATGCAGCATATGGTGCACAGCTTCTGTTCGGACCGGAGAAAATGATCCGCAGATTTGTGAAGGATGACAGGTTTGACAGTCTGATCTGCACTGCGATTGAGAAGCACAGTGATTTCAAACTGGAAGGAATTACGGACGAGAGAACCCTGCTTCATGCAAAGTTAATCCGAGATGCAGACAAGCTGGATAATTGCAGGGTAAAGCTGGAAGAGTCAATGGAAACACTTCTGGGAGTGGATGAGAAGGGTGTTGGTGAAGGAGTAATCGCGCCAAAGGTATGGGAGTCCTGTATGGCAAAGGAATCTGTATTATCTTCAGACAGAGTTTCAAAAGTGGACTACTGGATTTCCTATATTGCTCAGTATTATGACATCAATTTCCCGGAAACCTATGAGATCATGGGTGAGCATGATTATGTGAAACGGATTATGGACAGGGTTCCCTATGCATTACCGGAAACACAGGAAAAGATGGATATTCTGGCAGCAGAGATGGAGAAATATATGGATGAGAAAATTCGAAACAAAAAATAAAAATTGCGAAAAGCAATAAACAGTGGGTGGGGACATATGAAAAGATAAGAGTGAACAAAATGGATATGGATAAAACAGAGAAGAATCAGGAGAAATTCACCTGCGGAGAATTCGAATATCAGGTCATAAGAAGTGCCAGAAAAACCATGACTCTGGAGGTTCGCAGGGATGGAAACGTAATCGTTCGCGCACCTCTCCGTACAGGTCTGCCGAGGATCAAAAGATTTGTAAACCAGAAGCAGGAGTGGGTTCTGGGATGTCTGGAACGGACAAAAGAATACCGGGAACAGAAGCCGCTGAGCGCAGATCTGAGCGAATCGAAACGAAATGTCTATATACGAAAAGCAAAAGAAACGATTACCAAAAGAGTTTCTTATTTTGCCAGACTCATGGGCGTTTCTTACCGCAATATCACCATCAGAGAACAGAAAACAAGATGGGGAAGCTGTAGCAGTGAGAAGAATCTGAACTTTAACTGGAAACTGATACTGGCACCTCCGGAAGTGCTGGATTATGTAGTGGTACATGAACTCTGCCATCTGAAGGAAATGAATCATTCGAAGGCATTCTGGGACGAGGTCGGGAAAGTAATGCCGGAGTATGAGACGTACAAGTTGTGGCTGAAAGAAAACGGATGGAAGTTATAAATATATCTTTGGGTGTTGATATTTTATAACTTTTGAAAAGAAATACTTTGATGTGAATTTAAGGGGATAAATGTTAATGAAAATGATAGCTGATCTGCACATTCATTCCAGATTTTCCATGGCGACAAGCAAAGAGGGCACGCCTGAAAATCTGGATTTCTGGGCGAGAAAGAAAGGAATTTCACTGATTGGAACAGGTGATTTCACGCATCCGGTATGGAGAGAAGAACTGAAGGAGAGAATTGTTTCAGAGGGAAACGGCCTGTATCGCCTCAGAGATGCATATGTAAAAGAAGAAAGCCGGAAGTTCCCGGGAGAAGGAACACGTTTTGTTGTCTCCGGGGAAATCAGTTCTATTTATAAGAAGAATGGAAAGACCAGAAAAGTACACAATGTGATTCTACTTCCAAGTCTGGAGGCAGCAGATGCCATGGCGCAGCGTCTGAGGAAAATCGGAAATATTCACTCTGACGGCCGCCCGATTCTGGGTCTGGACAGTCATGATCTTCTGGAAATGATGCTGGATGTATGCCCGGAAGGAATTCTGATCCCGGCTCATATCTGGACACCCCATTTCTCTGTATTAGGTGCGAAATCAGGATTTGATTCTGTAGAAGAATGTTTCGAAGAGCTGACACCATATGTGCATGCATTGGAAACCGGACTTTCCTCTGACCCGGCTATGAACTGGAGAATTTCCAAACTGGACCGCTATCAGCTTGTATCCAATTCAGATGCACATTCCCCGTCTAAGCTGGGGCGCGAGGCGAATCTGTTGGATATTGACTGTTCCTATGAAGGACTTTATCGGGCAATCCAGACTGGCGAAGGGCTGGAAGGAACAGTAGAATTTTTTCCTGAAGAGGGGAAATATCATTTCGATGGTCACAGAAAATGTGGTGTATCATTAAGCCCGGTGGAAGCAGAACGGCTTGGAGGAATCTGTCCTGTCTGCGGAAAGAAGCTGACCATGGGCGTAGATCACAGAGTAGAACAGCTTGCAGACAGAGCGGAAGGTTTTGTGAAAAAAGATGGTAAGAAATATGAAAGCCTTGTACCTCTGCCGGAAGTGATCTCTACATGTATGGGCTATTCCACTGCAAGTAAGAAAGTGCAGGGGTGTTTTGAACAGATGATTCAGACACTGGGGACAGAATTCGACATTCTGCGAAATGTACCGTCAGAAGATATTAAATCCTGTGCAGGAGAACGGATTGCGGAAGGAATTGAAAATGTAAGAACCGGAAATGTGAAGAGAATTCCGGGGTATGATGGGGAATATGGAAAGATTGAATTGTTTGATGAAAATTAAACATAGAATGATGAAATTATAAAACGGC
This sequence comes from Blautia sp. HCP3S3_B11, assembly GCF_052064435.1. Taxonomy (NCBI): domain Bacteria; kingdom Bacillati; phylum Bacillota; class Clostridia; order Lachnospirales; family Lachnospiraceae; genus Blautia; species Blautia sp. HCP3S3_B11. Next base: position 57,363 of record NZ_JBQHVP010000023.1, read on the forward strand.
CTATAAGAGAATGATTAGCGAGGAAATAGTGTATGAAGAAAATAGGGATTATTTCAGATACCCATGGCCTGCTCAGGCCGGAAATACTGGAAATTTTAAAGGGTTGTGACTGTATTATCCATGCAGGTGACGTAAACAAACCGGAAATTCTGGATAAACTGCGTATGATGGGTTCTATTTATGTAGTCCGAGGAAATAACGACAAAGATTGGGCAGAGGGAATGGCGAAAACCTTACACTTTACCATAGAAGGGGTAAAATTTTTCATGACTCACAATAAAAAAGATGTGGACTGGGATTTAAAAGACACACAGGTAGTCATCTTCGGACACACCCATAAATACTTCGAAAAAATGATAGACAACCGTCTATGGCTAAACCCGGGAAGTTGCGGCCCCAGACGCTTCGACCAGGAGATTACCATGGCAGTAATGACAGTCGATAATGGAACCTATCAGTGGGAAAAGGTTGCTATGATCCCGAAAAAGTAGTATAAATATCAGAGCAAAACTTCTTTTTGAAAATCAATCATGAGTTTTCGAAAAGAAGTTTTTTTATTTTGTTCTTTTTGTCAGTTTTTCCACTTCTTTTTTGTTGGGTTTGTCGAACTTAAAAAATTAAGTTGACTGAAATTAATAATTAAGTATACTGAAACTGAAGACATCGACAGAAAACACAGACAGAACCATTGCGGAATTGCTGTTACCAGCAGCCGCACAACAGAAAGAAAGGAGCAGACATGGCTGTTCAGTTTAATGAAGACAAGAAAATATTCCGTCTGGATACGGAAAAAAGTACTTACTTAATGGGATTAACCCCGGAAGGATATCTGGGACATATTTATTATGGTGACAGGCTATATAAAGAAACAGAGAATTATATGCTGCGTATGGAGGAACCGCCGTACACGCCATCTGTAAATAAAAGGGAGAAATCCTCTTTCCTGGACAGTTTTCCGATGGAGTATCCCACAGGAGGCATCGGAGATTATCGCGAAAGCTGCCTGAATGTGCGCAAGGAAGCAGGACAGATGGGATGTGAGATTCACTACGTCTCCCACGAAATTTATAATGGAAAAAAAACACTCAAAGGACTTCCGGCATCTTTCGGTACAGAGGAAGAAGTACAGACTCTGGATATCCTCTGCGAGGATGAGATTCTGGGACTGCAGGTAGTGTTAAGTTATTCTGTATTTGAAAAAGGGAACGTGATCACCAGAAGTGTGAAATTAATTAATAAGGGTGATCAGAAGCTTAAAATTGAGAAAATCTACAGTGCATGTCTGGATATGGATAACGAGAACTTCGAGATGCTGACACTTCATGGTTCCTGGGCAAGAGAGCGTCACATCCAGCAGGGACCGCTCCGTTACGGAAAACAGATGGTATCCTCTGCAAAAGGAGAGTCCAGTCATCAGGAGCATCCATTTGTGGCTCTGGTAACACCGGGAACTACTCAGCAGCAGGGCAAAGTTTACGGAATGCATTTCGTATATTCCGGAAACTTTATCGGACAGGCAGAGTTAAACCAGTTTGATTCTGTTCGTACAGTTATGGGTATCAACAAAGAAGAATTCGGCTGGATCCTGAAAGCAGGAGAAGAATTTCAGGCACCGGAAGTTGTTATGACTTATTCTCATGAAGGCCTGGGAGAAATGACCAGAAGCTATCATGATTTCTACAGAAACCATATGATCAGAAGCAAATATCTTCATAAGAAGAGACCAATCCTGATCAATAACTGGGAAGCTACCTATTTTGATTTCAACACTGATAAGCTGTTAGATATCGCAAGAGAAGCGAAGTCCTGCGGTATTGAGATGCTGGTTATGGATGACGGCTGGTTTGGCGTGAGAAACAGCGATAACTGTTCTCTTGGCGACTGGAAGGTCAACACAGATAAGATCACAGGCGGCCTGAAACATCTGGTAGATGAAGTAAACAAGATCGGTCTTGAGTTTGGTATCTGGTTTGAACCGGAGATGATTTCTCCCAATTCTGATCTTTACAGGGCGCATCCGGAATGGGCAATTCAGATTCCGGGAAGAGAAGCAACACAGAGCAGACAGCAGTATGTCCTTGATCTTTCCAGATCGGAAGTATTGGATTATGTATATGAAAGCGTGGCTTCTATCTTAAGAAGTGCCAATATTGCTTATGTGAAATGGGACATGAATCGTCAGTTAAGTGACCTGGGAAGCACTTATCTGGGAGCGGAAGAGCAGCAGGAACTTTTCCATCGTTATGTTCTGGGCGTTTATGCACTGCAGGAGAGACTGGTTACAGAATTCCCTGACCTTCTTCTGGAAAATTGTTCCGGAGGTGGTGCGCGTTTCGACCCGGGTATGTTATACTATAGTCCACAAATCTGGTGTTCTGATGACACAGATGCCATCGAGCGTCTGATGATCCAGGAAGGAACTTCTCTGATCTATCCGCTGTCCACTATGGGTGCTCATGTCAGCGACTGCCCGAACCATACAGTTGGCAGGGTGACACCCTTCGAGACAAGAGGACATGTGGCGCTGGCGGGTACCTTTGGATACGAACTGGATGTGACAAAGATTCCGGAAGAAGACAGAAGGATGATCCCGGAGCAGACAAAGATGTACCACAAATATCATGAACTGGTGTGTGAGGGGGACTACTACAGAATCGCTTCCTACAGAGAGAACCATCTGTATGACTGCTGGGCAGTAGCTGCAAAAGATAAGAGCGAAGTTCTGGTAACTTATGTGCATGTACTCAGCATACCCAATGCCCACAGCAGAAGAATTTTTCTGCAGGGATTTGAGCCGGAGGCTGTCTATGCGCTTGAGGGAACAGAGGAAAAATATACAGGTGAAATGTTGATGAAGTGCGGTTTTCTCATAAAAGGCTTCTGGGGAGATTTTAAAAGTAAGCTGTATCACTTTGTGAGAGTAAGCGAGTAAGTAGTGTTGCGATGGTATTCTTGAATGGGAAAGGAAAAATGATGTGATGGGAAAAGTAAGGATGGCTGATATTGCTGCAAAGGTAGGAGTCAGTACAGTGACAGTCCATAATGCCCTGTCAGGCAACAAAGGAGTCAGTGATGAGATGCGGGAAAAAATCCAGAAAGTTGCAGATGAGATGGGGTATCATCAGATGTCAGCGGCTGCCAAGAGAGAACGCAACAAAGGCGGCCTGAGAAACATCGGGGTTATTATTTCTGAAAAGTATCTGGCTACTTATACGACGTTTTACTGGAAAATGTATCAGGAGCTTGCGCTGATCGCTACCGATAAGGGATGTATGGTTGCTGTAGAAATCCTGAAGCATGAGATGGAAGATAATTTTATTCTTCCAAGAATTCAGGAGGAGCATACAGTGGATGCCCTGATCGTAATGGGAGAGATCAGCAGAGAGTACATACATTTTATGAAGGAACGTACAGATGTGCCAGTGATCTTTCTGGACTTCTATGATAAAGAGTTGGCGAATGATGCAGTTATTACAGATAACTTCTATGGAATGTATCTGATGACAGGATATTTGTTTGAACAGGGACTTACGAAGATGGCTTATGTTGGTTCCGTTCATGCGACCAGCAGTATTATGGACCGTTATTGTGGTTTTTACAAAGCTCAGCTGGAACATGGGCAGAATCTGCCGGAAGAGTGGTTGATTGAGGACCGTGATGAAAAGGGGAGTATGAGTATTAAACTGCCGGAGCACATGCCGGAAGCATTTGTATGTAACTGTGACCTTGCCGCCGGAATGGTGATCATGGAACTTGAGAAACGAGGATATCGTGTTCCGGAGGATGTCTCTGTTGTTGGATTTGATAATTATCTGTATCCGGGATTCCCTGACAAGAAGATTACCAGTTATGAAGTAAATACACAGGCAATGGTAAAAGTGGCACTGGAGAAAGCACTGAAACAGATTAAGAATCCATCTTCAGGCAGAGGTCTGAGTATTGTTTCCGGAAAGATCATAGAGAAAGAAAGCGTTCGCAGGAAATAGTGTGAGAGCAACAGTTAAAATAGAAACCGAAGGAAAGTCAAAAAGAACAGCTTCTGTTAACCTATTTGAAAAAAGGGCCAGGAACTTTTTTTCTTGTAGTTTTGCACAAAATCTCAACTTAAATATTTTGGATTCTTAACAAAAACGAATATTTAAGTAAAAACAGTTTGATACTTAAATTGAATATGTTAGAATTAAATTGACTTAAAAAGTAAGTGGTTTAAGAAAACTTAAGGGGACGTAAGAAAACGAGAAATGCAAACCAGAAAGAACCTTAAGAACGATTAAACAGTAACTTACTAAGACTTCCCATACCCCAAATGGGCTTCGCACCTTGAAAATTCAATATTTCAGCTAACAAAATAGCAATTTATGCCATCGCAGTCCCT
>NZ_JBQHVP010000024.1:0-57733 GCF_052064435.1 Blautia sp. HCP3S3_B11
AAAACAATTATTTCTGACAGCTCAACTAATATAACACCGAAAGCAGCCCCTGTCAACAGTTAATTTCATAATTTGACAAACTTTTTTATTTCCACCTTAGAGTGTGTTTCAAACACACTCCAGGATCCACCCAGTCCACATCAGACATTCATCCCATCTGACACCTGGATTCCATCCCTCAGCCGCCCAGTCACAGCCAATTGCCAGCAAAGCTCAATAATTCCTATCGAGCGACATTTGCAGGATCTTTAGAAAATCTAAGCCCCGCAAGATCGGTAAATGCTTTTAGCTGATCTTGCGGGGCTTAGCTCTTCTTCCCCTCTATCTCATGAAATTATAAACCTTTTTAACATAATGCCTGATCGGATAAGAACTATATCCATACACCCCCGTCATCCAGCCAGCCCAGTCAGCTTCCGGATCATAATATCTATTATCAATCCTTACCCAACAATGCCCCGTAAATCCATCCGGCGCATGATCTCTGGTTCCCGGTATTCTGCCATCAATTAATTCTATCTTTTTATATCCCAGTTCTTTTGCAAATGCTGCCAATGTGCTGGCAAATCCATAGCAATTTCCAACTTTGGTATTAAGCATTGACAAAGCTGTCTTTCTGCACCATCCTGCTTTTTTTAAATCAGGATCTGATCCACCATACTGAAATCCGGCGTCATCTACAATGTATTCCCAACAGGCATGTAATTTCTGATTTTTACTCATTTCAGAAGTTGTAAGTCTGGAAACCAAATTCATTACCCGCATCTTCAACAATGCATTTGTATCCTTTCGCGCTTTTCCACTTGATGTAAAATATAACTGTCCATCTTCCCGTGTACGATTCTGATAACATCTTCCTTTAGAATCCGCATAATATAAATCATTATGATAAATAAAATATCCTGTTTTCGGTTGACCATTATCTGAAGCGATACAATACTTTTTATTCAGAACAGTCCGCATCTTTCCCTTCTGATTTTCCAAAAGATGTCCATTCTCATCAAAAACATATGCTTTATTTCCAATCTTACTGCCACCTATATATGCATATCCATCTTCACCAAAATAATATTTATATCCCTCATATCGTTTCCATTTATTTCTTACCATTTTCCCTTTATAGTAATAAAATATTTTATTTCCTTCCACACGCAATTCTCGCACTGGCGTTTCCACTGGTGTTATTTGAGGAATCTCTGATATGACTGGTATTGCTGTATCTCCCTCAGCGCCATGTACAGGAATTGTTAATACACTGACAACCATCGCTATGCCTAATAATATTTTTATCTTTTTCATGTTTTTTCACGACCTCATATCACTTTGTCAATTATATACCATATTATTACTATTCACTTCATTTTCCATGACATAATATTTCTGATCTCTCAACTGAAAAGCAGACAACCGGATTATAATTCCAGTTGTCTGCTTTGTATAAATCAACCTTTCAGTCTGCACACCATATCCCACAGTGCTTTTGCAGAGTTAAAATTCTCCGGGATAATATCTGCAGGAGTGATCGTAATGTCATAAGTATCCTGCAATTCACTTACAATAGACAGAATTGCAAAGGAATCAAGAATTCCATCATCAATCAAAGTATCACAGTTTCCAAAATCTGCATCCGGCTGGATCTCTTCCAGTAATTCAATTAATTCTTCCATTTTTTCATATCTCCTTATTTTTTATTTTTTCAGCAATTCCATTATTTTTTGGTATTGCCATGGTCTTTTATTTCTCTGAATTTAAAAGATCTGTATGTATACCATCCCGCACCATGCGCAGTCCTTCTCCCTCTGTCCAGAAATAGATTCTTGGAAGAGGACGGCTGAGGAATAAATAGATTCCTTCTGTGACGGAATAAGCACCTACCCGTTCAAATACCAGTATATCATGAAGTTGCGGTTTGTGAAGTGGAAATCGCTTTACGACCACATCGCTGACCGTGCAAAGTGCGCCGCAAAGATTCCAGGATTCTTCTTCTCCCCCTGTCTTCTCATTTCCTTCTGTATCAAGCTGTGTACAGTACGGCTGCTTCATTGCCATAGCCTGTCCATAATAATTCAGGTGATTGATACCACCGTCCATGATCACATACGGCTGTTCTTTATTCACCTTCATATCCACGATTGATGTCACATAATATCCACAGGCTGCTGCCAGAAATCTTCCCATCTCAAGAACAACCTTACCCTTGAAATTAAGACTTTCCAGAAGTACTCTGAACTCACTCAGAACGTTCTCCACGTCCTCGCTCTTATCCTTCTTAAAATATGGAACAAAAAACCCCGGGCCATACTCAAGCACCTGTGCTTCAAATCCACTTTCAGATTTCAGCTCCCCGATAAATTCATCTAGATGCTCCAGCTCTGTTTTCATCTGACTGAGTTCTTTCTTCTGAGTTCCGGAATAGAACTGAAGACCTTCTATCTCAATCCCCTGATAATCTGTTCTGTCAGAAATAATCTTCCTGATATCAGATTCATCTACACCAAACTGATTTCCGCTTGTCATGCGGATCAGCACCGTAATCTTCATGCCAAGTCTCACTGCAGTATCATTCAGAATCTGTAAATGCTGCAAAGACTCTACAGTATACACGCCCTTTCCGCCATATGTAGAAAGTACATATTCCATATCTTCGGGGTTCTTATACACACCCGAAAGAACAATTCTTTCCATCGGCACACCAACACGCTCACAGATTCTGAATTCACCTGGTGAGCACACTTCAAATGTCGGAACTACATCCATCATGGGTCCTGTAAGAAAAGGATTTGCCTTCATAGCATAACATAACTGTGCGCTCTCTCCAAGACAGATCTGCACTTTTTTTACAAATTCCTTCATCCTATCCAGGTCAAAAACATAAGCTGGAGTTGGAGTATGTTCTTTCTCAATCAGCTCTTTTATAAATCCATAGGAACTCATTTCTTTTCCTCCTGATACATAGCTGTAAGAGCTTTTCTGTCAATCTTTCCATTCTTTGTAAGAGGCATGCTCTCCACCTGGCGGAATACATTCGGAACCATAAAAGCAGGTACATACTGCCCCAGCGCTTTTGCCAGCGGTCTTCTCTCGATATCTCCTTCATAAAAAGCTACGATCTTGCTCTTAACTGTATCAAAAATACAGCAGCTTCTCACAATCTCCGGAACCTTATCCATAGCAGCCTCGATTTCTCCAAGCTCAATACGATGTCCCATATGCTTAATCTGGAAATCCTTACGTGTTGCAAAGCACAACTCACCACGCTCATTATAATAAGCAAGATCACCAGTTCTGTACATTGGCTCCAGATATCTGTCATTCAGTGGGTTCTGAACAAAGACCTTCGCAGTCTGTTCTCTGTTTTTGTAATATCCCAGTGCAAGTGCACTTCCGGTTACGCAGAGTTCACCATTTTTATTTTTCTCTGTGATCAGCTTGTCTTCTTCATCCAGAAGGAATACTTTTTCATTTGGAAATGCCTTGCCCATAGGAAGTACATCTCCAGGCTGAAACTCCCTGTCTACAATATAATACGTACAGTTACATGTGATCTCAGTTGGTCCATAAATATTTACATACATAACATCCGGCAGATATTTTCTCCAGATATTCAGATGTTTCACAGGCATAGCCTCTCCTGAGAAAAGAATCTTCTTAATCTTATCCGGAACTTTATATTCAAATCCGTTCAGAGTTGAGATAATACACAGCGCAGATACCGCCCACACCAGCGTAGTCACTTCTCTCTCGATCAGATAATCAATCAATTTCATCGGGAAAGAGAATAGCTGCTTCGGAATAATCTGGACAGTTGCTCCTGTCTTCAGTCCGGAATAAATATCTTTAACAGATACATCAAAATCCCAGGGTGCCTGATTTCCCATCACATCTTTATCTGTGATATCAAAAAGCTCTGTAAAACAATCGATAAAATCAAGCACTGAACGATGTCCTACCACAACACCCTTGGGAACTCCTGTTGACCCGGAAGTAAAAATTCCATACAACGGATCCACATCCAATGCCTGTTCTCTAATCTCATTTAACACAACTTCATTCTCCTGCTCGGCTGCAAGATCCGGAGCCATCAGAACCTTTCCTTTGAACTCCAGTTTCTCCAAATCCTTCAGATATTTCTCAGATGTAACGATCACATCACTGTCCAGAATTCCAAGAATCTGCTGAAGTCTGCTCGCCGGCTGTTTGGTATCCATCAGTACATAAAAGCATCCTGCATAAACAGCACCCATGAAAACTCCGATGGTTTCTACGCTCTTCTCCATAAATACAGGCACCGGATTTCTCGGTGTGAAATGTTTCGCAAGTGCAGTTCCTGTTCTGCGTGCAGTCTGCTCCAGTTCTTTAAATGTGCAGGATGCATGTTCATCTGCAAAAGCTGTCTTATCCGGATATTTCCGTGCGGATTCTTCAAGATATTCCAGAATACTTGTCTTCATATGTAATTCCTCCCCTCTGTACTTCACAAGGTTTTTATATTAATTTATTACTGTCTTTTTGCAGCCTTGAAATTACTTCCTCTGTCCGGCACTCTCCAACACCTGTGCCAGCACTTCAGAGTATTCTTTTGCAGCATCCCCATTCATATGTCCGTCATAATCTGTATATGCTTTCAGGTCATGTGTAAATGCCTTAAAATACTGCGTATTAAAGTTAAGATACTCTACGCCCTGTTCTTCAAAGAACTGCCCGAAATATTTCCATGCTGCATTATAACTGTCACTGTAATCCTTCAGAGTATTTATTGGAATTGGCGTAGTTACTGCCACAAACTCTATATCATTTTCCTTGCAGAATGAAATCAGCTTCTTCAGATATTCCATGTTTTCTTCATTTACCTTACCCTCTTCATAGAGCTTCGGTTCTGATTTCTTAAGCTTCGTCACATCCACCGGATATCTCTCAATAAATCCACTTTCATGATATTCCTGAGAATCACTCTTCAGATGAGATACGCCATAATCACCGGTTACTTTCTGAGTAAATGTATCTTTGACTTTCGGTAATTCATAACTGAGAGAATATTCATACCATGGGAAAAGCACAGTACGGAAATTACATTTCGCAATAGAATTCCAGAAATATTCTACCTTTGCTTTTGAAAATGGAAACTCATGATAAAAAAGCAGGTAGTTATTTCCTTCTTCCTTTTCAGATACAAAATATCCCGGGTCAACCTCATAGATAATTCTCTTCGGATTCTGTTTCTCTTTGATCAGTTTAATCAGATAATACGCATCGATTCCATACTCGCCGCCAACGCAAAGATTATGTCCACTGCGTCCGGTAACTTCCTGCATCACCTCCGGATCAATATCCATCTTTCCATGGGAAGTTCCCACGATAATGTCATCAAACTGCTGTGTCACAACTGCATGCACATCATTTCTCATAAATGTACATGGATAAAGTGCCAGGTCAAGTGCTGCCAGAAGAGCCACACACACGACCAATACCAGGAACGTTTTTAAAACTTTCTTAAAATTGTGCATAAATAAATCCTCTCGCTACTGCTGTTGATCCGAAGAATCCGATGGATGCCAGCAGACAAAAATAAATTGCTACAGTAATTGGCAGACTCAGTCCTGCAAGTGATTCTCTTATCTTCATGCCACGTTCCTGAAGGACACTTACGATAAACAGAATCATGCAGCCAACCGCCAGAATTGCCAGTGCATAAGGCGTAAAGGCAGTACCTTCTTTACCAGCCGGAATCAGGAGTAACTGTGACGGAGTAAACTTAGTCATGGAAAGTTTCATCATATGAAACGCCTGTCCCACTGTATCTGCTCTGTCAAAGAACCAGCTGATATTTACAAGAATAAACGTACGGATGATCATGAAAACATGATACCAGTTCTCTTTTCCAGTGATGTTGAATTTCTTTTTCCAGTTTCTGTAATACTCTGCCATAAGTCCGCTGAAAGCAATAATGATACCGTTATACATACCATACACAATGTACTTCCATGCCGCCCCATGCCATACACCAACAACGAAGAATACAATCAGGTTTGCAAGACAGATTGGAAGGGTACGTCCCGTTTTTTTGCCAAATACTTTCTTGCCCCATTTTCCGAATTTACTCATCCATCTGGATAAGGTAACCGGATAGAACACATAATCCTTCATCCAGGTTCCAAGTGTAATATGCCAGCGATGCCAGAAATCTGTAATAGAAATGGAGAAGAACGGACGCTTGAAGTTTTCATCCAATTCTATTCCAAACATAGAAGCGATACCAATTACTACATCCATACCACCGGAAAAATCTGCATACAGCTGAACGGTGTAAAACAGCACTCCAAACAGCGCCAGTCCACTGTACTGATCCGGATTGTCAAAAATTGCATCAACAAACACTGCTGCCCAATCCGCCAGAATCATCTTCTTAAAGAAGCCCCAGAGAATACGTTCAAAACCTCTGGTAATATTTTTCCCCTCAAATTTATGAGGCTCATAAAGCTGATGTGCCAGACGGCTGTATCTTCCGATCGGTCCCTGCAGAATCTGTGGAAAGAAAGATACGAATAACGCATATTTCACAGGATTTTTCTCTGCTTCACATCTCTTCCAGTACACATCCAGAAGATATCCGGAAGACTGGAAAGTATAAAACGAAATACCAAGAGGAAGCAGAATATCCATTCCCCTTAAATTCATGTGGAATAAAGCATTCAGGTTCTCAATCGCAAAATTCGTATACTTTACGACACCAAGCATTCCAAAATTTAACAGTAACCCAAGGACCAAAAGATTTCTTGCACCTTTATGGCTTCCTTTCGCTTCTGTTTTCTCAACAACAAGTGCGATCAGCCAGGTAACCAACGTGGAAAAGAGAAGAAATCCTACGTAGCGGACACCACCCGCCAGATAATAGATGTAGCTGAAACATAATAAAACCAGCCACTGGAATTTGTGAGGCACGATATAATAAACCAGTACACTTGCCGCCACAAACAATAAAAACAAGTTTGAAACTAATGACATGATCTATCTCCCTGAATATGTACAACACTGTCTGCTTTATACTCACCAATGCAACTCGTAACAACGTAATTTATTTTATATGATCAGACAGTAATACATTCCTTATTTTTCTGACAAACAAAGGCACCGCACTATAGTATTATGTCGTAACCGTTCATCACCCTCTTAAGATAGTAACCTTTCGAACAGTTACATTATATCAAATAATGCAGCGCCCCTGTGTTTAATTATTCTTAAATTTCCTTAATTTAATAATCCATCATCCAGGCATCCGTCTCCGCCATCATCGGAACCGCCGTCGTCTGATCCGCCATCATCTGATCCATCATAGTCGTAATCGTAATCTGAATCATAGTCATAATCAGTATCGTAGTCGTAATCATTGCTGTAATCATAATCATTGTTGTAATCATAATCACTGCTATTGTCATAGCTCTGAGTTGACTGAGACTCTGATGCCTGTGCAGCTGCCTCTGTTGGTTTCGGAGCTAAAGCTTTCTCTGTTTCCAGAGTATTGAATTCTTTCTTCTGGCTGATACTGTCAAATACCAGATATGCGATATCTCCTTCCAGATGAAGCTCTGCTTCTTCTGTGTCACCAAATGGGAAGGTATGAATTTCTGCTGTTGTTCCATCTTCAAAAGTTAACTGAATGTTATATTTCGGAATTTCTTTCTCAGCATCATCTTTGCCTTCGCCGTCAGATTTTTCATCTGTCTTTGCGGTATCATCTGCTGTGTCTTTGCTGCCTTCGTTTTCTTTATCCTTTGCGTTTGGATCAAACCAGAGAACCCTTTCCTCGTCTGCTTCAAACTTATCTTCCTCTTTCAGGAAGTTATCCGGATACTCTTCGTCTTTTTCATTCTTTACAGCAACACCGGTGATTACTTTGCCTGTTGTATTTTTCAGTTTTACAGAAAATGCTCCTTCCGTATCCTCTTCCGGCTTCTCACCGATTGTCTTTAAATCTTCGTCTTTATTCTCATCAGCTTTATCAGCATCTTTCGTATCATCTGCTGCGTCTTTGTCTTCTGCTGTGGAATCCTTATCTGCATCTTCTGAAGTCTCAGTCTTTGCTGTAGTGTCTGCTGCCATAGCTGCCTGGCTGAATACAAGGCTGCTTCCAAGTGCTGCCATCATAAATGCTGTTACGATTTTTCTTTTCATTGCTTTAATCCTTTCTGTCATTCTTTATTGCTTTTATTTCCTCTGTATCTCTCTTTGCTTTTTTCTGTTTCATTCAGAATTCAAAGTTCATAGAGACAATCGAGATGATTTTCAATTAAAATAACTCCAATTATCTGTGATCTGCTTCGACTATATCTAATTTACTCTCTTATGATTATTATCATATTGATAAGTATTCTTTGCACCATATCTGAATCCATATCCTGTATATTGTTTACCTTTTGATTTATAATCATGGTAGAAGTTTGGATCATATACATAAGGTATTGTTTTGCCATTAGATTTTTTATCAATTTCTACCCATCCATGAGGACCTTTTCCTTTTTTGGTTAAAACATAGCCTTTAACATAATGAGCATCATATCCCGCAACCTTAGCCATCCAGTAGAAAGTAGCTGCCATTACATAGCAGTCTCCTGTTCCTGTCTTAAATCCATACAGACCATATTCAGTTGGCGTTTTCTTTGAAATCTTTATATTTCCTGCATATTGTAAAGATGCAGACCAGTTAAATGCCTTTCTCAGATTTCCTTTACATTTTATAAGTCTGATTGCCGCCATTGTTTCAACTGTTGATAATTTAGTTGCCTGGCCATTCTTTTTAATCTTATAGTAAGTTTTAGAGTTAAATTTGTAATATGGTTTGTTTGTTACAAGCTTACCATTTTTATCAAAACAATAAGTATATTTACCAATCTTCTTTGCCTTGTTTACAACTTTCTCTCCGTTTTCATAGTAATACTTAACTCCATCAACGGTTTCCCATCCGCTTTTTACGGTTGGCTCTGGAAGCGGCGCCGGAGCGATTGTTGTATCATCTGATGTATCGTCTGATACATTATCAGCAGTTGCTTCTACATAATCACTAACAGTTGACTGATCTGCCATAGCTGGCATTGCAGGTGTTACCGCCATAATTGAGCTGAGTAATAATGCGGTGAGCTTTTTTCTGTTCATAATCCTTTTCCTCCTTTTTATCCTAAAAGCAGCCGAACGAATAAGCGCATCCTCTTTCGCTGCTTATACTTGATTTACACTTCTATATGTTATCCCATCTTACTGTCTTACCGTAATACTTGCGACAACTTCTGCACTGCTTCCTTTTCCGGTTGGGCGTACAACATTTAACTGTACATAACCATAAACATATGTGACATCTTTACCGTTTCCATCCAGCATACAGGTATTAGACTTGCTTACTGTACATTTCTTATATTTTCCAAGAACTTTCTTGATCTTTGACGCATTATTCTGTTTCGCAAGTGTAGAGGTTGCTGCATATTTTCTGTATAAAGATGTTTTCTTATTATCTACAGCTCCTGTCTTAGGATTGAAGTAATACAGCTTTGGAATATCGTACTTGCTTATACGTCCTACGCGGATTCCCTTCACTGTATGACCACTTACGTCAAATCCATAATATACTTTATCAATCTTCTTAATCAGAATACCATATTTACCAACCGTATCCTTATCTGCCTGATAAGCAGCTCCGTTTTTTCCGAAGTAATAACGGAATCCACTGGAAGTTACTCCCCATGTCATAGTAACCTTCTGATTATTTTCATCATAACCATATCTCTTACCTGTTTTTTTGTCCGTTTTTACCTTAACAGTCTTAACATCCTGTGCTGCATGTACCGTCACTGTTTCTGCTACAGTAGCTAACGGTGTCAGCATAAGAAGCATGCAAAGTACGACTGCAAGGACTTTCTTTAATCCTTTCATTCTTCTTTCTCCTCTCAGAATTTAATTCTATATTCTACTGTGTATGCAGGACGTGTAGCTGCACCAAATAAGGTTCCGTACATATTGTCATAGTAAAGTCCATTGATTGTTACAAAACTATGTCCGTCCGGAATCGTAATGACATATGGCTCATATCCCAGTTCCTTCGCGATTGCTGCCACACTGCTGGCAATTCCATAACAGTTTCCTGTCAGACCATTCTGGAACATCTGAAGGGCATATTTATAAACCCAGTCCTTTGTCTTAAATTCCTGCGGTGTAGGATCCATATATCCTACAAAATTCGTATAAGCCATAATGTAATAGAAGCATGAACGGAACTTTTCATAGTTGCTTGCATTGGCATTACTATGGCGTTCAATAAAGTTTCTTGCCGCAAGTTTGCATCTCGCCTGTGTCAGATTTGATGCATACCCGTTTTTATTAAACTTAATTCCGCCTACGGTCTCATTTGTTGCGCACTTGCCGTTCTTATACACATAGTACATTTTACCATTCAGTTCATTCCAGCCTGTAACGACCTTTCCCTTGGCATTAACGAAATATTTCACGCCATTGACATTCACAATCGTTTTCTTTCCTGGCATAACTCTCTGTGCATATTTATTAAATACATAATAAGTACCATTTACTTTATAAGATCCATCATGCGCAGCAACCCCATTTGATTTAAGCCAGTAAAGTTTGCCATTTACTTTCTTCCATTTACTTTTGACTAGTTTGTTATTTACATAATAACGATATATACTGCCTTCCTTGCGCAGTCCGTTTTTCGGTTTCGGTTTCACTGTTGGCAATGGCTGAATCGGCGTCGGCGTTACTTCTGGTGTCGGTGTTACTTCCGGTGTCGGCGTTACTGTCACTGTTGACTCACTTCCACCATCCTGTGGCAAATCTACTGCATATACACTGCCTGCTCCAAATGTGAGCGCTGCAGTCAATACCGCAGCAGCCAATGACACTTTTAATCCTGCAAAACTTTTTCTCTTCTTCATCATTCGATTCCTCCTGATCAGTTTTTCTGACTGCATCCTCCTTTGTGTTTTATATTGCAATTATAGTATATTGGAGAGGGTATTTCAATTCATCAGATAATTTTTTTACACAAAAAACTGCCGGATTTTCTGCAATTTTAAAAAATCCGACAATGATTTGTAGTTACTGTACGATTACCATTTTTACCTCACTCCAGTTAGAATTATTTCGTATACCTGATACACAAATTCTAACATAATATTTCTTTCCAGATTCCAAATCATTCTTCACACAGACTTTTTTATCCGTATCATCCACAATCGCTTGCTCCATCTCTGTAAAATCTTCTTTTGTAGTGAATTGTATCCAATAATATGTCGCAGGAGCATCATATTTCCATGTAACTTCTATCGTTCCTTTTGACTTACTTGAACACTCCCATTTTTCTATTGGCTTCGGAATGATCTCAAAAGTTGTAAAACCAGAAATGACTCCGGCTTCACTTCCAGAGTAAAATGTTTTACACTCGGTTTAGAACTGATAAATTTGAAACCATTTTCTTTTGCATACTTTTCTACACTTGTACCTGCATTTCCATAAATCTTAAATCCATTTATTTTTTTCACAGAACCAATCTTAGAACCGTTTCTATACCCAAACGCATTTGCTCCAATAGTTACATTTCCATATAGATCCTGTAGTTTAATCGATGTAGCCCCACAATTCATAAATGCAGAACTCTGGATTTCAGAAACTCTGTAAGATAACGAAATAGTCTTTAAATTTTTGCAATCAGCGAAAGCGCTTCTTCCAATAAATCTTATCTTTGGCATAGAAATACTGCTCAATTTTGTACAATTCGAAAACGCAGACATAGATACCGTCTCAACTGATGGCAATTTTACATTTGTTAATGCGCAATTTGCAAAAGCAGAAAGACCAATACTTCTTACTTTCGGCATATACACTTTTTCCAGATTTCTACATGCTGAAAACGCAAGATTCCCAATACCTAAAATACTTGGCATAGAAACACTTCTGATTTTTGTGCTGTTAAACGCATTGATACCGCGAATGTATAAAACCTTTTTGCCTTTTATTGTTTCAGGACTTTTTACATCTTCCTATTGCACTTCTATTTTTCATCTTAAACTACCATACAGGACGCTATCTTTAGCATTACTATTCATATTTTTATAAAATTCCGATGAATATTTTACATAAACTGTATTATTTTTCTTATTATATGTATAATTTGCTGTATATGATGTATTTACCTTTTGTGGATTGTTGCTTCCCGCCCAGCTGACATAATTATCTGTGTAATACGCTTTTATTTTATTCGCACTAATCACCTTATAATATCCCGTATCTTTATTTCTCCAGCCAGTCTGACATACTGTTCCATTTGAATTAAAAACAGTTGTATATTGTGAACTAAATTCCATTGTCCAGTCACTTACTCTATTCTTCCAGATTTTTTTACTCCAAGATGGAGCTTTCGCCACTGCAACCTTACATTTTTCTGTTTTTCCATTAGTGCGCACAGTCACTATCGCATTTCCTGCTTTCTTTGCCCGGAGTTTTCCTGTTGAAGAAACTGTCACAACTGACTTATTGCTGGATTTCCATACATACTGC
This sequence comes from Blautia sp. HCP3S3_B11, assembly GCF_052064435.1. NCBI lineage: Bacteria > Bacillati > Bacillota > Clostridia > Lachnospirales > Lachnospiraceae > Blautia > Blautia sp. HCP3S3_B11. The sequence goes on from NZ_JBQHVP010000024.1 coordinate 12,556, forward strand.
ACAGGTTCTGTTGCATTTACTTTTAACTGAAAGGTTTCTCCTATTTTTAGTGTTACCTTCTTTTTCTTAAGCGAAAATAACGATGCATTCGCATTAACTGAACATGCAACCATTATTATCGTTAATATAGCTGTTAAAATAAACGTTATTAACATTCTCTTTTTTCTTTTCATAGTTCTTTTTCCTCTCTTTCTGCAGTTAAATATAAGATTTTTTAGACCATCATTACTAAAAATATTTTAAAATTTATTGTCTGCATACATAATACAAAAACTACCTCTACATGTAAGCTTCCCTATATATATAACGTTTTTTCCATCATATGTATATGCATAACATTCATCAGCTATTTTAGCTCCTTTAAAATCTAATTTCGATCTTTTTCCACAAAATAATTTTAACATTCTGTGTTTATCCACACAATATGGGGCATATTTTGTGGACAGTATTGGTTTATTATCTGTCCACATATTTTCATGTGAAAATCCTGCCACAAGATTCCTTGATTTCTCATTCATCTTTGTATATTTCGCCCCTTGACGAAAATGCCCTCCTAAGGTGTATCATAAGCCTGTGTTAAAGGAGGTAAACTATTATGTTTGAGACATTAGAAGAAAAAACCGAAGAGAAAGCAATGGTGCAGTTCCTTGAGCGCTTTACAGACTATCCATTTCTGGTAAAGTTCAAAAATTCCGAGTATCACATCGGAGAGGGGGAACCTACATTTACAGTAAATTTTAAAAAAGTAATTCCTCTCACAGATCTAGTCAAGAGTACTTCTCTTGCATTAGGCGAAGCTTATATGCGTGGAGATCTTGACATCGAAGGAAATCTTTACGAAGCACTTGATCATTTTCTTGGACAGATGGGTAAATTTTCAACCAACGAATCAGCCTTAAAAAAGATCATGTTCAGCTCCACATCAAAAAAGAACCAGGAAAAAGAAGTAACCAGCCACTACGACATTGGAAATAATTTTTATAAATTATGGCTGGACGAAACAATGAGTTATTCCTGTGGTTACTTCATTCATGAAGATGATACGCTATATCAGGCACAAGTAAATAAAGTAGATTATATTCTTAAGAAATTACATCTTGAAGAAGGTATGAGTCTTCTGGATATCGGCTGTGGATGGGGCTTTCTGTTAATCGAAGCCGCTAAGAAATACAAAATTCATGGCACAGGAATCACCTTAAGCCATGAACAATATGCTGAATTCCAGAATCGTATCAAGGAACAAGAACTGGAAGATTATCTTACTGTCGAATTGATGGACTATCGTGATCTTCCGAAACATAATTATCAGTTTGACCGCGTTGTCAGTGTTGGTATGCTGGAACATGTCGGACGTGATAACTATCAGCTCTTCCTTGATTGTGTAGAGAAAGTTCTGAAACCAGGCGGATTATTCCTGCTTCACTTTATCAGCGCACTCAAAGAACATCCGGGTGATCCATGGATCAAGAAATATATTTTCCCAGGCGGAACTGTTCCAAGTCTCAGAGAAATCCTGAATCATATGGCAGAAGATAATTTCCATACACTGGATATCGAGAATCTCCGCTTGCATTACAATAAAACTTTACTCCATTGGGAAAAGAATTTCCGCGACAATATCGAAAAAGAAAAAACAATGTTTGACGAATCATTCCTGCGTATGTGGGATCTCTATCTGTCAGCATGTGCCGCAACATTCCATAATGGAATTATCGATATTCACCAGATTCTCATGACCAAAGGCATTAATAATGATCTGCCAATGACACGTTGGTACTAAAAATATAAAAATACTGTCTGGATTTCGAGTATGAAATCCAGACAGTTAATAAAGTCTCTATATTTTTTATTCCATTATTTGATATTATACCCCTGACTGTTCCAGAAACTTGTTGGATTCGGGTTATTTAATATAGAATCACCAACGCTCTTACTTGCATAACTTTGTCTTCCATCTCTTACTTCAACATGTGTATGAGCTCCTGAACTATATGATATTCCTCTCCATGCCTCTGTTGCAATCTGCTGACCTCTGGAAATAGTCTGTCCGACCTTCAGAGAAAGTGGTGCTGAATGAAGATAAATAATAGTTTTATTACTTGCCGCATTATAAATCGCTATTGTTGATAACCCTCTTCCTCCATTATATCCATACGCAACTCTTACTACTACGCCATCAGTCAATGAATATACTGGTTTTCCAATTCCATATTTTATGTCAATTCCTTCATGGCGGCCACTTGTTGTCCTGTATCCATCAAATCCACAAGAGATATATGCCGCATTGGATTTATACAATCCATAACTCAAGTTTACTTTTGTATTATTATTATTCTGAGTTGTAGATACGGATGTCAGTTTCCACTTCTGTGCGTTTGTACGGTTTCCGGTATATACCCATACATTATTTCCATTTTTTACCTGTCCATTTTGCACATCAAGATAGCATCCATTTGCATTAATAATATAATAGTATCCGTTTCCAGCATCAACAAAGCGCCATTTCTGCGCATTTGTATTGTTCTGCTCCCAAATCTGGACATTTGTTCCACTTGCACTTCCACCGCCGTTTACGTCCAATGATTTGCCGGAATTAACATCTTTTATTCTGTAATATCCATTTCCCAGACTTATAACATTCCATTTTTCATTATTGGTATTATGATAAGGATAGATCTCAACATTACCGCCATTAAATGTCGCATAGTTATTTACGTCCAGAACATAATTCGTATTTAATGCTGTTGCAATTTTATATGTTCCGTTTGCAATATTTGCACTACCGTTTCCACTATTTGTGTTTTTAATATAAGAATTGGCATTTGCATTCGTAACAAAACCATATTTATATCCATTTGATACAGGATATTTCACCTGTGTATAATCTCCATACGTTCCCAGAATCGTAACCTTATCTCCTCTTGAAATATATCCGTATGAATATCCATATGGTCTGCGGTATGTCGTTACCTGTGCACTTGCAGTATATGTATTGCCTGATGTTCCTGTCAGAATCGCATTTGTTGGAATATATCCTGTCTTTGATCTTGATCTGGATATCGGATAAGAAACTCTGCAATAACGATCTGTAACACTCAATACTGTGATCTCATCCGAACCATAAATCGTTCCGTAACGCCAAGTTAATCCAGAGTTACTATATACGGTTGTATTGGCATTGCGAATCAGATAACATTTTCTCGTATATGCAGCATATGTTGGTATATTTAATACCATAGATACCATTAGAAACGCACAAACAACTGCTATTACACTTTTTAATCTTTTCTTTAAATACTTCATTCTAAACTTTCTCTCCTTCCCATAATAAAACTTTTTTCGTTCTTTTTCAGTTCTTAATTTTCTTTCTCATCCCCCTTCCATCTTAAATGCAGTCAGATTATTAGGTATTTCTTTCAAAATATAGTTTAATATTCCTTGCATTTTTATAATGTATCTGATTTATATAAATTTATATTATCATTTTTTATTTTTTCTCACAATATGGGGCATTTTTTGTGGACAAAATTTTACGTATAGCTGTTACACTATAAGATTTTGCTAATGACTAAAACTACAAAAAGTGATATTATGATTTTATAAAACCGAAAGGACGTTTCAGTTATGTCAACATTTTCAGAGATTTTGAATAATCTCAAAGAAGAAAAAAATATAAAAGTCCAGCCACTTGCCCGCTATTGTGAAGTGGAACGCTCAACTATATATAAATTTATGAACGGAAAAAGACTTCCGGGAAGTATTGACATTGTAAAAAAAATCGCACAATTCATGCAGCTTACCCCTTCCGAATCTGAGCTTCTTGTGAATGCCTGGAAAGAATCTCAGATGGGTAAGCAATATCATTCCCGGAAAAGTGTAGAGGACTTTATATGTCATTTTCCTTCCAGATCAGATAAACCTTTACCGCCTATAGCTCCGTTACCTTCATCATCCCAGGTGTCTGATAATACATTTGTTGTGCTCTCATCTCAACAATATATTGACAGTTATGTCCATCAGATGATTTTGTCAGAAGCAGGAAAGCCAAATGGCAAAATAGGTATGTTTCTTCAGCCAGATTATCCATTCCCGTTCCGACTTCTCGCCAGCCTTAATCCCACTGGCAATTTAGTTATTGAACATATCTTGTCTTTAAATAACAATCCACAAAAGCAATTATGTAATCTGCAATATTTAAAAGAAATATTTCCAATTTATACTAATGGACTTGATTACGAGACTTGGTATTTCTACAACAATACCCAGCATAATTTTTACTGTCTTTCAATCATGCCATACCTGATTCTTACTTCTGATTCCGCAGTCATGTGTACTGCTGATTACCAGACTGGTTTGTATTATCGGGATCAGGAAACTGTCCGCACTCTTTGGAAAATATTTGAGAAAAACCGTAGCCAGTGTCAGCCACTTTTTAAACCAATACCGATATCCCCTGAAAATTATCTGTCCGTTTTTCAGCATATTGATGATGCCAAAGATGATCCTGACAAAAAAATCATCGGACTTCAGCCTGAAGCTTGCATGACACCTTTTATCACTGGAAAACTATTGGAAGATGTATTTAACCATGATCTTCCTCAGGCAGATATTATGCTTTCTATGATTGAAAAGATATTTTTAACCAACAAAAGGCGAGTAAAATCTGGTAAATTTTTAATTTATTTTACAGAAGCAGGTATGAAGCACTTCGCCGAAACTGGGTTAATTGAAGAATTTCCCGATGCTTTTTATCATTCTTTTACACCCAAACAACGATTGCCACTTTTAGAAGAAATTAAAGCCTGCTGTCAGAAAGATTATTATCGTATTTTAAAAGGTCCACTTCAATACCTTCCGGCAAATTTACATTTGTGTGTAAGAGACTCAGATTGTGAATTAACTTATCACACAAGTAATGGAAAAACTATTTTCCTTATCGTTTGCGAGTCTCAGTTTTTTCAGATGTTCAAAGATTATCTGGAGCAGATGGATAAGGAAAGTTACTACTCCCCAGAAGAGGCCAGTACATTAATTCAAAATATAATCAACACTCTTCTCTGAATAATCAAGTAAATATTCGTAATACACTTTCGCTACGTAGTTCTCCAATAAATAACTACGCAGATTACTCAAAATACAAGACGTCACATCCTCATACTGTTTTTTATAATTATACCTCTTACTATTCTTAAACTTGATTGCATAAATAAAGAAAAGAGATTCTATCAGTCATTTAACATTTAAATCTGATAGAATCTCTTTTCTTTATATTAATATTTTAGTTTTCTATTTTTAACAATTCTATGCTCTCATCCATTCTGGTACAATAATAGTCACACATTTCTTTCATATTAGAAATATGTTCTTCATTACTGACGTCATAAACGCCAATCACCTTAAATCCAGCTTTCTTAGCAGTTTCAGCTGCATGAAACGCATCTTCAAATGCTACTATATTTTCAGGTTTTGCCTGCAGAGTCTCTGCTGCCTTCAGATAGATTTCAGGCTCATCTTTTCCGGCTCCTACTTCTGTACAAGTATAAATCCACTCAAAATATTTCAGAATTCCATTTCTATCCAGCGCAGCTTCCACAAGCTCTTTGTTTCCTGAAGTAGCAACCACCATTCTTATCTGTTGTTTACTCATCCACTCCAGTGTTTCCTTCACACCAAGCTTTAAAGGTGCTTCAAAGCGATAAAAATCACTTACTATTTTCAGAACTTCTTTTACGATCTGCGGTACATTTTTCTCAAGTCGGTATTCTTCCTTCAGATAAACAGCTCCCTGCTCCAGACTCATTGTATGTAACACATCTCCAAGCCCGTCTTTCGCCATAATTCCCAGACTTATAAGATATCGTTCTCCAATATTCTCCCATACAGGCATGGAATCCAACAACGTTCCATCTACATCAAAAATCGCACCCTGAATATTATGAGCAATATTATTCTCTATGGCATTTACAGTACCAGTCATATGATTTTTATTTTCCATTACTGCTAACCATCTGCATCGAACGCTGCTTCAGATCTTTCGCAGCTTCTGTGATATTCTCCTGCGCGAAAATCGCACTGATCACTGCAATCCCATCTGCACCATATCCGGAAAGTTCGTCCACATTGTCCTTAGTGATACCGCCAATCGCTACTACCGGAATTTTAACCGCCTGGCAAATATCTCTCAATGTTTCATGTGAAACACCAGTTGCATCTGTCTTAGTACTGGTAGTAAAGACAGCTCCCACACCCAGATAATCAGCTCCATGCTTCTCTGCAAGAAGAGCCTGTTCAACCGTCTTAGCAGATACACCAATAATCTTATCTGCGCCCAGTCTCTTACGTACATCTCCGGCTTCCATATCGCTCTGCCCCACATGGACACCATCTGCATCGATTGCCTTCGCAATTTCTACATTATCATTAATAATAAACGGAACTTTATACTTTCTGCATAACTCCTTAATCTCTCTGGCCTCTTTCATAAAGAGTTCTTTATCCAGATTCTTCTCTCGCAGCTGCAGAAAAGTTACCCCGCCCTGCAAAGCTTTCTCAACCTGTTGATAAAGAGATTCACCGTTAAGCCAATGCCTGTCTGTAATCGCATACAGAACCATGTCCTCTTTTCTGCAATTCACAATATCAGTCCTCCATCATATGGATTGCATCTGTCGTTTTCTTATACTGCTCTTCTACTTTTGCAAAAAGTTCTTCACAACCGTCGGTTTCTCCTCCTCTGAGCTTTTCTGTAATATTAAAGCTAACCTGATAGAGATTGTCAAATCCAAGGTTCTGGCATACACCTTTTAATGTGTGAGCAGCACGAAAAGCCTCCTCACCATTTCCCTGTGCCAGATTATCCTTCAGGCTCTGGAAACTTCCATCATCCAGAAATTTCTTCGCAAATTTTTTAATAAGTCCCTCACTTCTTAATCTTCCAAGAACGCCTTCGTAATCAGCACCCATCTGTTCATAACACTCTTTTACAGTCATATTTTTCTCCTCTTTATTTCTATTAACATCCTTCTTCAGAAAAGAATCTATACACTACTATCCCAAAATCACAAACGTATTTTTATCATTCCTATGTAATAAGATTTCTGAATTTCAAACCCGCGACTCTATAATCCGCCAGTTTCTGCAACAGCACTATTTTATCACACCATGTAGCCATTCTCAAGTATTCTTCCAAAAAAGCACTTCTTAATCTTTCACAAAAAAAGGGCTCAAAAATCGACATTTTACTCTGTAAAGCTTTAATAGCATAAAAAGGCACTTCCATATGTAATCATCTGTCACATAAAAAAGTGCCCATTTAATATTTTAAGTTTCCAATGAATTAATTATTCCTCTATTGTTCTATCTTTCGGATTAGTTTTATCTGAAGAATCCCTGACTCTGGAAATATTGGATAAATGGATTATCACTCTCATCTGAATCATCTGATTCCTGATCATCCTCGTTTCCGAAATCTTCCGTTGTATCTTCATCGGAATCGTCTTTAGAATCCTTTTTTTCTTTTTTCTTACTATCTTTACTGTCGCTGTCTTTTCCGGCATCAGTGTTTTCATCCAAAGTTACCTTAACAGTATCTTCTTTATAACTTGCACCGTCCGGAACCTGTACAGTCAGCTCTACTTCTTCACCTGGCTCATAATAGGAAAGATATTCAATGAGCTGGTTAATGCTGGAAACTGTTTTTCCATTAAACTCAGTGATAACGCTGTTTGATTTCAGCCCTGCTTTATCAGCAGCTCCGCCTTCTGTTACTTCTGATACAAATACACCTGCCGGAATTCCATACATCTGAACTGCCTCAGAGCTTACAGATGCTCCCTTAATTCCAAGTACGCCATGTTCAGAGTCATCCAGTTTATCTCTGGAAGTCTCATTCATCAGGTCCTGAAGAATATCTGTTACATCAGAAATTGCAATCGCATATCCCATACCTTCAACTTCTGTAGATGCAAGTTTTGCAGAGTTGATACCTACAACTTCGCCTTCCATATTTAAAAGAGCACCGCCACTGTTACCAGGGTTGATTGCTGCATCTGTCTGGATCAGATTTACACCGTCACTGCTGTCATCGCTGCCATCAGTTACTGTACTGTTTTCAGAATCCATTCTACGGTTCTTAGCACTTACAATACCAGTAGTAACAGACTGTCCATATCCAAGAGCATTACCAATCGCAATTACCTGCTCACCAACTTTAAGGTCATCGGAACTGCCGATCTTTGCAACAGAAATAGCATCCATTGTATCATCCTTAATATCATCCAGTGCTACAGATACAACCGCAAGGTCTCTCTCTTCATCAAAACCCTTTACAGATGCCTCTACAGCATTTCCATCTGCAAATGCAACAGACAATGTATCTGCATCCTCTACTACATGGTAGTTTGTAGCAATCAGAAGTTCATCATCATTCTTACCTACGATAATACCTGAACCACTGCCCTCTACTTCCTGTTCCTGCTGCTGTGGAGCATACCCATACATTCCGTAAATTCCATAATAGCTCTGTACTTCCTGAACTGATTTAGTTGTGATAGATACGATAGATGGAAGTACCTCTGCTGCGATATCAGATACATCCAGACTTCCTGTTGTCTTGCTGCTTGTATCTTTACTGTCATCTGCTTTAGAATCGCTCTCATCTGAATCTGCTTCTTTTTCAGATTTAGCAAATGTTAAAGTTGTCTCATTTTTATTTGATGCAGCCTCTACTGTTGTTGCTCCATCCCATCCTGCAAGTTTATTTACTCCCTCAAAGCTTCCTGCTGCAAGTCCTCCTGCAAGCACTGCACATAAGCTAAGTGTAAGACCTTTCTTAACGATCTTTCTGATTTTATCATTTCTATTGTCTTTATTCATCATAATAAAGTCCCTCCCTGAATCTATATCAAATCCATAAAACAATATGTATTTTTTTGTTTTACTTTTATTTCTCTCTGTTTCCTTTTGATGCTTCTAAGTATAGAAATCATTTGTGTTCTTTGTGTGGGAAAAATGTGTTTAATTTGTGACGATTTCATATGTTTCCGCTTTACTTCCGATACATCCTGGAAATTCTTTTTACATTATATCCCGGAATCTGTGCTTTCCAGTTTCCCACCTGACTGCTTAATACCTTTTCCGTATACTTCAGTGAATTGGAACTATCCATATTACTAAAGACATTAAATGCTGTTTTCTTCTTACCGTTGGCATCTTTTAATCCCATTGCCAGACCCTGAGCTACTTCATGAGCCTCATCTTTATAGCTTCTTACAATAAATGCATCAATTATCGGATTGCAAGCCGCCTTATAATATGCCAGCGCCAATGCTGCTGCCTGATTTGCCTGTCCACCTGTAGAAGAAAATCCCTGTTCAGAAAGAATCACTCTCGTATTGGAACCATATCTGCTCTTCACATAATTAGTCAGCGTGTCAATATTTCTCATTGTAATGAATGTTGTGGAATTGACATTGCTGGTAAACATAGATGCATTTGCCCCGGACCAGAACTGAGGATCTGAAAGCGGTTGATTATAAGCATGATACGCCAGATTCCAGTTAACATTCTTCTGCATCTCAGAAATTTTGGTTGCAAAATTATCTAAAGTTGATTTTGCGCTGTAGCAGACACTGAATGCATTTTTCTGGTTCCAGCAGTTATCAAGGCAGATAAATACTTTAGAACTTCCACGGCTGCTGCGAACTGCATTATACAGACAGCGGAATGCTTCACTGTACATGGAAATAAATTTAGAGAAGCTTACATTTCCTACATAATAATAACCACTTGCACTATTCACTTCATTTCCCAGAATCCAGTTACTTATATAGCAATTATTTCTGCCGAATTTCTCTCCCAGATATGCAAACATTGCCTCCATTGTCTGTCTTGTTGCAGCGTTGTCTGTATTCCATCCATAGTAAGCAGTCTCTGCATATGGGCTGTTTCCGGTTGTCAGACTCTGTGTACTTGCATTCTTGTCAATACTGATCTGTGCCGTCACCTGGATTCCTTTTGCATTACACTGCTGAACCAGATATTCATATCCATACAGCCCATTAAAATGGTATGTCTTTCCGTTATACTTATAGGTTTCTACCCCACTGTCTTCTCGCATCAGATCTGATATATACAGATTAAAAAATACGTTCTTGGACTTTGTATCAGTCACTTCGTTAAAATTCGTAGCCTGAATTCCTTTTTTTGTTTTTGGTACAAAATATGCTGCTGTATTTGAGCTAAGTTTCTCTGGATTGCTGACATAACTTTTGGAACTGATTACTGTATAAGCAGTCTTGGATTTCTTTACTCCCACTGCAAATTTACCCTGCGCATATTCCAGATGCCCGGAAATATCCAGTTTAAATGTAACTTTTCCATTTGACATCTCAGGTTTCTTAACCTTAGCTGCCGCTTTCTTCACCTTGCCGGAATTGGAATCTACATATAACAGATAATAATAATTATCCACACTTTTTACATAATTGGCAATATTGGCAGATGCAGTGATTGTCTTTGCTTTTGTTCCTTTCAGTGCAGTCAGTGACGCCGCCTTTACTGAAGGATTAACTTCCTTTATCCACTTTGCATATAAAGTAACCCCGCCCTTTGATCCTTTTTCAATCACATCTATTTTTTGTTTGTACTTACTGTCTGTATACCATCCCACAAAATGATATCCTGAACGTGCGGGCTTTTTTAGTTTTATTTCAGTCTCTCCAGTATACGTTTTGGGGTTAGACGTGCTGTTTTTTCCCTTATTAAGTTTATATGTAATTTTATACTCTGCTGCTTTTTCCCAGATTGCATATAATGTTATGGTTGTTCCGGTTGTCGTTTCAGGTGTTACCATTCCTTCTGCCTTCGACTCTTCTGTTTCTTCTGTCCATTCAGATTCTTCAGCTAATGATGCACTTTCCATTTTTTCTTCTTCAGCGGATAATATCTGTGCTGTATTTCCAGCACTTTCTACCGTTGGATTCAGACCTTCTGATTCCATTTCTCCCATTTTCTTATCTTGTACCGCTGAATCCGTATTTGCCGAATCTAAGTTTTGTATTGCCGGATTTTCACTTTTCAAAAGCTTGCTGATGGAATCTCCCGGTTTATAGGCTTCTCCGCTTCCATCTTCTTTTGTATTCCATTCTTTAAAAACATATCCGGCTTTTCCTTTTAATGCTTCAGGTGCTTTTGCATCATTAACGTCTGCATATGCTATCACATACGTTTTTTCGATTTTCCCTTCACTGTAAAGCTGTATTGTATATCCTTCAACTGCCTGCCCGGTATTTACTTCTTTTTCCTTTTCAGACTGTTCTGGCGTTTGTTCTTTTGTATCATTTAAAATAATATTTTTCGATCCATTCTCTCCGTCTGATATATCCTCCATTTTCTTCTTTTTTTCAGATTCTCCTGTATCAAATTCATATTTTTCGTTATTCTTATCACCTGTTCTATTTCCCAATTCACTTTCCGAATTATCTCCAAACACATCAGCTACCATTTCACTGCTTTCTGCCGAAAACTCTGATGCCCACAATATCTGCTGCGGTACACCAGATGGTATTATCATAGATGCTGCCAAACCTATTGCCATAAACTTTTTCCATTTTCTCATGCTTTCTTTTCCTCTCTTTACATGCCAAATATAAGAAGCCTATCGGATATTCACAATCCATTTTTGCTCCCCAGCCTTCTCAAACAACTACTTTATAATTTGTCAAGAGTCACCTGATTATTATAGCAATTCTATATCTAATAATTAGCTTTTTTTATAGTATAACATTTAAAAAATCTTCATACAATGAAAAAGAACTACTGGTAAAAAAATTATCAAGTAAAGTAAAAAAAACTGTCAAAATTAACTTTTTCGCCAAAAATCTTTGGAGAAATCAGTTAATCTTAACAGTCTTTTTTCGACTTTCATGCTATTGCCTAATCAACCGTTCCTATTTTGTTTAGCGGCCAGTAACGAACTGCTACTTCTGCCACTATCGCATCTTTCTCTACAAATGTATTCTGCCAGTATCTTGAGTCCATACTATGATTTCTGTTATCTCCCAACATGAAATAACAACCATCAGGAACCGTATACGGTCCAAAGCTTCCCTCTGGTGTTTCCGGGCAAAAGCTGTCATCTAATGGTTCTTCCGAATCATTGATGTAAACTTTTCCATCCACAATATTTACCGTTTCACCAGGCAGGCCAATTACTCTTTTTACAAAAAGCAGAGATGGATCATCCGGATATTTAAATATTACAATATCAAATCTCTCCGGATCCTTCGTCTTATATGCAAGGCGATTACCAAATACCCTGTCTCCTGTCATAATTGTCTGTTCCATAGATCCTGACGGCACTCTTGCATTGATATATACAAAGTGTCCTAACAGGAATGCTATAACAAAGACAAAGAGAATAATCTTTGCATAGTCCCATAAATCTTTCCAGACAGACTGACCTTTGTTCTCCTGCTCTGCCTGGCTTTTTTCTTCATTTTCCATCTTCCGTCGTACCTCCAAAATTCATGCTATTGCATCATTTATCGATAATATAACATTTATTATCTTTAAATATGTAATAGCTGTTTTGCAAACGATGCATTGGATATAGTTTATCACATCTGTTCCATATTCACCACTTAATTTTTTATAAAATTTGCCGTTCATGTTTCACGTGAAACATTATCTTTTTAAGGATTTTCTATCATAAAAAATGAGCGTATGTTTCACGTGAAACATACACTCATTTTTAGTCAAACGGATATTTTGTTAAATCTCCTGCTGATAATGTTCCAGGAAATCTCTGATTTTTCCTGCTGCTTCTTTTAAAACCTCTATTCTCGGTAAATAAACTACCCTGAAGTGATCCGGCTGCTGCCAGTTAAATCCACCACCATGTACAAGCAGGATTTTCTTCTCTTTTAACAGATCCAATGCAAATTTTTCATCATTTACAATATTGAATTTCTTTGTATCAATCTTAGGGAACATATAAAATGCTGCCTTGGGTTTAACAGCAGTAATTCCCGGAATATCTGTCAGCGCATTGTAAATATACTCCCTCTGCTCATAAATACGTCCACCTGGAACAATATAACTTTCTACACTCTGATGTCCTCCTAATGCAGTCTGAACAATGGACTGTGCCGGTACATTAGAACAAAGTCTCATATTTGAAAGCATCTTGATACCTTCTATATAATCTTTTGCAATTGCTTTATTACCGCTAAGAATCATCCATCCAATTCTAAATCCGGCAATCATATGTGATTTTGATAATCCACTAAAAGTAACACAGAATAAATCCGGAGCCATTGATGCAATAGAAATATGTTCTGCATCATCCATTACCAGGCGGTCATAAATTTCATCAGAGAAAATAATCAGATGATGTTCTCTGGCAATATCAACAATCTGCTGCAATACTTCTCTTGGATATAATGCACCTGTTGGATTATTTGGGTTGATAATAACAATTGCTTTCGTTCTGCTGGTAATCTTTCTTCTTATATCATCCATATCCGGATACCATTCTGCCTGCTCATCGCAGATGTAATGTACAGCTTTTCCTCCTGCCAGAGTAGCACATGCTGTCCATAACGGATAATCCGGAGACGGAATTAAAATCTCATCTCCATTGTCTAACAAAGCTGACATACTAAGATTTATTAACTCGCTGACTCCATTTCCTGTATAAATATCTTCGATTGATATATTAGGAAGTTTTTTCAGCTGAGCGTACTGCATGATTGCTTTTCTAGCAGAAAATAAACCTTTTGCCGGAGAATAACCTTCACATTCTGTCAGTTGCTGTCTCATATCATAGATAACTTCATCCGGTGTTCTGAATCCAAACGGTGCAGGATTTCCAATATTCAGTTTCAAAACCTGAGTTCCTGCATCTTCCATACGTGCAGCCTCCTCTACAACAGGACCTCTTACGTCATATAGTACATTGTTTAATTTTGATGATTTCTTAAATTCACGAACCTGTGCTTCCTCAACTGCCTCATTATTATTTTCTTTCATATTATTATTGTTATAATCAAATTTCATATTTTCCATCTGAAACTCTGCCTCGTTTGTCTCTTTCTTTAATGTTTCTACTGTTACATCATTTCCTTTTAACCAATCGGCATCTACCTGTAATGTATTTGCAAGAAAATGAAGAATTTCTGATCTTGGAGTTGTTTTTCCACTCAAATACTGGCTTACATGGCTCTTTCCAAGCTTTACACCCTGCTCAGCTGCCGTCTTAACCAGATCAATCTGCTTCATATTTTTCTGTTCCATTGCTATCTTCAATCGTTCAGCAAATTTATTATTCATATAAAATTACCTCCCAGCTTACTTCTCAACGCATAATATTGTTTATTTTACTATAATCAAACAAATAAAATCATCAGCTTTACTACTTACTTGATTCAATAAAGTCAAAGGATATTCGCAATCAAGGCAGGGGGACTTCCTTGATTTTGTCAAATTAGAAGTAATAATTTTCATATCTTTCCATATATTATATATAGAACCAAAATATATCTTCCCCCAGAAACTTTTATCACTCTTCGTAAAAACTATTATTATTTTAAAAATATGTCCAAATAAGTTCAACATAGTTCACTTTTTTATGTTGTGCAGCCATATGTTCTGTTCATTTTGGAACCCGCAAGATTACGCGGTTTTTACTTTGTCATTATACTATAATTGAACTAAAAATTCAACGATAACTTTCACATTTTTTTGTAATTCAATTGGCCCCTACTTTCAGTTCAATTTGTAGTTTAAGTTTATTTTGAACTATATTGAACATTTTATTAACATGTTTAAATATTAGTTCAATTAGTTCATTTTATTTATTGAACCAATATTTGAACTTATTCTGAACTTTTCTTCATGTTTTAGTTAATGGTTCACTCATGTTCAATTTTAAAGTTCAAGCATGGTTCAGCTTATTTTCCCATTTATTTCGCTATTTATTCAAAATACCCTTATTATCACGCTTAATACGGTTCAATTTTGCTAATTTTTATCTTATATCCTATATTTTTATTCTTATTTTAATGATTCCGAAGTGACTTTTTATATTCTTCATCCCAAAAGAATTCTACCTATAGGATTCTTCGCCTTCGATGAACCCCTGTAAGCAGCATTCGCTTTCTGCCGCAACGTGCTCCCACCTGATAGGACTTTTTGATGTGATTTTATGTAATAGTACAGCGAATATTAAGTAACTGCTATATTGACTTGTCTGATTTTTCATCTGCGACGTTGTCGTCAATCGCCGTAGCCACCGCTACGCCTCATTCCTCCGCCTTGCAGCTGAAGAAATCATTCTGCGTCAATATAGCAGAGACTTAATTTTCGCTGTACCAGGAAATTTATTGGGGATTTCTATTACATAAAATCACATTAAAAAAATCCCCTGCTCTGTATAAAACAATAAGCAAGGGATTTCTTTGATGTCAGTCACATAATAACTACACATCTCATATTTAATTTTTATTCGGTACTGTAAATTATTATGCTTATATCTTGTCAATCGGATATTCGCAATCCGCTTCCGCTACTTGCTCATAACCGAATAACTGCTTCGCAGTTTATCAGGAGGGGCTTGTACCCCTCCTGATACAAGCAAGTCCCCACCCACTGCTTATTGCTCTTCGCAATTGAAGCAGGGGACTTACTTGATTCGGTTAAATTCACTCAATCTCAGTGTTCAAAGTATATTGTAGCACTATTTATTGTACTGTAAATATTTCCTATCCTGTTTATAATCCTTTTAATACTCAGGTTTTACAATTTTACCTGCCACAGCACAAGCTGCTGCTGTTTTTGGAGATGCCAGATAAATTTCTACTTTTGATGTTCCCATACGGCCAAGGAAGTTTCTGTTATTTGTGGCTACTACGCGTTCTCCGTCTGTAAGAATTCCTCCTGTACGACCACAACATAATCCGCATCCAGGATGTGTGATAATAGCTCCTGCCTCTGCAAGTACATCCATAATTCCCATATCTATCGCCTGACGGTATATTTTGCGGCTTGCAGGCGTTACGATCAGTTTTACATATTTTGCTACCTTCTTGCCTTTTAAGACCTCTGCAGCGGCTTTAAGGTCCTCCAGACGACCGTTTGTGCAGGAACCAATGAATACCTGATCAATTTCCGTTCCTTCAAGGTCACTTACATCTCTGATCTTGTCTACCTGAGAAGGACATGCCATAACAGGCACAAAGTCTTCTGCGCGATATGTAATCGTCTTCATATATGTTGCATCTGTGTCTCCTGAAAGGCTTTTCTGGAAATCATTTAACTCTATCTCGCAATATTCTGCTGTCTTTTCATCCGGTGTAAATAATGCACATTTAGCACCTGCTTCAATTGCCATGTTAGCCATTGTCATACGGCTTGCAACTGTCATGTTTTTCACTGTACTGCCAGTAAACTCAAGCGCTCTGTAAGTTGCGCCATCAGCTCCCAGATCACCGATCAGACGCAGAATAATGTCTTTTGACATAACATTCTCCGGAAGTTCTCCGTCAATTACTACTTTGATGGTCTCCGGAACCTTGATCCACATCGTTCCTGTTCCCAGGATACTTGCCATTTCTGTATATCCGATACCTGAAGAAAATGCACCAACACAACCATAAGTAGTTGTATGGCTGTCTGTACCAAATACAATATTTCCTGGTTTTACATAGCCTGCTTCTGTCATTAACTGATGACAGATTCCGTCACTTCTGTGAACATTTTTCATGCCATATTTTTTTGCAAAAGCATCTCCTGCATGGAAATGCCTTGTATCATCTAACTGACTTGCAGGAACCAGATGATCATAGATAAGGACAACTTTATCTGGATCCCAGAGCTTCGTAAAGCCCATTTCCTCGAACTTTTCCGCTACGAATGGAATAAATATGTCATGAATCATAACTCTGTCTACATTGACCGTTACGATGTCTCCTGGCTTTACTGTTTTTCCAACATTATTTCTTATGATTTTCTCAATAACTGTCTCGCCCATTTACTTCTCCTTTCTCATTAATCCAGTCCGTTTAATTTACGCATGGCTTTTACAAGTCCGCCTGCCTGGATAATACTCATCAGATTCTCCGGAAGAGAAGCGATTGGATACTGTTTTCCGTTATAATCTACGTGTTCATTCATTACTACAGTTACTTCATCGCCTTCTTTGATATCATCATGAATATCTGGCTGCTCAATTAATAAAAGACCATTGTTAATGGAATTTCTGAAGAAAATTCGTGCAAAGGACTTCGCAATTACGCACTGAATTCCCAGTGCTTTGATAATTTCCGGTGCCTGTTCTCTGGAAGATCCGCATCCAAAGTTCTTTCCGGCAACAATAATGTCACCTTTCTGAATCTGACCTGCCAGTTCCGGACGCAGAGGACTGAATCCATACTGTTTCATATCGTCAATTGTTTTCAGTGCCAGATACTCTGTAGGAATAATGATATCTGTATCAATATCATCATCCAGTACCCATACCTTTCCTGTAAATTTTTCCATAATCTTACCTCTTTATTTCTATCTGCATATTTATGATATCAGGGGCAAAAGACCTTTTGTCCCTAAAATCATATTTATTATAAGTTTCACGTGAAACATTTTATACTTCACTTGCTAACGCAATCTTTCCGGCAATAGCAGATGCTGTAACAGTTGCAGCTGAACCCAGATATACTTTTGAACTTGGATGTCCTGCACGTCCTTTGAAATTACGTGTTCCTGTACTGATCAGGACTTCATTTTCGCCGATAACACCCTGGCAGCTTCCCCAGCATACACTGCAGTTCGGGTTCATAACAATGGCTCCAGCGTCCATAAACACATCCAGAAGGCCTTCTTTTAATGCCTGACGGTAAATAGTCTGGCTTGCAGGCACAACGAGGAATCTGACGCCCTCAGCCACCTTCTTGCCTTTGATGATTTCTGCCCCGACACGAAGATCTTCAATACGTCCATTGTTACAGGAGCCAAGGAAAGCTTCATTAATTTCAATTCCACATGTTTCTTCTGCCGGAACTACATTATCTACAAAGTCCGGTTTGGCAACTACAGGACGAACTTTTGATAAATCAAATGTATATTCTCTTGCGTAAACGGCATCCGGATCACTGTGATAGATAGCTTTTGGCTCACGTCCATGTTCTTTCAGATACTCAATCGCTTTCTCATCTGCTTCGAAAATACCAGTCTTAGCTCCGGCTTCTACTGCCATGTTGCAAAGCGCCATACGATCACTGATGCTGAGTGTTTTTGCGCCTTCCCCTGTAAACTCCATAGCCTGATAATTACATCCATTTGCTCCGATTTCACCGATAATAGTGAGGATTAAATCTCTCGCATAAACTCCTTCCGGAAGTTTTCCGATAAGATTGAATTTTACACTTTCAGGTACCAGAACCCATGATGTTCCTGTAACCATACCATACAGGAAATCTGTGCAGCCTACACCTGTTCCGAATGCTCCCAGCGCTCCATAAGAGCAGGTATGACTGTCTGCACCAAAGATCAGTTCACCTGGACGAACATAGTTCTCGATCATAACCTGATGGCAAACTCCCTTTCCTTCCCAGAAGTCAATATTATTTTCTTTCGCAAAATCTCTCATTTTCTTCTGAGAAGCAGCCGTTTTCGGGCTGTCTGAAGGTACATTATGGTCCACGACAAACACAAGTTTGCCTGGATCTGCAATATGCGGATTTTTTAATTTATTGCGGTACATATCAACGGTAAGATGTGTTGTTCCATCATTACTCATTAGACGGTCAAGTTTAACTGTATGGATATCTCCCGGTTTTACGCTGTCAACACCGGCTGCCGCAGCAATAATCTTTTCTGCAATTGTCATTCCCATCTTATTTTTCCTCCTTATTCAGAGATGCGATCAGGCCGCCCTGATTTAAGATATTCTGCATATACTCCGGAAGTTTTGTGCAAGAATAAGTTTTTCCATTTGCTTCAACCGTTCCCTCTGACATATGAAGAATCATCTGATCACCTGTTTTCACTTCGTCCGGAAGATCTTTACAAACAATTACCGGCAAACCAATATTGATTGAATTTCTGTAAAAAATTCGTGCAAAAGATTTCGCTACAACTGCCTGTACTCCCAATGCTTTTAATACACCAGGCGCCTGCTCTCTGGATGAACCACATCCAAAGTTCTCTCCACCTACTACAAAATCACCAGATTTTACTTTCTTTGAGAAATCCGGATCCAATGATTCAAAAGCATGTCCTTTCATCTCATCCAGATTCGGAAGTAGCAGATACTGTGATGCTATGATCTGGTCTGTATCCAGATCATTATGAAATTTGAAAATTGTCCCTGTTTCCATAAAAATCATTTTCCTTTCTGTATCATTTATCTTTATGATTTGTCTTTATCATTTATCTCGCTTTAGCGATTTATTCAGATAAACTCTTTTCCTATTTTAGCACAAAAGACTAATGATTGAAAACGTCTTTTACAAAAATGGCCTTTGCATTTTTTTCTGCAAAGACCATAATAATTTTACTTCTATCAATTTTATCAAATCACATGTTTGTCACAATTTCTGTAATCAACTCTTTAAATGACTTCGCTACGCGATCTGCTGTTTCCTGAACTTCTTTGTGATTGAGTTCTTCTTTGGAAATTCCTGCTGCATCTCCACCCCATTTCTGTGCCAGTCTTACTTCTGCCGGAGTTTCATAGTTCGGGCCTGTAAACTGAACGTATACACCCTCCTGAAGCTTAACGCCACATTTATCTGCGCATTTTCTGATCACATCCTGTAAACGAAGGCTGTATACTTCGCTCATATCCGGAAATCTTGCACCAAGTTCATCGATATTCTCCCCAATCAGCGGACTAGGTACTCCTGTTGTAATGTGATCTGTAATCATCATAAAGTCTCCAGGCTTATATTCCGGGTTTGCGCCGCCTGCTGCGTTTGTCAAAATGAGTTTCTTTGCTCCCATCATTCCCATCAGTCTTGTTGGAAGTACAACATCTGTCATTGGATATCCTTCATAATAATGAACTCTTCCCTGCATGATTACTACCGGAACACTCCCAACATATCCAAATACAAATCTGCCTTTGTGCCCTGCTACTGTTGAAGTCGGGAAGCCCTCGATATCTGTATAATCAACAGTAGCCTCTATCTTGATCTCGTCTGCAAAGTCACCAAGTCCTGATCCCAGGATCAGTGCTACTTCCGGTTTAAAATCTGTTTTCTTGCGTACACTTGCAAGGCAAGTTTCCAATTTCTCATATAATTTACTCATTTACTGCTAAATCTCCTTTATTACTTCTTTCTTTTTCTGTTATGATTGACACTTGCTAATAAAAAGATTAGCGTATAACGCCCTCAGCCGAAACATGTGTCATGTGAAACAATCTCTGCATCATTTTACAGCTTCAGAAACTATCCATATTATCATTGACAATCTGTCTAAGTCCCTCATATTGCTCCTGAGTAATCAATATCTGATTTCCTTTTTTAATGATCAGTCCATCACCAGCAAATTTCTTTACTCCTCTGCTGACACTTTTCAGGCAAAGTCCTGTCTCATCAGCAATATTTTGTCGGCTTTCGTTGATGCAAAGCTGTCCATTTTTGTTGAATTTCTCAAACCATTCTACCAAAAGAAGCGCCAGACGATCCGCTCCCTGAAGGAAAAGATACAGTCTGTTTCTCCTACTCTCTTCCAGCAGAGATTCACATGTAATCTTTGATTCCAGTCGAAAAATATCTATATCTGCATAGATCCATTTTTCATATTTAGCTCTTGGCAATTTCACAACTATACATTTCGTCTCTGTTTCCCAGGTAGTCTGATAATTTTCAAGTTCCATGATTACTTCCATTCCACCCAGTGCAATCAGATCCTTCGGTTTCATAAAGTCATACGCAATTCCGGAAATTCGGTAATCTGTGGCTTTTGCTCTGCCCCTTCCAATAAAAAAATCGTATCTGCCGGTTCATTCTCTCTGATAAAAGTGGTCCCCGGCTCCAGTTCTTCGCTCTGAAGCAAGTCCATAACCCACAATGGTGCATTGCGGAAATAAAATTCAAATTGTTTTTGTCTTTCTCTATCCACTTCTTTCAGAAACGGCAATGCGTCATGTAAATATTTGTGCTTCATATGCATTCCTATACCTTCTGTATTTTTATAACTGTTATTTACATTAATTCATTTAAAATAGAATGTCCGATTGTTCCCTCCGGCATTTCTACGCCAAAGTTATCTGCTACGGAAGCTCCGATCACAGCGAATGTATCTTCGTCCTTAATCTCACCACCGTTTTTCATGCTCTTGGAGTAAGCAATAAATGGTACATGTTCTCTGGTATGATCTGTTCCTGTATAAGTCGGGTCATTTCCATGATCCGCTGTGATAATAAGCAGATCATTTTCTCTCATTTCCTCTAGCAGAACGCCCAGATTCTTATCAAATTTTTCAATTTCTTTCCCATATCCTTCTACATTTCTTCTGTGTCCCCATAATGCGTCGAAGTCTACGAGGTTAACAAAACACAATCCTTTGAAATCTTTTTTGCAGATTTCAATTGTCTGCTCCATTCCATGTACAGAACTGTCAGAATGATGTGTCTCTGTAATTCCCTCTCCGCAGAAAATATCGTTGATCTTTCCTACCCCGATCACGTCGAAGCCTTTATCCTTAAGCGCATTTAAAGCAGTAAGTCCTGTAGGTTTCAGGGCATAATCATGACGGTTGCTTGTACGTTTAAATTCGCCTTTTTTCTTTCCTACATATGGTCTTGCAATAACTCTTCCAACTCTCCATTCGTCCCTCAATGTAATCTCTCTGGCGATCTCGCAGCAGCGATACAGATTCTGAAGATCAAATGTTTCTTCATTTCCGCAGATCTGAAGTACAGAGTCTGCAGATGTGTAGACGATCATTGCGCCTGTTTCAATTTCCTCTTCTCCCAGTTCCTCGATAATCTCTGTTCCACTCGCACTTCTGTTTCCGATAACCTTTTTACCGCACTGTTTCTCCAGTTCAGCAATCAGTTCTGGTGGAAAACCTGTCTCTGTAAAAGTTTTGAATGGTTTCTCAGTCTTGATTCCCATCATTTCCCAGTGTCCGGTCATAGTGTCCTTACCATTGCTTGCTTCACTCAGACACATATAACGTCCGGCCGGGCTTTCCACGCCTGTCATATTTCCTGCCGAATGGAGATTCAGCATTCCTAATTTTGCAAGATTTGGAATTTCAAGAGAACCCATTTTCTCAAGAATATGTCCAAAAGTATCTACCCCCGTGTCACCAAAATTTGCTGAATCCGGCATTGCCCCGATTCCCAGAGAATCAAGTACAATTACAAAAATTCTTTCATAATTTTTCATGTTTTCTTATCTCATCTCTTATATTTTGCTGTTATACTCCGGTACAGCCTTTCTTTTACAGCTTCTCCTGCAAAGACCGCATCTACTGCATTTCTCATCAGAAGCAGGACCTCCTCATCCCGGATTCCGTATTGTTTTTGAACAAATTCCAGTTCTTTTGTTAATGTTGTGTTGCTGACAGTTCTGTTATCTGTATTGATAGTAACTTTCAGACCTGCGTCAAGGAATTCTCTGAGCGGATATTCTGCTGTACTCTGTACAGCTTTTGTCTGTAAATTGCTGATCGGGCACATTTCGATGCCGATTCCTCTGGCTGCCAGCTTATGCTGGAGTTCTTTGTTTCCTCTCATTGCAATTCCATGACCGATTCTGCCCGCTCCGATATTTACTGCATCTATAATATTCTGCGCATTTCCACATTCCCCTGCATGAATTGTAAATGGCATTCCGATTTTATGTGTATTGTAAAATAGATTCATAAATTCAGTCATGGGATATGATGCTTCTGCACCTGCAAGATCTGCAGCACATACGCCGAAGCCCAGATATTCGCGGGCAGTCATTATCATTCTGCTGTTTTCTTCTTCACTGTGATGTCTCATAGCGCAGGTGATCACACCAAATTCTATGCCAAAATCATCTCTTCCCCGTTCCAGACCTTTCAGTAGTGCTTCAATAACTCTGTTGCAATTCATCTCTTCTGTCACTGACAGCAAAGGTGCAAAGCGAATTTCTGCATAACAAACGTTTTCTCTGCTCATGCCTCTCAACACATCATATCCGGCTTCTTCCAGCCCTTTTTCATCCATAATGCATTGTCCCGGCAATGTGAATTTTTCCAGATATTGTGCAAGACTGGTACAGTCATCTGATACACTCAGTTCCTCCTGGTGTACTTCTCTTCCCAGACGCTTTTCTATATATTCACGACTGAGTGCCCCATCCAGATGGCAGTGCAATTCTATCTTGGGTAATGCGATCAGTTGTTCCTGTGTCATGATGTTTCTCCATTTCGTATTTCGTATATACTTTAGTAAGTGTTTGGAAAAAGGCTTTATGCCAGGTTCATTGGACCGAATCCCAGTGGCAGCAGCTCTTTCAGGGTATAAATATCATAATGTTCCTTATCCACTGCCAAAACAATCTTAAACGCCTCCGGGTTACAAAATTCCATCATTACCTGTCGGCACACACCGCATGGAGCCGCGTATTCGGTCAAAACACCGCCTTTTCCGCCAACAATGCAAATCGCATCAAATTCCTTTATCCCCTCGCTTACAGCCTTAAAGAACGCAGTTCTCTCAGCGCAGTTAGTAGGTGTGTATGCTGCATTTTCAATATTACACCCTGTATAGATTTCTCCATTCTTCGCAAGCAGTGCTGCGCCAACTTTAAAATTGGAATATGGTGCATAAGAAAATTTCAACTGTTCAATTGCTGTCCCGATTAATTTATCAATCATCGTTTTGTCTAAATTCTGCATAATCTACACCTCCCGTTAATTACTGTCTTTATTTTTCATTATCAAATACTTACCTTGCGTAATTATTATGTCAATCGGATATTCGCAATCCGCTTCCGCTACGTGGCTCTACACCGAATAACTGCTTCGCAGTTTATTGCTCTTCGCAACCTCCGCAGGGAACTTACTTGATTCGGTTAAATCAATAACCAGTTGCTTCTTCATTCTTTACAATCTTAATGATTCTGCTCGTTCCCAGTCTGTCTGCACCCAGAGAAAGAAATTTCTCAGCATCATCCAGAGAAGAAATACCACCTGCTGCTTTCATTTTTACATTTGGTCCAACGTGTTTGGAAAACAGTTCGATGTCTTCAAATGTTGCTCCGCCACCGCCAAATCCTGTTGACGTTTTGATATAATCAGCTCCCGCCGCTGTTACGATCTCACACATTTTGATTTTCTCTTCTGTAGTGAGGAAGCAGGTCTCAATGATAACTTTGAGATTTTTTTCTCCGCATGCTGCTTTGAGAGTTCTGATCTCGTTCTCAATCAGATCATATTTCTTATCTTTTAACCATCCGATGTTAATTACCATATCAATTTCCGATGCACCGTTTGCAATGGCATCTTTGGTCTCAAATTCTTTCGTTGCTGTTGTTGTATTTCCATTTGGGAAGCCAATAACTGTGCATACTGCCATTTTTCCGTTCATGTATTCTGCTGCTTCTTTTACATAACATGGAGGAATACATACAGATGCGGTTCCATATTTCATTGCATCATCACAAATCTGCTTAATTTCTTCCCATGTGGATGGTTGAAGAAGTAATGTATGATCTACATGTTTTAAGATTTCTTTAATTTCCATTTTTACTTATCCTCTTTTCTTTCTGTCACTGCCAGTTCCGCTCGTTGCGATTATTCATTCATACTCACCAGCTGCTATTTAGTCTGATCTTCTTTAATCATTTTTCTTATGGCCTCTACAGCTACACGAATAGCCATATCTGTGTCGTGAACTACCGGATTCTCCAGACCAAGTTTCTCTCTCTCCTGATTTGCTACTACCATGAAACAGGAACCTGCTCTTACACGAAGCTTTCCGGCTACGATAAAGAGAGCTGCGGATTCCATTTCGGATGCAAGGCATCCCATACGTTTCCATGCCTCCCATTTATTGATAAGTTCATAGCTTACAGGCATTTCTTCCGGCTCATGCTGACCGTAGAATGCGTCTTTACACTGCACAACGCCTGTATGACACGGGAAACCTTTTTCTTTTGCAGCCCCTACAAGAGCATTAATCACATCAAGATTTGCTACCGCAGGATATTCGATTGGCGCATATTCTCTGGTAGTTCCTTCCATACGGACTACACCTGTGGCAATCACTACATCACCACTCTTTACTTCCGGCTGCATTCCTCCGCATGTACCAATTCTCACAAATGTATCTGCACCGCAACGGTACAGTTCTTCCATTGCTATGGATGCGGATGGCCCACCAATTCCTGTTGATGTTACACTTACCTTTACACCGTCGAGTGTTCCTGTGTATGTAACATATTCCCGGTTATCCGCGATCAGCACCGGATCATCAAAATACTGTGCAATTTTGGCACATCTTTTGGGATCTCCCGGCAGGATCACATAACGTCCTACTTCGCCTTTTGCCACCTGAATATGATACTGTCTACTTGCGTCTTCTGAATAATTTTTCATGGTCTTTCCATCCTTACTAAAGTTTTTTCGTAACTGTTCAGTAATTTTCTATCCTGTGATAAGATAATTCTTATTGTTTTTAACCCAAACTGAAAAAATACCAAACAGCTACAATTCAATTTTTCACGTGAAACATTTTTCACTATTTACTTCCATTCGTATTTATTTTATACGCTTCCACGGCTTTATCTCTGTCCTTTATCGTACGGGATACCCTCTGCTTTCGGTGCTCTGGAATTCTTTGACACAAATACAAGAACAATCAGCGAAATAATATACGGAAACATATTGTATAAGGTACTTGGAAGCTTTAATGCTACCAGTACGTCAAATCCTGTATAAACATTTGAAAGTGCACGGAACAGACCAAACAGAAGTGCTGCAAGTCCGATATTCACCGGTTTCCACTGACCAAAGATCATAACTGCAAGTGCAAGGAATCCAAATCCCGCAACACCATTCTCAAATTTCCATTCACTGACACCGGCTGTAATATAAACCAGTCCGCCAAGTCCGCCCAATACTCCAGAAATCAAAACACCTGCATATCGCATTTTGTAAACGTTAATTCCTACGGAGTCTGCTGCCTGCGGATGCTCACCACATGCCATAAGACGGAGACCAAACTTAGTCTTATATAATATGATATATGATGCGACAAGAATCAGCAATGCCAAAAGCATAAACCAGCTAAATTCGAACTTCCCAATGTTTACAAGAAATGCTTTTTTTGCTTCTTTGTACGCAACTGTTGAAGAAACATTATCAATACTTTCTGACATATTGATAGTTCTTACAATTACTACTGCTGCTGCCGGTCCAAGCAGATTCAATGCTGTACCTACAAGTGTCTGATCTGCATTAAAATGAATTGCCGCAACACCAAGAAAAAGAGAAAATACCATTCCTACGATCACACTGCCAAAGATTACTACCAGAATCACCAGAGGTGTCGCCATAGTTGACGGAATATATTTCATCATCAAAGCTCCTCCGAGAGCTCCCATAACCATGATTCCCTCAAGACCGATATTTACAACACCACTATGTTCAGAAAAACAGCCGCCAAGTGCTACCAGAATCAGAACAGATGCAAATATTAATGTATACTGGAGTAATAAAACCATTATTTTTCTCCTCCTTTCGCCTGTTTTGCGGCTGTCTTCTCGTCTCTTTTATCCAGATAACGATTAAGCCAAAGTTTAAAGAAGAATACAAATCCGCAACGGTAAATGATAAATGCTGAGATCAGATCAGAGATCTGTGTACAGTACATTGTTTTGTCTACATAGCTTCCACCACTCGTAATGTGCTGGATGAAATAAGAAGAAAAGATTGTACCAATCGGATTCAGACCGCCAAGGAATGCTGCTGCGATTCCATTAAATCCCATTCCCGGAACGGTTGTCTGCTGTACCATCCAGGTTTCAATGCCACTCGGGTAGAAAACTGCATCTCCAAGGCCTGACAGACCTCCGGCGATCATCATTGTTACAATAGTGTTCCTCTTTTCTTTCACACCACAATATTTTGCGGCATTTTTGTTCATTCCGGTTGCTTTTAACTCGAAACCAAATTTGGTTTTTTCAAGAACAACCCATACAACAACTGCCATAATCACTGCAATTGGTAATCCAATAGTCACAAATTTGTTTCCGGAAAAAGCTGATCAAGACCGGCATTCGGCATGAGCGCACTTTTATTTCCACTTGAAAGATCAATGGTATATGGTGTGGACTCTGCTTTTACCTGCGAAAGCAGCATATTTATTCCATACAGTGAAATCCAGTTAAGCATGATACAGGAAATAACTTCATTTACGTTAAAATATGCTTTCAGGAATCCGGAAAGTCCACCTGCCAATGCCGCCAGCACAACAGCCACAATCAAACATATATACCACGGCATTCCGAATTTCAATGCAAAGCACAGAGATGCTCCTGCTCCTATCACATACTGTCCGGCTGGAGGGCATATTTTGTCCGAGATTATTATGTAGAAATGGATTTTGATGATAATATAGTAAAGACGGAAGTATTTTACTTGCCAGAACATCAATAACAAATATGGGAAAGAGGTGGTACTACATGGGAATAATTAAATATTTTAGAAAAAAGTACTGGGAAGCAGCCATTTTCAGAGGTGGGCGGCGTATACCATTTACCTGTGATGGATTAACAGCTGTTCCTGATAGCGCCTATGCACTGTTTACAGAAAAAGAATTGGAAAAAATTTACTACGATAGAAATGAATTTTATAAGAAGCTAATGCAGATGATTGTTACGTACTAACCAAAATTTTCTATTTGCAAATTATCTGAAAGGATGTAATATAGTTCTAAACAGTCCAACCATTAAGGGAGGCATTTCCATGAAAGCACATAAATACTGGTCCATCGGTGCGCTGGTTTCCATGATCGGAACTTGCTACACTGGCTATAAGGATATGAAATCAGCTCATAAATATTTTGCATTCAGTTCACTAATCTGCATGACTATGGCCATTTACTCAGGTCATAAAATGATTTCTGGCAAATCCGGAAAAACTAAAGAAATCGTAGCTAAAGAAGCTGCGGAATAATAAGGGGAATAGGGGAGTATTCCATTATATGAGGGAATAAGGAGCTCTTCTCTTTCAGGCTCCCGCCCCCCCTCTTCTCATACACACTCTCAGGAAGTTTCCATATCTGTTCTTAATATATATATGATATATAATATTTGTTTACACATCTACTCTCTTATGCGAAATAACTTTTCTGAATTTTTAGTTGTTAATTCAATTATTCTTTCTTTTGTAGTTCCTCGAATAGACGCTACTTTCTCTGCAATATTCCATAAAGAAATTGATGTATTCGGCCCTATTCTCTCTGGTAGATTAATATACGGAGCGTCTGTCTCAAGAACAATGCTTTCTTCAGGCATGAAACGTACCGCTTTCCCTAATTCCTCTTCATAAAATATTTTGCCGCCAATTCCAAAATAGTTTACTCCCATATCGTAGTAACTCTTCGCTTTTGCAATATCACCGTCAAAGCAATGATAAACAGCACCAAATTCCAACGGATGTTTTTTGAAAATAGAAATAGCATCCTTGTCAGCATCTACATTACATCTATTATATTCCAATTCTTTTTTCGCTCCAGAGCGAATATGAAGTATTGCCGGAAGTTGATATTTATTTGCATAGTCAATAAAAATTTCAAAAAATTTTTTTTGTAACTCCTGATGTTCTAAACAAAAGCTTGAATAACTATAATCCAGGCCTGTTTCTCCAACCGCAATACACTTTGGACTACTAAGCAATTCCGCATACTCGTTCCACCGTTCTTCATTCCATTCATGGACTTCTTTTCTTAAATATTTAGGGTGAGAAGCATGTGCATAATAAATCCACTTATACTCTGGCTTATCAAATAACCTTTTCATTTCGAAATTCGTCCAATAATTAATTGCAGGTACGATACATTTTTTGATATTAGATTTATAAATCGCTTTTAACAATTCTTCCCTATTTATTTCATTAGGCATATTATCAAAACACTTATGAAAATAATGTGCGTGAGTGTCAAAGATATAGCAACTGTCATCTAATAAGCAACTATCACTCAAATTATTGTCTCTCATTATTTGATTACCTCTACATTTTATCTTTTCATCCAAATTACGACTGTTCTCTTTCTAATACGGTTTCCCATGACAGCGGGACTATTATGTCACCGCTGTTTCGGTCAGGTACCGCCTGACTCTCTTCAGATGGGCTAATCATGTCTACCATCAGGTGCTTTTCCAAAATCATCGGGCCCGTTATAATAGTAATGATCATAATGTCCTTTTCCATCTCCACGTCCCCATACATCAATTCTCGTGTCACTCTCTCGAATCAATTCGCCATTAGGACCTTCATATGCACGCACTCCACGACCAGCATCCAGAATATCCTTTTCCAGCGATTGATCGGCATATCTCGACGTATCATATGTTCCATTAAACTTTCCATCCCAATCACTCATCTTTTAATCCTCCTGCATTAATTATTTGTGGTTTCCCACGACAGCCCGTCTTCTTAACGCTGTTTCGATCAATTACCATTAGATTCTCATCAGGTGGGTTCTAATTTATTTTCAAATTTCATTTATACGCTCATTAATTTCACAAATGTCCTAATTCGGCATTTCTATTCCCAAATCAAAAATCGTCATTTGATAATATTCGATTTTTTCACAAGAAAAAAGTGTGAATCGATGTCTTTTCTTAAACTGATTTATGTATTCCC
Source organism: Blautia sp. HCP3S3_B11 (assembly GCF_052064435.1). NCBI lineage: Bacteria > Bacillati > Bacillota > Clostridia > Lachnospirales > Lachnospiraceae > Blautia > Blautia sp. HCP3S3_B11. The sequence goes on from NZ_JBQHVP010000024.1 coordinate 42,409, forward strand.
ATAATTCTTTTTCTATTTCATCTCCTGTCTCATCTAAACTATTAAAAATCAAACTGTACGGATCGTAATAAAGCCCTTTTATTTTTGAATATGTTTCTAAGAACATATATACTTTTTTATCTGGCAATGTATTATATTTTGCATAAAGTTGACATATCACATTATTTGACACCTCAATAGTTACAAAAGAATCATCTGGATTCATTTTTCTCCTTAAAAACAAAATAGTTGTATTTCCAGCAGCATGCAATTCAATATAATCCATCAGGCAATTTCTTTGGTGGATTGCCTCTATGCACATGTCAACTCCATCTTGTGGCATTGTTATAACATATTCATTATCACAGTACTCGTAATACCTATTTTTATAACGTTCTCTTATTAATGTATTTTCGTATGTTTTACCAATCTTATATTCATAGGCTAATGCCAGACTCCTTATTTCTTCCTCGACATTTTCCGGCCTTGGCAAACGAACTTTTATCTCCGGCATCTTATCTTTCAACTCAAAAAAACGTCCATACTTATAAACAATTTCATCTCCCACCTGTTTCTCAAGTTTATTATAAAGTGCTCTATTAAACCCCTTTCCTACGAAAATACCATCGTTACGATAAAGCATTTCCAAATAACTCCATTGCGCTGAAGAAATTTGATCCTTATTGATATAGTCTGAATACAACTCGTATACCTTACGACAAATTTCTATTGTATTTTCAGAATATAATTTACAAAGCAGCGGAGGTTGATTTAGTATTTTTAATAATTTTAATGGTAATCCAAAATCTAATATTGTGGTCGGTGATGTTCCAATTATATTGTATCCCGGTATAAATTCGATATTATATGCAATGTTCGCAAGCTGACTCTTATAGAGTATTTCTCGCACTCCGCTTCTATGGCTTGCAAAATACAAATGATATAATGCTTGTGCAAGATTATTCTGTGAATAATCACAATATTTCCACGACGGAAAGCATTCGCTAACGGATTTATACAAGTTCTCCATTTCCTGTTCCGAAGTCATAATTGCATCTTCATTCATTGCTTTATTAATATAATGAAAATACTCTTTCTCATCCTCCATCTTCAGCCTATGGCCTTCACAAATAATAAATCGTTTGTAAATACATGAATTTGGCACATGCTCCCATACATAGATCTCTATATAGGCTTTGCAACTGGAATTGTGAGATACATAAGTAAAGATATGTATTTTTTCGCCATACAAATAAAACATATTTTCCATTTGCACAAATTCAATTTCATCAACAAGCGGGTACTCCTTATAATCCAAGCAATTTACTTCTTCTGAATTCTTATCCATTTCTCTTTCAAGTGCTCTTACAGAAAACATTTACATACCTTCCATCTGATTATCTACAAGAATGGTTACCTACTTTAAATGATTTGCTCCTGCCATCTAATTAATTCCGTATTCCAAATCCCGAATCACCAATTTCTACGGGAATATCCACTACATCGATTTTTCTAATTATAATCAAGTCATTACTGTTTTCTACCAACTTTAACGTCTGTTCAATTTGACACTCTGTTCCCTGTATCTCAACTGTCACACTGCTACCTGAATTATTCCTAACCCAACCTGCGGTTCCAACCCGTTCGGCCATATCACACATTATGCGGCGAAAACCACATCCTTGAACATTTCCCCAAATAATCATTCGTTTTCGAATTATTCTTTCCTTCCCCATAGCTAATCTCCTCCTGAAATAATTGATTATCATACTCTTTGATCAAACACCTTAAGTACGGAATAGCACGAAACTAAAGGAATGCAATAGAACACTAAATGATTTTTGAACTCATTCATAGGTATTGTTGATATAAGAAATTCGCTCATGTATTTATGTAATTCAAACATTCTATATACATCAAAAATGGAAGTATCTGGACCAAACATTCCCAACATCAACATACGTTTATTAGAATAAATGCGAAGATAAGGGAGAAATAATTCGTCAATATCTGTATTTCCGCAGATCACTTTAATTCCTTTTTCTTCAGCATACCTTTCTACCAAAACTAATAAATCTGACAAACCATTTATGAGATCGTCATGACTTCTATCATTTGCTATTTCAATGGTCTTTTTTATCTGATTAATCAATGTTTTTCGTGGCAGAGTTTCCATCATCACTGTTGTATTCCCCTCTTTCTATCCCTATATACCGGTCATACTACACTACTTTTTCCAAAGATTTCTTTCGCACAGACATCATATCAAGAAATATATCGGATATATAGACAAGTTTACTACGCATTTATTTCACACTCTTCCAATCAAGGCTTACAGTATCTAACAATACGAACTCTTCTGATCCTATCGCTGTTCTGCCATCACTTTCTGTAGAAAACACATCACAGGACAAGATATTACCCTCTTGATAAATCTTTTTTACTGGCGTATGTCCTACAATTTGAAGAAAATCTGATTCTTCTTTATACATCCTTGCTTTATAATATTGAGGACGATACCATAATGGGCTAGAGTCTTGCCATAACTGAGCTGCATCCATCTTATTTATGATATCACTCAAGCTACTTATATCGTTATAGGCTGAAACAGGCAGATTATAGCTTTTAATCACATCATAAACGAAGGAACTTGTAAGTCCTCCATGACAAAAAATGCAATTATCCAAGGATTTAATGAATACTGGTTGATTATTTTGAGGAAGAATATTGCTCAGTTCTTTAAATTTTTCAATCACAGTTTTACCTGCAATCGGTGAATACCCTGTCTCGCGTTGCTGCCAAAGATATGATATATCATGATTACCAATAATATATATTGACTTTGGATAGTGTTTAAAGAAAGCAATGGCTACATCCATAGTGTCTATATATGTTTCAATTGAATACTGTTTCTTCCAATCATCCACCAAATCTCCAATAAAAACTAACACTTCAATCTCATATTCTTCCATTAGTTCTTCCGCACGTTTAAACATCCAAGGTTTTAAATGGCAGTCTCCCATAACCAATACTTTCATTCAAAGCACCTTCTTTCTATTTCTCTTCTGATTCTACTGGTATATATAATTTATATTGTTTTTTCCACACAATACGTGTGAATAATCCCAAAACAATTTCTTCTAATCCGGTCAAAACTATCACATGTTCAATGATTACAATTATTGTAATGATATTTCCTACGTCACTATATATGTAATCCATCCATACATTGAATTTTGTCAAAAGAAACCAATTAACAGGTATTGAACAAAATCCCGTCAATACAAACATCCATAAATTTTCATTTTTCCTGCAAAAAGGCATCGTTCCAACCAAGGCAAACATTAAAATAACAACAACAGGTATTAACCATAACGCTTCATAATATGCCGACAAAATTGAAATCAACATTGGTAAAAGCACAAGACCGGATAAACGACTTTTCTTTTTCATAAGTAAACATCTCACCTTTACGACTTACTAGGGACTTTATTCAAACAAAAGCACTCACAAGGCTAAATACATTGATCAAAAGAATAATCGGTAGCAATATCTGCATAATCACAATGATGTAACACGCCATGATTGTAACTTCCCCATTAATTCCCCTTCTCCTAATTATTATTTTCCCCTTAGGATCTCGAATTAACGGCTTTGCTTTTTCAAGAAAATCTTTTCCAAGAAATTCCTGGTAAATTCCTATGCCATCTAAACCTTCAACTAGACTGCAATTAAATACGGCTGTTATTACATTAAAAAATGCTCCAATTAATAAAGCTACCGGATTAAACCATCCCGTTTTTAGCAAACAGAGGCATATGCCCGCCAAAAGCAGGTTACTTTCTATCCCTCCTGCCGAAATCTGTGCTCGTTTCATGCGATTTTTTACATTATCATAGGTAATCATCACATATGCGCCGGGAAGAAAATAATGCGTCATGATTCCCATTTCGTAGAATCTGCCTCCATAATCAAGACATGCAGCTACATGGCTCAACTCATGTAAGAGTATTCCAAATGCAAAAATTAGATAACCATAGAAAGTCCCAAAATCACTTTCTGGTCCGATCCACTCTTGAGTCAAAAATTCCCATACCCCCAAAAAGAAAATTGGCAACCAACATAACATGAGTATTTTGTTCCACAATCTTCCAATTACCCGATACCATCGTGTAACTTTCGGTGACCACAACGGTATGATTACTGACCCAATTCCAACAGAAAGTAATCTTTCACCATCATCTAACAATTCCTCTTCTTCCAATTTCTCTAGCAGGTGAGCGACTTCGTTTCTGTTCATATAAGGATCAATTTTATATGGATTCGTTTCCCCATCTAACTTGCGAAGAAATCGTGCAGCTCGGACGTTCATTTCCCAACTCATTTCATATACTTCATTTCTCACCTCAACAGTATTCCTATCTTTTCTTTTAAAAATCAGATAACGATCCATCTTGGGATATGCCATAATATTCACCTCCAATTTTTGCTTTTGGAAACGGCACCTCACTCCTGAAATATTATTTTGTATTCAACATTGTATTAAAATACTTCAGTAATACATCTTTGGCTTTTTGGGTTTTTACAATATTTAGCCATTCAAATTTCGGAGTCATTATATCATCAGCATCAGCTATTATTTTTATGACATCATCATACCCCAACATTTTATCTATTCGAGCTTTATTTTTGCTTTTATTTACATAAGCAGACTTAAAATGAAGTCCCATTTCATCACCTAAAAGAAATGCAAAATCCAGTACTGTTGAACCTGTTTCTATTTCATAAGTGTTTCCTTCTGCATCATGAACCTGTATCAAAGGTTTTGCTGACTCAACATGTTTTTCAAGATATCTTGATAAAGCTCTCGTAGCTTCACGGGTTCGAACATATTCAAACCACCGAATTGTTGCATGTGGAATATCCAATTCTGGATTTTCTTTATGGGAATCGTGAACTATTTCCACCAGATCACCTTCATTCAACTTAGCATACAATGGAATACGTTCCTGCTTTTTATTTATCAATGCATAACGAGCGCATATTCCTATTTCCGGATGAATAGCAAATGCAAAGTCAAGCATAGTAGCTCCTTCTTCAATCTGTACCATTGTTCCATCCTTACGATATACATTGATAAAAGGTTTAAAGCTTTCTCCTGGTTCTGCAGTATCAATTTTACTAAATTTTTTTAATCCAAACTCCCCACCTAAAATGACTCCATTCATTTTGTTCAGATAATCTGATTCTTTTTCTACAAATAAACGATATTTATTATTATAACAATCCTCCAGCACAAAATAAGAGCGAGTATCTTCTGCATTTCTTTTAATTTCAGTTACTGTAATACGATAGAAACCCTCCAAGAGTTTCTGATAAAAATGGAAAAATACATCCATAGCAGTAAACGCACATTCATCTTTCACAATGAAATAAATATCATATAATTCCACTTTTTCTTTGCATATATTTTTTTCCAAATCTGTCAGGATATTAGAAACCTGTGCGGTTACATTACGAAAAATACTTTCCATATATCTTTGCCTGTATCCACAAGAAATAATAAATTTGGACAATGAATCTTCCTTGCAAATGCCATCAACGGAATCACCAAAAAAGATAGTCGTAAGATAATCCTGCACTTCCTTTACACCATATCGGTTTTCCCATAAGAGTTGTTCATATTTTTCTTTTACAACTCTGTAACATTCTGGATTCTCAATCCCAAAGCACAAATCTTCCAATTCATAAATCAGACGAAAAACTCCCATTTTACGTGCCAATGGGATCAGGATTTCTCTTGTATGTTGTGCCTTTGCCCTCTGCTTCGTATAGGGGAAAGCAGCAATGGTTGTCAGATTATGAATGCGATCCGCAATTTTTACATAAATTGCCTTAGGATTTTTCTCAATTTCATTCAGTAGTTTTACATCTGATAACACATCTATGTCTTTTTTCTCCATCTCTGGATCTCCAGATGTGATAACATTTACTGCCGAAAGTGCATCTACTGTATCAGCTACAATTTTTCCGAATCTTTCCATCAAATATTCTACGGTTACATCACAATCCTCTACAACGTCATGCAAAAGAGCCGCTGCCACCAAATCACTTTCAAAACCTAAATCAGCAAGAATCTGTGCTACCGCTATAGGGTGTAAAATATATGGCTCTTTATTTTTTCGCATAGCTCCTTTATGCTTCTCCATTGCAAACTGAAAAGCATCATTTATCAGTTTTGTATCTGCCATAACTCCATGTGCATACATGGTCTTTATAATTTTGCCGTATTTTTCATGAATTTCTTTGATCTGCTCTTCTGTATATTCATTTACCGTTTCAGGTGCCACTACATCACTTGCTGTCTTTCGTGCTAACAATCTGTCTTCCATAGTCAGCCTCCTCGTACTATTATCCACGATTTCTCGGATTAAATTTTTTTACAAAATGATACCATTCATCATCATCAATATATGAAATCTTAATTGTGCGAAAGACATTGCTTTCCACAATGCTGTTAATCAATCTTGTAACTTCTCCCTGAATCAAACTTTCTCTGTATACATCAGACAGTTCTGTTTCAAAATTTTCAGATATTTTTTCATGTTCTAATCGTTTCTGATATAACTGTTTTATCAGTTTAAGCAGTGGTTCACACTTATCTCCCGGCTTAATGGATGGATAACCCAATAATAACTTTCTGGCTATCTCTTCTTCTGAAATATCCATATTAAATCTCGATACTCCAAGCATCTGCATACAAGGAAATGATGTTCTTCCCTTTGAGGTTGATACCATTGCTCCAAGACCGCCAATGTAATATCTTCCAGTTCCATCTGGTCTATGAAGAACAACGAAAGCATGATCTTTATCTCCATAATCCAGTGTAAGGTAAACATGTCCACTAGTAATTTTCACCACTCCTTGATATAAATGGACTGATGAATAGCTTTTCATTTTGACTACGATAGTATCCAACGAAGTAACTGTGTTATTTTTTCCACCACCCCATGTCAGAAACTTTTCACGCATCTCTTTTACTTTCAAACCAAACTGTGCCATACAGGCATATTCTTTGCTATCTCTATTTTTATAAATTAATAATAAACCGCTATTTAAAGCTTCTTTTGCCTCTTTGTTGTCACGTCCTTTAAATGCAGCTGTATCATAATAGTAAAAACAGTAAAGCCCACACAGCTTATCGGCCTGCTCTCTGCTTACGTCCGTCGAAAACTTGTTTTCAGCTTCAACTGTAATATCAGTACTCAGTATTTCTGACATTGTATATTGGGTTTCTTTTTCTAAGTTATAAAAAAACGGGTAAATTCCGGGAATCTGTCCGGATTTTAAGATTTTTACAAGAGTTGCCTGTGCAATTTCCATTCTTTCTGCAAAAGCCTTCTGAGATGGATATTTATTTTTTATAATGTACATCAGATTTTTTGGTAATAACTCACTTGCCATTTTTTCATTTGCTAACATAAAAAAGACCCTCCTCCGTCAAAATACATTTTGATAAGTTGGGTCTATTGTATCATTTTAGGATAAATGTTCAATATATTAATCGTCAATTATATTCACAAAAGCAAATTATTGTATAAAATATTTCACAAAAATGAATTATTTCATTCATTCTCTATTAACTATCTCTTGCAAGATAATTAACTATATTTCCTATAAGCTACTTTGTCTTAAATATCAGAGACATCTCTTTTTCTCTTCGGTTCAAAAATGTCATCCCGATCACGGGGAACTTCAATAGGGACATCACCAATCGTTGTTCTTAATATCTTTTTGATATAGCCGTTTCTTTTTCACCACATTCATTATTAGAACAAACCTGCAGTATCGCTTCGAACATGGAGCCGAAAATATTCTTCAACGCATTCTGCATATTCTCTACGCTTTTAAACAGGTACTGATTTAGGATAGCTTTCGCCAGCTAGCGGTTTGGAGTTATCTCGTAAACACTTACGTTACCTCTTTTCTTTCTTACCATAGTGAGTGTGTTCATACTTCCCTGTCATCTTAATACACTCTGTAAAAGAAACAAAGTGCGTAAGTTTTGAAAGTTATTAATGCAAATCGTCTTACAAAAATATTTATACATTTCCACTGTTCTTGCAGATTTATTCAATTTTTTATCAATACCAATACAATTTCAATCTACATCACATATATTATTTACTATAAAAAAATTTGCTATTTCTAATATATCTTCTTTTTTAATTTCACATTCATCTCCCATGCTAGTATTACAAATCATTTGCAATATTTCAGACAAAGAATGTTTCCCATCACATTTTTCTAAAATATACTCTGTCGTGTCATTTATTTCATATACATCACCAGCAATACAGTCCATAAGAAACCCTTTTCCACTTTCCTCCATATGAAAAGTAAACTTTTCTTTTAGCAATAATTTAGTTGACAAATCCATAATATCTTAACCTCCACAAAATTATCTTATACGGAAACACCTGTATCCATATTCTAAAGGATACAGGTGTTTAAAATAGCTCATACTTTAATTAGTATTTTATCTTGAGCTACCGCCGCAACAAGTGCATGCAGATTTTTTGCTGCCCGAAACAACATTTGTCACTTTTTTAATAATTGGTTTTTTCATCAATTTCACCTCCTATACTAAAAATTTATATTAAATAAGGATATTCCTTATCTGCATAATATTCTACACTTTTATAAAGTCAAATGTACCTGCTGCTAACTTATCCACAAAATACATTTCATCATCGTGAATACTTAAGTAGTCACATTCATAGGGTTTAACTTTACACCATGGATAAACTGATAAAATATTTCCTGTCATTCCAACTGCTTCTGCACAACAACCAGCTGTACACATATATATAAATTCACATTTATTACATTTTTCAACATCTGTCGGATTTAGTTTTCTAAATTCCTGATATTCAGATGATTGCCATATTTCTTTTAGTGAAGATTTAAAAATATTTCCCATAACAAAAGATTTGTCTCTTAAAAATGAACAAGGAAATATATTTCCATCTACCCCAACAACGCACAAATGAAGTTGACACAAATGATAGCAACATCTTAATACAGATGCTTTTGTATTTTTGGAAAACTCAAAATGTTTTTCGGGAGACAATTCTAACATTTTCCAGTTATTTACTGCTCTTCCAGTACTAGCTGGTCGATTAAATATATACCTAAATCCATGCTTTTTCGCATATTTTTCAAATTCATTAATTTGCGAATATGTTAGTGTATTTACTGCAAAACATAATAACACTTTATCCTTATTAGGACTTTTCGAAAGGTTTTCAAGATTATTTTGTACTGTTTCCCAATATCTATCTGAACTATTTGTAAACTTTTTAAAAGTATCTAATTTCATTCCATATATCGAAATCTGAACTTCGAATCCTTTCTCCATCGCATATAATGCATCTTCACTTTTAAAAGATCCATTTGTAACAATTGAATGAGTTGAATTTGGTTTAATATTTTCTTTTACTAAATCTATAAAGCTTCTAATATTACTATGTAAGAAAGGTTCTCCTCCAGTCAATCTAATATCACAAGTTTCATCTGGCTGAATATTTAAAATAATAGATTTAAATTGTTCAATAGATAATTCTCGGCAACCTCCTGGTTTCATTTCTGCATAACAATGGACACAATGAAAATTGCATTTATCTGTCACTTCGATATACAATAATGTACAACGTTTATCTGTATAACAATCATCAAAAAGATTGTATTCATATTTTTGAGGATTTAATTCTTTTCCTTTATCATATGAATTTATCAAATCATAATCTAACATCTGTTGAACTAGTGACTCACAAATTGAATTAAACGATTTATTTTCTAGCATTGTATGGGCAACATTTTTAGATACAAGAAATACCTTTTTTTTATTAAAATCATAAATAGCTGCATTTTTGTATCCTTCTACAATTTTTACCCCATTACGTAAAAACATTGGCCTTATATCCAGCATTGTGGATCCTCCCCCATATAGTCTCCAGTGACAGCATAAGCAATACATCTATTTCCACCGCAATCATCTAAATGTTCACATTCACCACATTTCTGAAATTTGTTTCTTTGTCTCAAATTCCACAAAACCTCAGAATTGTACCAAATTGAAAAGAGAGAATTCTTTTTAATGTTTCCAACAGAAATCGGTAATCTTCTACAAGGCAAAACTGTGCCATCTGGTAAAATTGTTATTGTTTGTATTCCAACAGGACATCTGCCTGTCTTTCCAAAATGAGTCCAAAGAGGCCTTGTAGTGTTAATACTCATTCCATTTTCAGGCAAAGAATTTGCATATTCATTTAATTTAGAATACACTTCTTTCAATTCATCTTTATTTAGCATTACACTCTTATCGCTTGCCCCCATCGGAACTACAAGACTAAAAGTTAATTGTTTTACACCTAAATTACTTATAAAATCAATAAACTCTTTAGAAATAGGTACACTATATTTGCTAATTACATAATGAACAAATACTTCTATTTGATTGCTTACTAACCACTTTATTGAATTAATTGCCTTCTCATAATTTCCCTCACCACGAATAAAATCATGTTTTTCTTTTGTTATTCCATCTATGCTAATTTGAACTGCTACTTTTGTATCCAATATTGCTTTTTTTAATTTATCCGGAATAAAGGTGCCATTTGTTAAAATTGCTATTCGAGAAATAAAGCTTTTCTTTCTTATGTAATATAATAAATCAGATAAATAAGGATACATTACTGGTTCTCCACCAACTAATGAAATTTCTCCGTCAACATTCCATTTTTCAAAAGTTTTATCTAATTCATCAATTACTACTAATAATTCCTTATATTCCCACTCATTAATTGTTTTTCGTTCACCTTCATAACAATGCCTACATTTCAAATTACATTTATCTGTCAAATGTAATTGTACATGAAAAGGATACGATAAGTCCATAAGCCTCCTCCCTTCTCTCATCATTATTTTTATATTTTTCATACATTTTGTCTTATTTTTTTATATATTTTATCACATATTACCAAGAACTTCAATTGAATCTTCAACATTACAGAGATTTTGCCTTTAGCTTGTTACTGTCCAGTTATCCCCGGAAAAGTAACTATTCCATTAAACTCTTTCATATCTACTCTTCCGTTTCTAGAAAAGATGGCTTATATCGTTTATTTGCAGATTGTGGTACTACGATTTCAAAAAAATAATATCCCAGATAGCGGAGAGCTGCTTTTTTCTTCCGGTAAAAACTTGCCCGGCTCATCCCCAATTCAAGCATAATTTCGATGTCTGTCATTTTTCTGTGCCTGCAGAAGCAGCCATAAAGCACATCATAATATTCGGTTCCAAAATTCGGGGTGAAATATTTTACCAATGTCATTGCCCGGTTAACCATATCGCATAGTCCATAGATCAGAATGATATTATTTACTTCTTTTTTCAGTTTTCCTAAATTCATGCGGTAATCGTAAGCATCCATATACTGAAGGGCATAGGCCATATTCTCATTGATCTTTTCCTGACACTCCTGCTCTAATTCATCCAAAACCATCTGATTTTCCAAAATCAAATCCTGATAATTGTTCATCAGTGCTTTAATCTTTTCATAGTACAGATCCATTCTCTCTTCTGTATGTCGTGCTGCATTTAACGTAATTTCTTTAAACGATCTAATCGCATAATCTCTCTCTGTCATTATCAAAATCTCCTTTTCGTATTGAATCGTCTTTCTCTGACGTTCTACACTCCCATCCCTGTGATTTTGACGGAAGCTCAATAAGAATTATTCTTGAGCAGAGCCGCATCTGCATGGACAATATAGTGGGTATATTGTTTCATGGACATAGATGTAATGCCCTTATATGTCAATCTGAAAAGAGCAAAAGGGAAAGGTCAGCTCTTCTGCAGATCTTGTTTTCATTCTTAAATCTTTACGCACTCTTGCGCTCCATAAACCACTTATCAAATTCATAGTATAGATGGCATTCCTTACCATCTACCAATACCGTATACATGATTCCAGTACCACCTGCCTTACGGCTCGCACATCGTTCTTTTGATTTTACCTTATCAATGATGTACTTCATTCCATCTTCCCAGATAAATTCTACGGGCATCATAACACCATCAGTACTAAATTTTACGGTTACTTCAACATATACTTTGCAACTTTCCAAAGGAACTACCTCCCATTAAAATATCCTACTGGATGTACAGTGTGGGATTTCTGTGCATCCAAACTTGATAAGACTTTATCCTGATACATAAATGCTCTCTGGACACTGTGATAACCAAACCGTCGTCTGATTTCATCCACTGCTCTGTCTAACTTCTCCTGTTTTTCCCGGCGTTGTTCATTCATAAATAAATCTAACTGCACCGGTACTGTTCCCATTACCAGATCATCAGCACGAATGCCAAGGCTTCTGATCGGACGTGACCAATGATAATTTTCCTTGAATAGCTGATAAGCTGCTCTCATAATCTCATCTGTAATGTCAGTGGGTTCTTGAATTTTTTTCTGTCGTGAAAAATGATACAGATCATTGTCCCGGATAGAAATTGAAACTACATTACATTTAAAACCATGTTTCCGTAATCTGGCTGCAACACTTTCTGCCAATGCCATCAGAATAATCTGTACATCCTGATCACATTCCAGATCTCTCGGTGTTGTCATACTGTTACCAATAGATTTGATCGGAGCATGATATAATTCTGCTGCAACCGGCGAATCATCCCATCCGTTTGCAAATGAAAATATCACAAGTCCCATCTTTCCAAGCTGCCGTTCCAGAAAACTTGGATCTGTTCTTGCCAATTCTCCAATTGTGCGAATACCATATTTCTGTAAAGTTCTATTCGTTGATCTGCCTACATATAGAAGATCTGATACCGGAAGTTTCCAGATTAGTTCACGATAATTCGTCCGATTAAATTCTGTAATTCCATCAGGCTTTTTATAATCGCTTCCAAGTTTTGCAAAAATTTTATTCCAGGAAATTCCAATGCTTACCGTAATACCCAGTTCTTTCTTTACCCTTCTGTTAATTTCTTCTGCAATTTTTCTTCCGTCACCTTTCAGTGAAAAACTATCAGTTACATCAAGCCAAGCTTCATCACATCCATACGGTTCAACTTGATTCGTATATTCCGAATATATTTCTCGCAACATTGAGGAAAACTTCAAATATAAATCCATCCTCGGAGGTACAAATATCAAATCCGGGCAAACCTGCTTTGCCTGCCACAATGCCATGTCAGTCTTAACGCCGCTTCTCTTCGCAATATAATTCGCCGTCAATACAATTCCATGCCTCGCTTCAGGATCTCCTCCTACAGCTAATGGCTTACCAACATATTCTGGATGATATAGCATTTCCACACTAGCATAAAAACAGTTGGCATCACTGTGCAATACTACTTTTTCCACATTTTCACCTCCTTTTAGAACGTGTGTTCTTTTTTCTATACAGGCATTATATATCGTTTTTAAATCTTTGTAAAGTAGCAAATATGTTGATTTTCTGGATTTTAACGCTATTATTGTTGATTTTTTATCTTCTATGGGTTATAGTATATATAGGGAATAAATACCTGCATATGGAGGTGTATGATGATAAAGAAAGATTTTGGATCCATTATTGCTAATAAAAGAAAAGACCGAAAACTGTCTCAACCACAACTGGCAGCTCTTCTGTGTGAAAGAGGCTTAGATGTAAAAGCTCATTCTATCAGTAAATGGGAAAAAAATGTAAACCTGCCAAATGTTTTACAATTTTTTGCCCTCTGTGAAATTCTTGAGATTTCCGATATAAATAGAACATTCCAGATTGGAACGGATGAGAAACTTTTCTCCAAATTAAATGACGAAGGACAAGCCAAAGTTCTTGACTACATGAACCTATTAATGAAAAGCGGGGAATACATTCGAGAAGAACCAATCATTTATCAATTTCCACGAAGAACTCTCAGTCTCTATGATCTCCCGGTTTCAGCTGGAACAGGACAATTCCTTGATTCCGACCGTTTTTCCGAAATTGAAGTAGGTGATGAAGTATCTTCCTGCGCTGACTTCGGCGTCCGGGTATGTGGTGACAGTATGGAGCCTCTCTATCTGGATGGACAGATCATCTGGATTCATAAACAAGAAACTCTTGAAGAAGGAGAAATCGGTGTCTTTTTCCTCGATGGTGATGCTTATGTAAAGAAATATCATCAATCTGATTCCGGTATCCAACTTATTTCTCTAAATAAAAAATATGCTCCTATCCAAGTCACTTCCGGCTCCACCTTAAAAACTTTTGGAAAAGTAGTTGGCTAATTTTAAAAGGCTGATGCATTAACAGCTCACTTCTGCTATGCACCAGCCTTCTATTTTATATTTCTTCGTACCAAAAAATTTCTTCCACAGGTTTTTCAAAGAATTCTGCAATATCATATAACAACTGATATGTAGGATTTTTAAATTTATTTCTCTCCAGTCTACTTATATTATCCCTGCAATTTCCCACCATATCAGCAAGTTCTGATTGTGTAAATCCTGCTTCCGTGCGAAGCTCCTTTAAGCTCGTCCTTAGTTCTTTCATTGGCAAAAATCTCCACCTATTTCTGCGCCATATATCCATTTCATAAACATCCTGCAATGCCTCATCTTTGGAAATAAACTGCTTGTCTAAATTTGATGTATCTCCCGGAAGTGTATAATGAACATTCCAATGATCATTTTCTGCCTGCACTGCATATAAGCCTTCCTTTCCAAGAAGCAACAAATAATCTGCCTGTTCTTCCAAAAATATTACACCGTTAATCATTTTTCTATTATTTTCCATTTTCCTACTTTCCAAATCTCGAACTACAGAATTTACTCTTTATAATATAAACGTATGAAAACGGAAAATATCACAGCAATTTTTAAACTTTTTTATTTTTGTGCAATATCACTATAATTTCTGTTGCAGTTTAATCATTCTGTTTAAGATTCGAATAACATCACTATTGTACACATAACTCTCAAATAATTCATCTTGATTTTCCTTTTTCTGAACAATCATCGTAAGTAACGCACAGCATACATCATAATCTGCTTCTGGAACACGATTTAATTCTTTCTGAAAATCTACTGGTTCTGTGATCATATAGTCATGGTAATTATTTTTTAATCCAGGCCATGCAGCCAAAAGTTCTCTACTTACTTTCGGCTGCATACCTAGTCGTGATTCACCGACCTTATGACCTTTGTTACCGATGCCTCTCGTAAGAATGTATTCATCATTGATGACAGTCTTTTCAATCGTACCAGTTGTAAAAAAACTGAATTGGGTTCTAAAGT
>NZ_JBQHVP010000025.1:0-48997 GCF_052064435.1 Blautia sp. HCP3S3_B11
CCTTTATTCCTCCTTAGCTCAGTCGGTAGAGCATGCGGCTGTTAACCGCAGTGTCGTTGGTTCGAGTCCAACAGGGGGAGTTTTCGGAAACGTGTGTTCCGATTAAATTTAATAATTGGCTCCATGGTCAAGCGGTTAAGACACCGCCCTTTCACGGCGGTAACAGGGGTTCAAATCCCCTTGGAGTCATTTAAATAATGAAATGTGATTTTTGAGGCTTGATTCTGTTACAACATGCCGATGTGGCTCAATTGGCAGAGCAGCTGATTTGTAATCAGCAGGTTATCGGTTCGAGTCCGATCATCGGCTTTTTGGACCTTTAGCTCAGTTGGTTAGAGCAACCGGCTCATAACCGGTCGGTCCTGGGTTCGAGTCCCCGAAGGTCCACTTTTCAATTATTTTGGCCCAGTGGCTCAGTTGGTTAGAGCGCCGCCCTGTCACGGCGGAGGTCGAGAGTTCGAGTCTCTTCTGGGTCGTTAGCAATTGGCTGACGAATATTTACTAATTGCGTCATGGAATCTTAGCTCAGCTGGGAGAGCATCTGCCTTACAAGCAGAGGGTCATAGGTTCGAGCCCTATAGGTTCCATATGCCGCAGTGGCGGAACTGGCAGACGCACAGGACTTAAAATCCTGCGGGACTTATACTCCCGTACCGGTTCGATTCCGGTCTGCGGCATGATTTTAAGTGAGAGAAACGTTGTAAAATCAACGTTTCTCTTATTTTTTTTCTTATAGGTTTTGAACACACTTGAACACAATTTTTACAATCTGGGCTACTAAAATAGCTATTTTAATTTTTCATCTCCCTGTAGTCCTAGTTTAGGGCTAATACGGAATTGGATACAGTAGGTTGTGAAAACAGCTGAATCAATCCGGCTAAAGCGGAATTGGATACAGTAGGTTGTGAAAACAGCTGAATCAATCCAACTAAATCCAGCATTATAAAAAGAAAATATGTTCGATATTTTATTGCGGAATTTTTGATATCATGGTATTATATATGTATGAAAGAAAATCTTACATATTACCGTACTTGTGTGTGTAAGATTAATTATCATATGGTATGGCCAGTGAAATACCTGAAGGGGATCTCCGGCAGGAAACTTTTCAAACGTTTTCCGGAAATAAGAAACCAGCTTTGGAAAGGGGAGCTGTGGAACCATTCCAGACTGCCCAGGAAGTCTGCAGGCTGCTGGACAAGGCATGGAAGTCTTTTTATGCCCTGAAAAGATCCGGAGGGATCGAGACTCCCAGACCGCCGCGGTTTAAGCAGAAAAGTATCCCCATTACCTATATGCAGATGGGGATCGTGTATGAGCGGGATACGGGCAGAGTCCGCCTTTCCCTTCCAAAGGCATTAAAAAATATATGGAAGAAACGTATCAGATCCATGAAAACTTTCTTTACCTTGAAAATAAGATTTTCAGGGGCATGGATCAGACCAAACAACTGCGGATATACCCGCCGGAGAAGGGAAACTGTAAAATTATTGTTGTTTATGAGGTCCCTGACCAGGAAGAACTTCCACAGAACGGACATGAACTGTCTATTGATCTGGGGCTTCATAACCTTATGACGTGTTATGATTCCGAAAATGGGAAGACGTTTATCCTGGGCAGGAAGTACCTTGAATTGGAAAGATATTTTCATAAAGAGATCGCAAGGGTGCAGGCCCAGTGGTATGGACAGCAGTCAGGAAAGGGAGTCAAACATCCGGTCACATCAAAACATATCAGGAAGTTATATAAAAGAAAACAAGACTCAGTAACGGACTATCTGCACAAGATCACAAGATATCTTGCAGAATACTGCCGGGAACAGGGGATCACCTGTGTCGTTACAGGGGATATCAGGAACATCCGGAGAGAAAAAGACCTGGGACACAGGACAAACCAGAAGTTTCACAGCCTGCCGTATAACAGGATCTACATCATGCTGGAATATAAGCTGAAAAGATATGGGATCCGTTTTGTAAAACAGGAAGAAAGTTATACCAGCCAGTGCAGTCCGCTGTCACCAGAAGTAGGGAAAAGATTTGAGGAACCGTCCAACCGGAAAGAGAGAGGGTTGTACAGAGATGGAAACAGAGTCTATAATGCAGATGCGGTAGGCGCATATAATATCCTGAGAAAATATCACTCCGTATCCGGAGTAAAAAAAGAACTGTCCGTAACCGGACTGAAAACACCGGAAATAATAAAAGTAGCTGTATAGCTCTAAAGAGCAAACAGTAGTGGTGCCATGGATGCACCCTGAAAAAAGGCGGTATCCCGCCTTAATTCAGATGCTCTGGTAACTCAGTTACCGAGTAATTCACAATAAAGATAATAAGAGATAAACAGAAAGAGAGAAACAAAGTAATGTCACAAAAACAAAACACGTTAACAAGAACAGGAATCGTAGCACTTCTTGCCTGTGTATGCTGCATTTTATGGGGAAGTGCAATTCCGGTGATCAAGACGGGATATAGCTTGATGAATGTAGATTCCGCAGACACTGCCAGTCAGATCGTATTTGCCGGAATTAGATTTACATTGGCGGGAATTCTGGTTCTGATATTTGCATCTGTTCGTGAGAAAAAGATTATGATCCCGGACAGGGAAATCCTGAAATATGCTGTGCCGGTATGTCTGGCTCAGACAGTAGGACAGTATTTTTTCTTTTATATAGGCGTTGCGCATACGTCCGGAGTTAAAGGTGCTATCATTACCGGGCTTGGAAATTTTATCGCAATTTTATTGTCCTGTCTGGTTTTTCGAAAAGAACGTATGACGGGGAGAAAAATTGCAGGCTGTGTACTGGGATTTGCAGGAGTTGTAGTAATTAATCTTATGGGAAATTCTCTTGATATGGGATTTAAGCTGGCAGGAGAAGGATTCATTCTGATTGCACAGCTTTCCTATGGAATCTCTACGGTACTGATCAATCTTTTTTCCAGAAAAGTCTCTCCGGTGGTATTGAGCGGAACCCAGTTTACGATGGGAGGGATTGTCCTGACATTGATTGGTATCGGAATGGGGGGTCATTTGGGAAATGTTACAGTGGGAGGTGTGGCTATTATCTTTTATTTGGCAATGGTTTCTGCGGTGGCTTATACACTCTGGTCGGTTCTGCTTGCATGGAACGATGTCTCGAAAGTTGCTATTTTTGGATTTGTCAATCCGTTGTGCAGTGTGATATTGTCCGCATTGATACTTGGAGAGGTAAAGCAGGCATTCAATATCGGAAGTCTGGTGGCTCTGATCCTGGTTTGTGCCGGAATTTATATTGTCAATGCGAAGATAAAAGACTCGAAAAGGGAAATATAAAACCATGTAAGCAAAAGGGGTTGTTTTGAAAATGTAATTCAGCGATATCCCATAAACGAGTATAAAAAAATGAAGCAGACAAAACATCTGCTTCATTTTTTTATACTTGTATTCTGTCTGCAACTTCGTTTCCCAGAACGATTTTTCGATCAGCGGAAGAAATGATCAGAGAGTCGTGGAATTTCCGAAGGACGCGGATCGTACTGCCTTCATGAATGTCCATATCGTGCATAGCTTTCATAACTTCTGGCAGTCCGAACATCCATTTGATCGTATAAGTGCTTCCCTGACTGGATTTTGATAATGAATGCATAAAAACAACCTCCTTGCATAAAAATAAGGCGGGTAATTAAAATTTACCTGGTGTCAGGTATTTGTCATACCTGAAATTGACAGAGACACATGGAAACGGATTACCATAAAATTACTAAAAGTTAATATCAGATAATTTGTTTCTTAAGTTTTAATAATTGTATAACTGCAAGTGCCAGTTCGTCAATTATAACATTATTCTATGCAATATCTGAATAATCCTTCATTTATTCGGATATTTCAGGCTGACTGAGGCTTTTTTATTTGTGCAATCAGATTCGCAGACAAGTAAATGATATAGTTATTTCGATAGATCAGGCAAGTCCTTGGATTCAATTCCGGATATCCGATTACTCGAAAGTCATTCTACGAATTTCAGATTTTCCAGAGCATAGCGGAGTGCCATGCACATCAGTTCATTTCTCGAACGTCCGCTTTTTGCAGATAATTTATCATATTCTTCCTGAAGTTCACGTTCAAGTCGGATGGTCATAGTAATAGATTTATCCTCTTTTTTATCAGTATATTTTGGCCGGACAATAAAATCTTTTGTCATGATTATACCTCCTATAATATAAAGTATAATTACAAGGCATTGACATTGATATATCACAAAACTATAATACATATATGTAACACTATACAAAAGAAAAAGCATTGCCATAGGTTTATATGCTACAAAAGAGGGGAATATTATAATTAGTGTAGCAGTAGATTTCCGGAATAATTTTACGCTTAAATTTCTTATTTCTGCATTACCATTGGTTGTTATAGCTACCGCTACGTCTTGAAATAAAAATTTATTCGGAAAGATTATTTCAAGAATCAACTTGTTAGTACACTGATGATTGGCTGGGATTAATTTTTAGAGAGTTAGAAGAATAATGAAAAGTATAATTCAGAAATTGTACAATCTGTACATGGAAGAAAATGACAGGACAGACATTGAGAGGCTGAGAACACAGGGCGATGATCTGTGTAAAAAGAAAAGAGAGGATGCCTATCAGTCATACCAGAAACTACGCTCCAGGCTGACAGGAGAACTGGCAGAGGAACTGGACATACTGATGGATAAACATCTGGAAATATTTCCACAGGAATTGGAAAACAGTTTTGAGGCAGGATTTAAAACAGGAGCAAAATTGATGTGTGAAATTTTTTCAGAAGAGGCAGAGACAATAAAGAGATACGGTTCGTTCCGCGACCAATGACAAGAAAGACAAAAGCTTATAGATTTGCAGACAGATGCCCGTGGAGAGATCCGCAGGCATTTGTCTGAGGAAAAATGTTAGTTAATCGTAACTGTTCAGTTCCCTGCAGATAGCAGACTGCTGAATAGTTAAAGCTATTCAATAAACCGCGATTGCATTTTTGTTACTTTAGACAGTCGCAGGAGGTTCATCCTTATCAGCAGTTGTAAGAGTATTAAATGGAATCTCATTTAAAAGCCGCTCAATCGTATGCATATGCTCATTCATAATTTTTTCTGCAAGAGGTGCATCTTTGTCAGTTATTGCATGAACAAGTCGTGTGTGTTGAGAATCAATTTCAGGTGCATCGTTGTTCTTTTTCATAAAATAAGAACGTATTCCGGTAATCATGTTTTCTGTAAGCTGGGCAGAGGCATTCAACACGCTCAGGATTAATGGATTTGCAGAAATCTGTGCAATTTTCATATGCAGATCACGATCCAGATCACCGCGGACTTTTTCATCCTGGGTGCTGTCCAGTTTGGCAATAATAAGCTGGAGTTCAGCGGCATCTAATGGTGTACAGTTTTGGGCTGCGAGAAATGCAGCTTTACTTTCCAGTGCACCTCGAAGCTGCAGGGCGTCCTGAATTTTACTGTTATACATCTGAAACAGGATAGATAATGGTTCAGTAAGACAGTTGCGGAGATCTGCTGCAATATAATTAGCGCCGCCATGTACGCTGACAGTAATCCCCAGCAGGGAAAGTGCTTTCAGAACTTCACGTAAAGCAGGTCTGGAAATTCCGAATTCTTCAGCCAGAATACGTTCCGCCGGAAGAGCATCTCCCGGTTTCAGTTCTCCTGTCTGGATTTTCTCGATGATCTGTTTGAGAACATCATGGAATGTGCTGGTTTTATCTATTTTTCTAAACATCTATTTTCCTCTTTCTTTATCCTTTTGTCATACAGCGGAATGCACGTATATTCATTATTATAACTTATAAAAACACAGATGCAACTGATTCTTTTTGAATTTATTGTGTCTGTTTACTGTCCTTAAGATGTTAGTGTTCGCATATAGTTATTAGCCTGAACATGCAAGCCAAGTCCGTCAGTGCGTAAAAATCATTCCTGCAATCTGCACGCCCCACCTACAGGACCTGCCACTGGCAGTTCCTTACGGATGCATAGCAACTTTGCGGTATATTTTGCAGAAAGCCTTTTTCAAACACACTCTAAGACAGAGGATTTTGACGTAAACTTGCAAAAAGTTATAACTTGTTTATAAATTTTATAATTTTATTAGAAATTAGACAAATTTCTCTCACATTTATACGTTATGATATTTACATCTTAAGGAGATGACAGACCTTAAGAAAAAATCTTTCCTTTCCCTAAAAAGTGTAAAATGAACAGTAGATCACCGCTCAACCGACAAGATCGCCGGAGGGGCGGTGATTTTATTTTATAAGAATCCTGTGCTGGGTTCTTATGAACGTCTGTAACGGTTGAAGCAGGCGTAGATTTCCTGAGAACGTGGGACGGCATAACCACAGGAAATTTTATGGTTGTCTGCGAAGAAAGCCAAACCGTTTTGAGTCATATTTTTTTGCAGGAATTCTACGATTTCAGGAAGTGTTCTTTTTCCATCAATCAGATGCTCTACCGCATATTTCAGAAGGAGGCTTAAAGCGGCAGTCTGTTCTGTATCGATCAGCTGCTCGATATAGCGAAGATCGATTTCCTGCCGGCCAAGAGAGAATCCGTCTGTTTTAGAGACTTTGGCTTTTAAACGTTCAGGTCTGTCATTATTGTGCTGGTAGCTGTTACGCTGTGAAGAACCAGAAGATTGCACTGCTTTCGTCATTATACGATGACTTTCTGGAATGCGAAATTCCGGAACCGGAACATTCGCCAGAGGATATTGGCCGCATAATGATTTGACAGAAGCGGTAATGTCCTTGGGTATATAATTGTCCATCTGAATGACTGTGTCTGCAATATGAAAGAATGCTCCGGAACTTCCAGCTACCAGTATGGTAGAAATACCTGCTTTTTCATAAAGGTCACGTGCACGCTCAAGGAAAGGCGTGATTGGCTCTTTATCCCGTTGAATGACTTGCTGCATAAAGGCGTCCCGTACCATAAAATTAGTGGCAGAAGTATCTTCATCAAGAAGGAAAAGCTGGCTTTTTGCTTCTATACTTTCTACGATTCCGGCCGCCTGGGAAGTACTTCCGCTGGCGTCCAGTGTGGAAAAACAATGGGTATCTTTTTTATTTGGAAGGTCATTGATGAAGAGAGAAATATCGACATCTTTGATAAAACGGCCTTCCTCAGAACGAAGCTTAACAGCTGTGTTATCTGTGATTACATATTCGCGTCCATCTCCTAGGATATGATTATATACGCCAAGTTCAAGCGCATTCAGAAGAGTAGATTTGCCATGATAACCACCGCCTACGATCAAAGTGATTCCCTTTGGAATTCCCATTCCTGTGATTGTTCCTTGGTGTGGAAGCTCCATGGAAATACGCAGACTTTCAGGAGAATTGAAAGGGATGGAATCCTTCATAGGGCGGGAAGAAATGCCGCTTTCTCTGGGAAGAATAGCACCATCAGCTACAAATGCGCAGAGATTTCGGCAGGACAGTTCATGACGGATGAATTCCTGATCTTCGGCAAGCTGCATGTAATTTAACAGATTCTGTGCATCAAGACTGTAATAGAAGAAAGACTTGCGAACACATACAGGCAGAAAATCAAAAAGAATTTTTTCCAGTTCTGTGGCGTTAATGGTACGTCCATTGGCAGGAAAGCCTACAAAGAAACGGACGGTTATGCCTTTTGCATTGATTTCACATGCTGTTCGGGAAAGAATTTCCTGATCGCAGTGGCTTACTGTGATAAGACCGCTTTTACCGGAGCCTTTTGCACGGAAACTAAAGTGGCTGACCTGTTTTTCAAACTGGCGGGTGAGGTAGTCACAAAGAGTTGTTCTGGAGAGAAAATTTTTATAATATTCTTTCGGAAAGCGGGCATCTGTGTGGGAAATCTGGACGCTTACGTGAGAAGGGGATGCAAAAGGATCACCCTGTACATGGTCGATGGAAAGAAGATAATTTCCGAAATGATAGACACCTTTCAGAGCTTTGTAGGCTGGATAACTTTTTCTGTTTATGGAATGAAGCTGCTGACGCAGCTCTTCTGAATTATTCATGTGGAAACCTCCTGAATTATTTGATAGATTGTTACTATTCACACACCACTATTCTGAGAGGGATTGTCATGTATATGCCAAAATCTCGGGACATACAAGTTCAAAATCCGTTTTTGCAGACAATCTGAAATGAATTTTGGTTACCTTATAAAAGAACAGAGTGAAATAGTTATGTAGGCTTTAAATATAACTATAATAGAAGCGGAGACGATTGTCCAGACACAGGAAGTTAGGAATAAAAAACTTTTTGAGCATAATATCATTGTATGGAAAAATTAAGAAGGATGTTTTATAATAGAGAAAGCAATACTAGTACAGCGAATATTAAGTAACTGCTATATTGACTTGTCTGATTTTTCATCTGCGGCGTTGTCGTCAATCGCCGTAGCCACCGCTACGCCTCATTCCTCCGCCTTGCAGCTGAAGAAATCATCCTGCGTCAATATAGCAGAAACTTAATTTTCGCTGTACTAGGAATAAGAGTCAGATAGAAAGGCGGAATCATAAATGGAACGTAGAAATGCATGGCTTTCTTATACAGAAGCAGAAGAAAAAGAATTAGAAAAGACTGCAAAAGCATATAGAAACTTTCTTAATGCAGGCAAGACAGAACGCGAATGCGTGATACAGATCGTGAAAGAAGCCCGCGAAGCAGGTTACGAATCTCTGGAAGAAAAGACTGCAAAGGGTGAGAAACTGAAATCCGGAGATAAAATTTATACAGTAGGAATGAAGAAAATTGTTGCGCTTTTCCATATCGGTCAGGATGATATTGAAGAGGGAATGAACATTCTGGGTGCACATATCGATTCTCCGCGTCTTGATGTAAAACAGAATCCTCTCTATGAAGATACAGACCTCGCATATCTGGATACTCATTACTATGGAGGTGTTAAGAAATACCAGTGGGTAACACTTCCACTTGCGATCCATGGAGTAGTAGTAAAGAAAGACGGAAGTGTAGCAGAGGTAAATATTGGTGAAGATGAAGAAGATCCAATCGTATATATTACAGACCTTCTGATCCATCTGGCAGGAAAGCAGATGCAGAAAAAAGCTGCCGAAGTAATTGAGGGAGAGAATCTTGATATTCTGATCGGAAGCAGACCATTAAAGGATCTTCCGGATGATAAGAAGAAAGAGGCAGTGAAACAGAATGTACTGAATATCCTCAAAGAGAAATATGCTATAGAAGAAGAGGATTTCCTTTCTGCTGAACTTGAAATCGTACCGGCAGGTAAGGCAAGAGAGTGTGGCCTTGACAGAAGTATGATCGCGGCTTACGGCCAGGACGACAGAGTCTGCGCGTATACTTCTCTGATTGCAATGCTTGAGATGGAAGCACCGAAACGCACCTCATGCTGTCTGCTCGTAGACAAAGAAGAAATTGGAAGCGTAGGTGCAACAGGAATGCAGTCCCGTTTCTTTGAGAATGCAGTGGCAGAACTTCTGGATGCAATGGGCTGCTACAGTGAGCTGAAATTAAGAAGAGCGCTGAAGAATTCCAGCATGCTTTCCTCCGACGTAAGCGCGGGTTATGATCCTTCCTATGGAGAAGCATTTGAGAAAAAGAATGCCGCTTATCTGGGAAGAGGTATCGTACTGAATAAATTTACCGGAGCAAGAGGTAAATCCGGATCAAATGATGCAAATGCAGAGTATGTGGCAAGAGTAAGAAATATTTTTGATACTCATGAAATCGCATTTCAGACTGCTGAGCTTGGTAAAGTAGATGTAGGTGGTGGCGGAACAATCGCATATATCGCAGCTTTATATGGAATGGAAGTAATCGACAGCGGTGTTGCGGTACTGAGTATGCATGCGCCTTGGGAAGTAACGAGCAAAGCGGATGTTTATGAAGCTAAGAAAGCGTATAAGGCATTTTTACTGGATGCATAAAAATATGAAGAAAATGCAGTTTTTGTTTCGTTTATAGTTAACAGAGACTTGCTGATTCCACAGAAAAGGACAGAACTTTTTGGAAAATTAAGGATCTGTCCTTTTCTTTATAGCAATTTCAGAAAATACTGTAATTAATCCAGCCCATCAGAGAGTGAAACCCTGCTGGACTGTCTTACTTGCATTATTTTCTGGAATTGTTATAGGAAATTACTTTGTAATTTTTCCGGGATATAATAAGATCCGTCGGGATGAATGAATTATAGCGGACAATATATTGTATATTGGAATTGCGGGATAAATGGAGGAAAAAATGGGAGAAGCGCTGATCAGAGTAAAAGATTTGTGTAAGATATATAATCCCGGTGAGAATGAAGTGCGGGCACTGGATCATATTAATCTGGAAATCGATAAAGGTGAATTTGTTGCGATCATCGGACAGTCGGGATCCGGGAAATCTACGTTTATGAATATGCTGGGATGCCTGGACGTTCCTACTTCCGGCGAATATTTTCTGAATGGTACAGATGTATCTACGATGGAAGACAATGAACTTTCAGAAGTGAGAAATCGAGAGATTGGATTTATTTTTCAGGGATTTAATCTGATTTCCAATCTGACTGCCATAGAGAATGTAGAACTTCCCCTGGTATATAGGGGTGTAGACAGAAAAACCAGACATAAACTCGCCGTGGAATCCCTGACCATGGTCGGACTTGAGAAACGAATGGATCACAAACCAAATGAAATGTCAGGCGGACAGCAGCAGAGGGTTGCCATTGCCAGGGCGATAGCAGCGCAGCCACCGGTAATCCTGGCGGATGAGCCGACTGGAAATCTGGATTCTGCGTCCAGTAAGGAGATTTTGCAGATTTTGAAAAATATGCATGAGCAGGGGAAAACAGTCATACTGATCACTCATGATAACGGGATTGCTGCACAGGCGAGACGTGTGGTCAGGATTATAGATGGCAAGATCGAGTCAGATTTCGTTAATGAAAACTATGGAAAGGAAGAATACGTGAAAAACCAGCTGGATGCCTGAATGATGTTTGGAAAATAGCAGGTGTATTAAGCTGCATACGGAAAGCTATATTATTGGAGTGAGATAAATAACAGAATGATTGCATTAACTGCATTATTTTCTCAAATTGCTATAGACGTGAGGAGGAATCAGGTAAAATTATGAAAAAAAAGAAGAGTAAAAAGAAAATTATCATAGGTGCAGCTGCTGTTTTAGTTGTTGCAGGCGGTGTTACGGTAGCAGGACAGAGAAATTCAAAGGAAACGCAGATTACGCAGGTGTCGGTAGTAACGGCTGAGATGGGAGACGTTGAAGAAATCGTAGATGCTACAGGAACAGTAGGAAGTGAAGAGGAAAAGACATATTATTCTCCGGTAAACGCAGAGTTAAAAACAGTTTCTTTTTCCCAGGGAGATGTGATAAAAAAAGGAACGAAGCTGATTGAATTTAACACAGAGGATCTGGAGAAAGATAATCAGAAAGCTGAACTGAATTTAAAATCAACGAAATATGATACGAAAGACACCCTGAATAAATCTGATAAAGCAGAGAAGAAGCAGAAAGATGCGAAAAAGAATGTTCAGGAACTTGAGAAGAAGATAAAGGATAAGAAAGCTTATGTGGCGTCTTTGAAGTCTCAGATTTCGGCGGCAACAGCTGCGGCTCAGCGGGAAGCAGCAGCTCAGGCGTCCGCACAGGCAGCAGCCCAGGCACAGGCGCAGCAGCAGGAAGCGCAGGCAAAAGCCCAGGCCGAGGCGAAGAAACAGCAGGAAATTCAGCGCAAATATCAGGCGGCGCTTAATACATATAAGACAGAAACCCTGCCACAATACCAGCAGAAACTTTCCGGGCTGAATTCGCAGTATAACCAGGCACAGAGTACCTATAATCAGGCAGACACTGCATATCAGATGGCATTTGCCACATGGCAGGCAGATCCTTCTGATGAAAATATACAGGCCCTGAATGTTGCAGAAACTTCCAGAACTCAGGCACAGATTGCAATGCAGCAGGCAAAACAGGCATATGAGGATTATAAACAGCAGACACCTCAGATGCCGGACCTGTCTGATTTTACTCAAAATAGTTCCGGATTTTTAGAAGAGTTTACAGATGGTACAGAAGATGATACATCAGAGGAAGATACAGCGTCGGGAGATTATGCCTATAGTGGAAGTGACAGCAGCGCAGTAACTGCCGATACTTCTGCGTTGGAGAGTGCTTTGGAATCAGCCAGCGATGAACTCGCCGAGCTTCAGTCGGATTTGGCTTCTGAGAAAGCAATCGCAGAAGCAGATTCCACGAGTCTGACAAAAGAGGAAAAAGAGAAGTTAAAAGTAACCGATAACCTTTCTGAATTGGATGCAAAATCAGCTAAAGAGCTGGTGGAGGAAGGAAAGAAAGGAATCACAGCGGAATTTAATGGAATCGTTTCCAAGGCAGATATCAAACAGGGAGCGGCAGTTACCCAGGGAATGGAGCTTTTTACCATCCAGAATACAGATAAAGCGAGTGTGGATGTGACTCTTTCCAAATATGATTATGATACGGTAAAAGAGGGACAGTCTGCAGAAATCACACTTGGTGATAATACTTATCAGGGTACGGTGACTAAGATGAGTCATATTGCAGTGCAGAATGAGAAAGGCACACCTGTCATTTCTGCGACAGTAAGTATTGATGATCCGGATGATGATATTTTCCTCGGAGTAGATGCAAAGGTCAAGATTCATGCAGCATCTGCAAAGAACGTTGTAACTCTTCCGGTGGAAGTAGTGAATATCGGAAAAGATGGATCTTTCTGCTATGTGATAGAGGATGGTCTGGTGACGAAAAGAGATATCACAACAGGAATCAGCTCAGAGGACTATGTGGAAGTTATAGAAGGAATCAAGGAAGGCGAAGAAGTAATTTCTGATCTGGGAGATTATACAGAAGGAATGGAAGTACAGTCAGTTTCTGATCAGACAGGAGAGGATGCCGATGAGTAATCTGTATGAATATATCAAAATGGCAGTCCATAATATTATGGCAAATAAAGGCCGTTCTTTTCTGACTATGCTTGGTATTATCATTGGTATTGCATCCGTAATCGCAATCGTGTCTATCGGTGAGGGAACTAAGAATCAGATGAACAGTGAGATTGATGACATCGGTGGCGGACAGATTGCCATCAGTGTCAGCAGTGACGCCCAGACAGCGGAAGAGTGGATTACTGCTGATGATGTGGAGGCGATCAGAGAGCTGGACGAAGTGGAAGGTGTAAATGTTTCTGATTCTTTTGACGGAGAAACGACTACCGGTAAGGGAAACTTCACACTTATGGTGACCGGAGAAGGACCTGATGCGAAGTTGTTAAATAATGCAACAATGAAGCATGGAGTCTATTTTGGGGAAAATGAGGTCCAGGAAGGGAAAAACGTCTGTGTTATTTCTGATTCAGATGCGAAAAGGCTCTTTGGTACAGATGATGTTGTGGGAATGAGCATAGATGTTAACTGCTATGGTCTGACTAAGGGCTTACGTATCTGCGGTGTGACGACGCAGAAGGAGAATGGAACTTTTGTAAGCTATACATATGAAGGAATGCCGGTTACGGTTAATGTTCCATATACGACAATGAATGAGTTTACCGGTGTATCGGATTATTTTTATTCTGCGACGATACAGGGAGATAAGAGTCTGGACAGTCAGAAGATTGCAGACAAGGTAGTGAGTCTGCTGGAAAAAAGACATCAGTGTGCTGGTGAGGATTATTTCCAGGTGCAGAGTTTTCAGGATATTATGAGTTCTATGAATCAGATGCTGGATATGGTAACTGCATTTATCTCCTTTGTCGCAGGAATTTCACTGCTGGTTGGAGGAATCGGCGTTATGAATATCATGCTGGTTTCTGTCACAGAACGTACCAGAGAAATTGGCATTCGTAAATCATTGGGAGCGAAGACTTCTTCTATTATGATGCAGTTTCTGGCGGAGGCAGCGATTCTGACCGTAATTGGTGGTCTGATAGGAATTGTACTGGGTGTGATCGGAGGGTATGCGACCTGCTCAATCATAAGCAGTAGTATGGAGATGACGATCACACCTGGAATCAGCCTGAAGACGATCCTGGCGGCAACACTATTTTCCTGTGCGGTGGGTGTTTTCTTCGGAATCTATCCTGCCAAAAAGGCCGCAAAACTCAGCCCGATTGAGGCACTTAGACGTAATTAAGTTGTTGCAATTGCCATAATTGTGCTGTTCAAAAGAAAAAAATAAAAAAATTCAAAAAAAGTGTTGACAAATCATTCAGTATAGAGTACAATACTCATTGTTGTGAGGGAAACGAAATAAGAACTTCACAAGGATGTGCGTTTAGCTCAGCTGGATAGAGCGTTTGGCTACGGACCAAAAGGTCGGGGGTTCGAATCCTCTAACGCACGCTAATGAAAAATAGGACAGAGCATGAAGCTCTGTCCTATTTTTTTGTTCGAGTCCGGGTCGGACTCGAACGGGTTCAATCTACAAGGCTACCTGACCCTTTGGTTAGTCAGGTTCTGATAACAAATCCCGGAATGTTATGGTTAATTTTATACCAGAACATTCCGGGATTTGTTTATATCTTTTTTACTGAATCAAGTAAGTGGATGATCGGATAAATTTATCCGTTTGATATCAGCATTTCTCCGCAATATCATAGATAAGGCGTTCAGTATCTTCCCATCCAAGGCATGGATCAGTGATGGAGCATCCTGGGGTCATGTGATCGCTGATATCCTGGCGGCCCTCGAGAAGATAGCTTTCGATCATAACACCTTTAACCAGCTTTTTGAGATCCGGATTATAGTTGCGGCTGTGAAGTACTTCTGAAACAATACGGATCTGTTCCTTGTATTGTTTGTTGGAGTTTGAATGGTTGGCATCTATGATGATGGCAGGGTTCTTAAGATCTTTTTTGGCATACAAAGCAGACAGACGCATCAGATCTTCATAGTGGTAGTTAGGAATAGTCTGTCCGTACTGGTTTACACCACCTCTGAGAATTGTATGTGCCAGATCATTTCCTGAAGTTTCCACATCATTTCCTCTGTAGATGAAGTGGTGTGGATGCTGTGCAGCAGTGACGGAATTCAGCATAACAGAGAGATCACCGCTGGTAGGATTCTTCATACCGACAGGAATATCCATGCCGCTGGCAGTGAGACGATGCTGCTGGTTCTCTACAGAACGTGCACCTACAGCTTCGTAGGAGAGAATATCATCCAGATAGCTGCGGTTTTCAGGATAAAGCATCTCATCTGCAGAAGAGAGTCCTGTCTCCTGCATAACTCTCATGTGCATCTTGCGGATAGCAATAATTCCGGCAAGAAGGTCAGGAGCTTTATCAGGGTCTGGCTGATGAAGCATTCCTTTGTAACCGTCACCTGTGGTACGGGGCTTATTTGTATAAACTCGCGGGATGATCATCAGTTTGTCAGAGACTTTATCTGCCACTGTTTTCAGTTTGCGTACATATTCGCAGACTGTATCTTCGTTATCAGCGGAACAAGGTCCTACAAGGACGATAAATTTATCTGATTCACCGGTGAAGATACGGCGTATTTCTTCATCGCGTTGTTTTTTTACTTCTTTGAGTTCCTGGCTGAGAGGGTACTGAGATTTCAGAACCTCCGGTAAAGGGAGCTCGTGATTGATTTTCATAGACATGATCTGTTTCCTCCATATAAGTACATGCAGGTCTTTGATAATGCCGGAACTCAGGAATACTTTATACCTGACCGGACTGCCTGCACATTTTCCTTTACAAGTATAACATGGTGTTATCTAAAATTCCAGTACTTTAACACTTTAAACTGACATATTTTGAGAGAATGTAATCAGACCGTTTTTTATGCCTGTTTCTTAGCTTCACAAAAATGCTTTCAGATGTTACAATCAAATAAAAGATATGAGGAAAGAAATATCAAAAGAATACCAAAGAAAGTCGGGGTGAAGGTTATGGAGATTAAGAGTATTTTGATAAAGGACACAACCAGAGAGGAAAGAAAACAGATTGTGGAGGAATCTTTTGGGAATATTTCTGCAAGCTGTGATGGCTGTATGGCGGGGCTGGCAGAGATGTATCAGGAATATATTGATGGTACGAAGGAAATCCGCGACATTAACATGGAGTTTAATGCACATTACGTACGGGAAGATTTGGATGAGAAATCAAAGAGAAGCTGCCCGATGTAGATAAAACAACTATATGGGAAACTTGCAGACCCCGAATATGCAGGAAATAACAAGATAACAGGTGGAAAAGAAAATGAAGAAAACAATTTTTGAAGAACTGGGCGGCACTTATGTTAGATGTGGGGATTACTTTATCCCCAATCTTACTTTGCCGGAGGAAGAAGAACCGAGATTTGTTGGAGTATGGGGACAAAGGCATTTGAAGTATTTGAAGGAATACCGCAAGACTGTATATCTGGATCTGATGATGAGTGGCAGACTGAACAGTTATCTGGCAGATATAGAGGAACAGGCACAGGAAAGATTTGGAAAAATTGTGGAGCAGATGAAACAGGCTCAAGGAATTACCGAACAGTTAAAGGCAGATAACGCATTGGAATGGGTAGGCAGGATGAATAATATTCAGGCGTGTGCGAGAGAGATTGTGGACAAAGAGATAATTTACCAGTAAAAACATAATGGAGGGCAAGTCAGGAAATGGCTTGCCCCCTACTTTACAATAATACTGTTTGATGTATAATTAAGAACAACAGGATAAGTTGAAAGTTATGGAGGTGAAAAATGTATTTCACAGACGAAAAAGACTATATTATGCGAATGATAAAAGAAATGGTAAGAGTATTATTTTCTTTAATGTTTGGGAAAAAGTATGTTTCTGTTGAACTTGAAAAAGAAAATAAATATGAAGTATCAGGGAAAAATTTGAAAGATTTTCTTGATATGATTGATTCTGGGGAAATTAACGAAGCAGAGAATATACTTTTAGATAGCATTGATTATACAGACAGAAATGAGGTAATGGCAGCAGCTCTTTTCTACCAATACCTTAGTGAGAAGGATAGTGAGTTTTTGAAAAATAATAATTATACAAAAGAAGAAGTGATGTCTGGTTTTAAGCAATTACTTATGCAGTCAGGATATACTGATTTGCTATGTTTGGTCAAAGCTGAAGAGTAATGTAGAAAATTCAAAGAGATAAGAGTGATCGGTTGAAAGGAGAAATTGTATTATATGTTCTATATTGTTTTTGACTTTATGATGGCAGTGATTATGTTTTTGTTTGGAATGTGGTTTTATAAATCAGAAGGAAAAGCTGCTAATTTCTTGTCGGGTTATAATATGAAATCAGCGGATGAACGAAAGAAATACGATGAGAATGCTATGTGTAAGGCATATGGAAAAAGAATGATGTTTATGTCAGTTCCTTTTATTATTGGAATAATCATAGATATCCAATATCAAGGAATTGGTTGTTTGATTGCATGGGGGATATGGTTTATTATGTTTGTTTTGTTGCTTATTGATAGGCATAAAAGAGAACGTTAAATTTCAGTTGCGAAAATTGATGTGACAATTACATATGGCGAGAAATTGAAAAGAAAAATTAGAAAATTATTTTGAAAGAGAGTGTCCGTAATGTAGAAAGGGGGAAAAACAAGATTGAAAAACATGAAAATAGATGCAAATGGAACAGAAATCAGAGTGATGGGCGATGTTGTTAATGAGGATGCTTACATTTCACTCACTGATATTGCAAAATATAAAAATCCAGACAATGCTTTTATCGTGGTAGCAAACTGGATGCGCAATCATTCTACGATTTCATTTTTGGGCTTATGGGAACAAATTCACAATCCCAATTTTAAACCTATCGAATTCGATAGGTTTAAAGCAGAATCTGGAGATAATGCTTTTACATTGACACCACAGCAGTGGATAAAAGCAACGGATGCAATCGGTATCGTATCAAAATCGGGACGATATGGCGGTACTTATGCTCATACGGATATAGCGTTTGAGTTTGCTTCATGGATTTCTCCGGAATTTAAGCTTTATATCATCAAAGATTATCAGAGACTAAAGAAAGATGAAGCAGATCGGTTAGCGATTGGCTGGGATGTAAAGAGAGAACTTTCAAAAATAAACTATCGTATCCACACAGATGCGGTAAAAGAATTTTTAATAACTCCCACATTATCTCCGCAGGAAATGGCATATACATATGCGTCAGAAGCAGATATTCTAAATATGGCTTTGTTTGGAAAAACAGCAGCACAATGGAGAACTGAAAAAGGAATAAAAGGTAAAACTCCTAATATCAGAGATTTTGCTTCTGCGGAAGAATTGGTTGTGCTTATCAATCTGGAAGATACAAACGCAGATTTGATAAGACAGGAAGTGCCTAAAATTGAAAGGTTAAAAATATTAAGAGAAAAAGCATATAGGCAATTAGAGCTTTTGAGAAAGAACCAAGATACGATTGCGGCATTAAAGAAAAATCTTATTGAAGATACAGAAACAAATGGTTGATTTCCTAAGCAAAACCGCTTATAATCTGAATCGGAATATATTGCTATTATCCACAGCTACGGAGCGGGTGTTATCAATACCGATAACAAATTGATAACATTAGCCTGTATAGGCAGGATAATATGGATAAATCAAATAATTGAAGGAAAAGCGAACATGGCAATAAATAATCTCTAAACAAAATTGATTAGTAATTGTCGAGTTTGAATAATATTTTGTAACTGTTCAGCGGTCCACTAACTGTGAAGGTACTGAACAGTTATAATATTTTTTGCTCATCTTGTATTCAGTAAGTTGAGTTTAACCGAATCAAGTAAGTCCCCTGCTTCAATTGCGAGAAGCAATAAGCAGTGGGTGGGACTTGCTTGTATCAGGAGGGGTACAAGCCCCTCCTGATAAACTGCGGAGCAGTTATTCGGTTATGAGCAAGTAGCGAAAGCGGATTGCGAATATCCGATTGACTCATCCAAAAGCCGGAATGAAAAGAAAAAGATTCATTCTGGCTTTTTAATGTTTTTATTTGTCAGGATATTTCAAGATGCGGAGCAAAAAGAATTATGTTATGATAGAAGCAGCGTTTAAGAGAAAAAAGAACCAGCCGGATATGTGCAGTAAAAGTGGAAAATCCGTCTGATTTATTTAATATATAGAGAGGGGAAAGGGGTATATGGACATTAATGGCATGAATTATCGTGTACAGAAAGCAGAATCAAAAGAGGAGAATATCCAGACAGAACTTCTGCTTATATTTGTACTGGAAGGGGAAATGTCTCTGAGATATCAGGATGAGAAATATCTGATGAGAGCAGAGGATATTATTCTGATCAATCCGGGAATCAGTTATGAAATACATGATATCCGTAATGCCATGTATGGAATCGCATCTTTTTCCATGAGACTGACAAATTCATTGCTTCAGAACAGGCATATGATCTTCTACTGTAATTCTGTAGTAGATGAGGGACATTCTTATCAGGATTTAAGAGATATTTTCTTTCAGCTTACAGCAGAATATACATCCCGTGCGCATCAGACAAACTGCTACATCAACAGTATCATGCTGAAACTTCTGGATTGTCTGGTGGAGCATTATCAGTTAAATAAGGAAAGTATGGAAGTGTACGAAACAGAAAATGATGCCAGAATGCGTGAGATCATGCAGTATATTCTGTCAAATCTGGATCAGGAGATCAGCCTCAATGAACTGGCGGATCAGATGTTTGTATCAGCGTCTACTCTGTCGCGTATTTTTAAGAAGAATACAGGCGTTTATTTTGCAGATTATGTTATGCAGCTTCGAGTAAAGACTGCACTGGGACTGCTGAAATATTCAGAACAGAATATGACCCAGATTGCCATGACTTCCGGATTTACAAACTCGGCTTCTTTTAACAGAGCATTCCGTAAGATCATGGGGGTGACTCCTACAGAATACAGGGAATCTTATCGCACTGAGAGTATGAAACATGAGAAGCATAAAGAAGAGCAGGAAACAGAAATTCGCGAGGAATTAAAGAAAAAAGGATATGAACTTGGCAAGCAGGAGCGGACCACAAGAGTCTGTATTGATATGGAAGAGAATCAGGGCAGGAAATATGTAAAGACCTGGAACCGCATGATCAATATAGGACCAATATGGGATCTGAATAAGGCAAATGTCCAGTTTCATACGCTTCAGTTAAATGAGCAGCTGCATTTCCGATATATCCGTGTGTGGAATGTTTTTTCCAGAAAAATGATGATCAATGATGGAAAAACAATCGGCCAATATAATTATGACAGTGTCAATCAGGTATTGGACTTCATGGTACAGAATCGTCTGAAACCGTTTCTGGATCTGGGAAGAAGACCGGATACGGCGCTTCGCTCCGATGGTAAGGAAGTATTTTTTGAGGAACAGTATATTCCTTTTGCGTCCAGAGAAAACTGGGAATGTATGATGGATGATTTTCTGAGTCACATTGTAGACCGATATGGACAAGAAGAGGTATCCGAATGGATTTTTGAACTGGATCGTGACTGTATCCATGGGGACGATTCTGCAAATCTCAGACTGTATCAGGATGAACAGTATGATTTTTTTGAGGCATGGAAATATCTGTATTATGTGGTTAAAAATAAAATTCCGGATGCCAAATTTGGAGGAGTCAGCAGTATTGTGGTGAAAGACTGGAAGTTTCTTGTAAATTTCTATGAGCGCTGTAACCGGGAAAATGTAAGACCGGATTTTGCATCTTTTATTGTATTTCCTTATGATGTTTATAATACAGATAGTAATGAGATTGTGAGGAAAATTTCCCAGAATGAGTTTAATGAGGAGAACCAGATCCGTGAGATAAAGAAACTGCTGGAGCAGACAGGACTTGCGGATACTCCGATTTATATTACTGAGTGGAACAATACCATATCCAATCGTAATTATCTGAATGACAGTTGTTTTCGTGCGGCATATCTGGTAAAGAAAGTGGAAGCTCTGGTAGATCAGGTGGAAATGCTTGGGATTATGAGCGGAAGCGACTGGGTATCCAGTCATATGGATACGGTTGGCATTGTTAATGGAGGGATTGGACTTCTTACAAAGGATACAATCCGCAAACCCGCGTATTTTGCAGTGGATTTCCTGAATCAGCTTGGAGAATATCTGCTGGATAAGGGATCAAATTACATAATTACGCGTAAGGAAAGCGGGGATATTTATATTCTCTGCTTCTATTATTCATGGTTCAGACGCAGTTATTTTCTACAGGAAGAGGATGTGGATCTGCGCAAATGCAGCTCTATGGTATTTGAGGATGAAAGCCCGGTTCATTTGGATTTTCATTTCGAAAATCTCAAAGAGAGCGGGGAATATTATCTGAAAAAACGTACACTGAACAGGCAGAACGGAAGTATTCTGAATGAATGGGGAAAATTCCAGTATGATCTCAGACTGACAAGACAGGATGTGAAATATCTCCAGGGAATCAGTTCACCGACACTTTCCCAGAGTCGTGTGAAAGTGATCAGTGGAGACAATACACTGGATATGAAAGTGGTTTTGGAGCCACATGAGATTAGTCTGATCCATATTTTCTGCAGAAAATAAAATATGTTCATAAATAAAATCGCTGAATTATGGTAAAAGTGCTATGATTACTGATTGTCAGATTATTAATTTGACAATTGGTAACAGTACAAAACCAGATTCAGTGATTTTGTTTATTTGTCTATGTATTAAAGAAGTCATCAGCAGAGGACAAATCCTGAAGGAAGTTCTTGTAGATTATGAGGTTTATTTATCAGCAGGGAATGAAATCTGGCATTGCCTGCGGATTTCGTCCATCAGTTTCATGGCATCCAGAGAACGCTGTGTGTGAAGCTGATTCTGTTCCTGATCTTGGATCATGCGGATAAAATGTTCCACTTCATATTTCATATTATTTTCCGGCTCTCTGGAATAAACGACTTCTTCGGTTCCATCATTATAAATGATTTTCACATCTTCCGGGCAGTTGATCTCACGGATCAGCATGACACCTTTTTCGCCCTGAATCTCACTTGGCACTTTTGAATTTGTAATCTTGGAATATTCCACTTCTGCAATCATATCCGGATATCTGGCAAGGATGGTTCCTGCGCCGTCAATGTCTCCTCTGATCATATCTGAAAATCCGACAACTTGCTGAGGTTTTCCAAACAGACAGAGCAGGCCATGTACACAATAGGTTCCAATATCCATTAATGCTCCGGCAGAACAGTCTCTGCGGAAAATATTGTGGTCCTGCCCCTGAAGAAAACTGTCATAGCGACTGGAATACTGACAATAATTTACAGTCGCTCTGCGGATTACACCTAATTTATTCAGGTTTGCTTTTAAAGCATCCATTCCCGGATCAAATACAGAACGCATGGCTTCTAATAAAATCACATTATTTTCTGCAGCAGTCCGGAACATTTCTTCTGCCTCGTTCATGTTTGATGCAACAGACTTTTCGCAAAGTATATGTTTGCCTGCTTTCATCATTTGAATTGCCTGTGAGCAGTGAAAGGCGTTGGGGCTTGCTATGTATACAGCATCAATTGTCTGGTCTTCTGACAGTGATTCCAGATTATCATAGAATTTTTTTACACCATAAAGTGATCCAAATGATTTGGCATTCTCTATATTTCTTGAATATACTGCTTCTAGCTTAAATTCCGGTATATTATCAGCAGCATTAAGAAAATTTCTGGTAATCTTGCTGGTTCCTATGGTAGCAAATTTTATTTCTGACATGATTAATTCCCTCCTGAGATATATTCGGTGCAGTGCTATATAACGACGAGCGGATGATTTTATCTATCGGACTTTTAGCTGCTGCTCGGATGAAAAGATCTGATATTATTTTCAACCTGTCAGAACTTTTTGACAAGTGTTTTATGTATTTTATTTTCAAGATTCTTGCTGTTTAATTTTGCAGGAACGATAAGTGCAGACTTTTTGCAATAAATGTTTGACGATTGTTGCAGAGACATTTTTTGAATCTCTTGTTTGAAAATATTGGGACGGATTGCAGAAATTTTGCAGAGATTTTGCAGAGGCGATTTTGATAAAATACAATCATCAAATGATTGACAGACCGGTTGTTGATTAGATGCAAAACAAAAAAAGAAAGACGGAAGAACGAAAAGAAAAACTAAAAGTAATAAGAAGAGAAAAGAGGTAAATAAAAAGATGGAGAAGAAGCAAAAAGCTACAAAAGCAGCCACCATCTGCTATGGATTTGGGGATCTGGCTTCTCAGTTTGTGTGGACTTATGTTGGCTCATATCTGACAATTTATTACACGGATATCGTAGGCCTGACACCGATCGCAGTATCTGTAATCATGATGCTGGCACGTATCTGGGATGCAGTGAATGACCCGATAATGGGTGCGATCGCAGAGAGAACCCGATCGAAATTCGGAAGATTTCGCCCATACATAGCATTCGGAGCGCCATTTCTGGCAATTTTCAGTGTACTGACCTTTACTAATCCATTTGGTGGTAAATCCGCTGTAGGAGTAATTTGGGCAGCTGTAATTTATATTATTGCGGGTATGCTTTATACACTGGTAAACATTCCTTACGGTGCGCTGGCAGCGGTCATGACAGAGGATGCGGACCAGCGAAATGTGTTAAATACATCCAGAAATATCGGCATGAATCTGGGTATGGTGATTGTTAATGGTGTATCTGCAGGTCTGGCACTGAAATTCTCAGGAGCAGGAGCTGAGGTTGCCAACGGACATGGATATATGATGGTAGCGGTAGTTTATGCGATCATTGCAGTTCCTATGTTTCTGGTTGTTTTCTTTACTTCAAGAGAAGTGGTACAGCCAATGGGAGAGCCGCAGCCGTTCTCTTTTAAAGATACAGTGAGCAATCTGGTGAAGAATAAATACCTGATGATCATTACTCTGGTCATGGCACTTCAGATGACAGCGTTTATGGGAAGAATCGCAGTGACAGCATATTATGTGATCTACTGCCTTGGATCTTTTACAATGATCGCGTTGATCATGACAATCCCATCTCTGGGAGGTATCGTAGGATCATTCTTTGTTCCGTTTTTGGCAAAAAAGATTGGAAAAAGAAATGTGCTGATGTGGTCAATGATCATTCAGGGAATCGGTCTTGTGATCATGTATCTGGCACCATTTGATAATATGAAGATGGTTCTTGCAGGAGATATTATCTTTGGTCTGTTTAACGTAGGATTTCCAATGAGTCTTTCTATGGTGGCAGATTCTGTAGATTATATGGAACTAAAAACAGGAGCACGTACAGACGGTACTGCATATGCAACTTATGGTCTTGCTACGAAGTTCGGCAATGCAGTAGGCGGTGCATTTGGTGTTGTGATCATGAGTGCATTTGGTTATGTGGCTAATGCAGAACAGACACCACAGGCATTGAAAGGTATCAACTTTACGGTCAATCTTCTTCCGGCAATCCTGTTCTTTGTGGCAGCCGCAGCGTGCCTGCTCTGGAGAATGAGTGATAAGGATGCAGATGAGATCCGGGCAAAATTAAGAGAGAAACATAATGTTTAAAAGATAAGCAGAAATAAAAACAGGAGGTAGAAACATGTATAAATATGAAAAAAAAGGTCCTAAGCGTGGAGTTGCATTATATAGCTACTCTGCAGAATTTGGACTGACAAAGACACTTGAGGATTGCTTTGAAGATCTTCACGATATGGGTGCTCACGGAGTAGAGATCCTTGCGAATACACATATTGAAAATTATCCATATCCAACAGATGAATGGGTTGAAAACTGGTGGAGACTCTGTGATAAATATGAAATCGTTCCTGTAGAATATGGCAACTGGATTGATTCACATGTATTGGGTGACAGAGATCTGACAACAGAGGAATCTGTGGAAATGCTGAAACGTGATATCCGTCTGGCTCACAGACTTGGATTTACCGTTATGAGAACCAAAATGCCGGTGATCAATGATCTTCTGGAACCTGTAAAGAACTGGAAAGAGATCATCAAAGGGGCTCTGCCGCTGGCAGAAGAACTTGGGATCAAGATGTGTCCGGAAATCCATACACCATCTAATCTGCAGGGAAAACTGGTAACTGATTTCGTGGACTTTATCAAAGAAACCGGTACAAAAAACTTCGGATTAAACATTGACTTCTCTGTTTTCAGAACAGAGTTCAAAGAGGGGGAATGGATTGATCCTAACTATACTCCGAATAAACCGAAAGATATCATTCCGCTTCTTCCATATATTTATTGCTGCCATGCAAAATTCATCAATATGAGTGACGATTTCCAGGAAACTACAATTCCTTATCCTGAAATCATTAAAGTTATGCAGGAAAATGGATATGAAGGTTATCTTCTGAGTGAGTATGAAGGTGCTGATAAATATGAAGATGGCTATGAAGTTGGACAGACACTGAGAAAACAGCATATCATGCTGAAAAATCTGCTGGGAGATTAAGGAGGAGAGTACATTATGGAAAAACAGGTTATTCAGTCCGTTGGATTCAGAAATATAAAAGACGAAGAAGGAAATGTAACAGGTTTTCAGTTTAAGGTAAGACTGCCTTATTACAGAGGAATTTTCCTTTCACAGATTCGTCCTGGTACATTATATGTAGACGGAGAAAAGATTGAAAAAGAGGATATTGTGTGGAATATCAAAGGAGAAGATTTCACAAACGAAGAAATGGCAGCAGATTTCCAGACTCACTGGGCAGTTACTACTCCTGCAGTTCTGAAAGTGAAGAAACCAGGCGGTCTCGCACAGGGGTATCATGACTTGAAATATGGTTTCTGCTTTACATCTTCCTATATGCCTCCGATCATCCAGTCAAATCTGGATCCAGATCAGGAAAGCATGATATTTATGCCGGAGTTCGGACATCATGTGAATGAGAGACGACTTCTGATCGTATAAAAAATAAAGAATACAGACAGTGGTTACCTGTCTGCATCTTAGTAAATATAAAACCCGTCCAGAGTGTTATTTCCGGACGGGTTTTATAATCTTATGGTGTGCAACAGATATAATGCATTTATTGCAGAGCTGTTTTCACAGGTGATGGATTGTGCAAAAAATTTATGAGAAAGTGAAAACTCGGAAAATATTTTGAAGAGGCAAAAAGGTAATATATAGTCAGAAAGAAACAAGAGCACTTCAAAAAACAAAATAATAGGAAAAGAAAAGCTGATAAGTAATGATAAGCAGACAATTAAGAAAGAGAGGAAAAGAAAAATGAGTAAGAAACTTCCAGTTGGTATTCAGGTTTATGGATTAAGGGATCTCCTGGAGAACACTCCTGAGAACTTCAGGGATGTAATGCAGAAAGTGAAAGATTTAGGATATGATGGTGTAGAACTGGCAGGTCTTTACGGACTGAAACCGGAGTATGTAAAAGAGGTTCTGGATGAAGTTGGGCTGATTCCAATCAGTGCACATGTGCCATTTGCAGACATGATGGAGAACTTAGATCAGATCATCAAAGATTATACAACGATCGGCGTGAAATATCTGGTAATGCCTTACATGGCAGAAGAATACCGTCCGGTTAACCCGGAAGGATTTAAGAAATTCCTTCCACTTCTGAATGAAGTAGGAGAGAAGATCCATAATGCAGGTATGACATTCCTTTATCACAATCATGACTTTGAGTTTGTCAAACTGGAAGATGGACAGTGGGGATATGATGCAATGTTCGATGCAATTCCACATGACAATCTGATGTCAGAACTTGATACCTGCTGGTGTGATGTAGCAACAGGGGAAGCACCGGAATTTGTTAAAAAGTATACAGACCGTATCCCGGTTGTACATCTGAAAGACTACATCAAAAAAGGTGAAGTTAAGAACATGTACAAACTGATCGGTATTGAGACAGAAGAGGAAGAGGGAGACACAGGCTACTTCGGATTCCGTCCGGTAGGTTTCGGACAGATGATCTGGGAGCCGGTACTGGAAGCATCTCTGGAAGCCAATGCAAAATGGGTGATCGTAGAGCAGGATGAGCATTACGAGATGGAACCACTGGAATGCGCAAGGAGAAGCCGTGAGTATCTGAAGATTCTTGGATGGTAGAAATGGAAATAAAATTCGTAACAGATTTTGAGTTATACAGAAAAAGATTAGAAAACGAAAAAAGGAGATATAAATCATGAAAGAAATTAGAATCGCCATTATCGGAACAGGAATGATTTCCCACAGACATATGACAGTTATCCAGAATCTGCAGAAAAAAGGACAGGCTCTTAAAGTTGTAGCTGCAGCAGAGATCGACAAATCAAAACTGGAAGCATTCGGAAAACAGTATGGAATCCCGGAAGAGAACCTGTATCAGGACTTCCGCGAAATGCTCAAGAGAGATGATATCGATGAAGTAGAAGTATGTGTACATAACAATCTCCATACATCTGTAGCAACAGCAGTTATGGCAGCAGGATTTGACTGCTATTCAGAGAAACCAATGGCAGCAAGCTACGCAGATGCAAAAATTCTCTATGATGCACAGAAGAAATATGGAAAGAAACTTGCTGTACAGATCAGCTCTATCTACAACCCGCAGACACGTATCGCAAAGAAGATGATCGAAGAAGGCAAACTTGGTAAAGTTTATCATGCAAGAAGTGTAGGCCACAGACGTCAGGGACGTCCTGGATATGATATGCCATTCTTCAGCAAAGATTTCATTAATCCTAAGGTTGGCGTACACGGACCACTTTTCGATCTTGGTATTTATCATCTGGCTCAGATGCTTTATGTACTCGGCATGCCGGAACTTGAAAGTGTATATGGTTTCCAGTCCTGCGACTACTGGACAGATGAAAGAATTGACAAGATTGCA
This sequence comes from Blautia sp. HCP3S3_B11, assembly GCF_052064435.1. Classification (NCBI taxonomy): domain Bacteria; kingdom Bacillati; phylum Bacillota; class Clostridia; order Lachnospirales; family Lachnospiraceae; genus Blautia; species Blautia sp. HCP3S3_B11. The sequence goes on from NZ_JBQHVP010000025.1 coordinate 27,826, forward strand.
AACCGTACAGCTCCTGTAGAAGACCTTGGTGTTGGTATGGCACGTTTCAAAGGCGGTCTTTCCATGGATATCTATGAAGACTGGGCTATGCATATGGATGATATCGGAACAAGCTTTATCGCAGGTTCTACAGGCGGTCTGAAATTTATGGATGTAGATACCACAGGCGGTCCTCTTGCAGTTCCGGAAGGTGGACAGATCATGGGCGGCGGTGCTCTTCAGAAACCTAGATTAGAGTGGTTCGGCGTTGATGCAGAAGGAAATCTCTTTGACAATAAACTTGACTGCGCAATCGGTGATATCACAGGTCAGCAGGAACTGATGCTTCATCCTGAAATGGAAATGTATAATGACAACCAGTTACAGTGGTACTCCTACTTAAGAGGAGATTTAGACGATACAACAAGAATCGACTCCCCATACATTGCAATGCAGACAGCATTCCTTTCCGAAGGTGTGGTACTTTCCAGTGAACTCGGTCGCAGCGTAACAGCAGATGAGATTAAGGCTATGTCCAAATCCATCGCACTCCGCGAACAAGAAACACCATTTGGAACAATCAAATACGATTTCGACGAATATAAACCAGAATAAGATAAAAACAAAATAAAATGATGTAACAGATAAAGCACAGGTAGTTCAGATATCTGTGCTTTATCTGGAAATGGGGTAAATATAGACAGAAATTATTTCGAGAATTATGTAAAAGCCTACCATGGGGAAGAAGAATTTCTGGTACAGATTCCACAGGTACGCCGTGTCCCGAGACTTATGGATGCAGTGCGTGAATCTGGCCGCACAGGTAAATCCATTGATTTTGAATAAAATCAGTCTGATTTTTTTCAGGAGATTCAAACTATGACATCAGAAGAAAAAAGAATAGAATTGTGTGCTCCTGATGGAAACAAAAAGAGAGCATGTTATGCAAAGCCAGTAGTGATTGAAAGTAACTGCTGGTTTGGGGAAAATGTAACAGTGTGTTCAGGTGTAACAATTGCAGAAGGCTGTGTGATCAGGGAAATTACAGAAATGGATTCTGTAAAACAGATGCCGGCATGTATGGCGCAGTGAAGATAGTATTATAAATATTTATCTTCGACAGTACTGCCACGTGACTGTCTTGGAGTCATGCCGTAAAGCTCCTTGAAAAGCCGGTTGAAAATGGTCTGATTGGTGAAGCCGCTTTCATTCATTACCTCAGAAACAGGCAGGTCGGTAGTTGCGAGGAGGCGTCCGGCGTGGGAAATCCGCACCTCGTTTAAATAACGCAGAAAAGTAATTCCCATATGCTGTTTAAAAAAACGGCAGAAATATTCTCTGCTGAAACCTGTCTGTGCTGTCATCTCATCCAGAGTGATTTTTTCCATGTAATGTTCATTTACATAGGTGATGATCTCACGGATGGTATCATTGGGGTGATTTTGTGCGGTTGCAGCTCCCGGTGGAGAATAAACAGAAAAATATCGGATCATATCTGCAAGCATCAGCAATGCCGTGCCGTCTGAACGCATGGCGCTGGTGCTTTCGTCTTCTATATTGGTACGGGTCAGGTCATGGGCGAGCTGACACAGATGGATGTATTGCGTAGACTTTGGATCGTCTAAAGGCACAGGACGGCACTTGATATGATATAATTCCAGATCCGGACAGTAAACAGAGAGCTGTTTTTTGTCTACATGGATGCACAGAAACATATACAGATTGGAACTGGAATGGATAGAGTGCACTTCGCTGGAGTCAAAAACGATCAACTGGTTGCGGGTAAGAGTAATCGTTTCATGATCTACATGGATCGTAACTTCTCCGTTCAGGCAGAATAAGATCTCCATAGCTTCATGCCAGTGCATGGGCAGATGGGGGCTTTCAAGTGCTGCATGGAAACCTGGATTCCCAGATTCCCCAGGGGATGCAATGCTTCATGATATGCTTTTGCCATGGGAAATCCCTCCTTTATATTTCTTGAATGTCAATATCATTGTAAAACAGGATAATTATAGCACTGGTTTCATATTGAAAACAAGGCTAAAATACAGGATGTAATAAGGGAAACAAAGAAATGTAAAAAATAAAGAAAATAACAGGAGAGGATAAAATGAGTACAGTAGCTATTTCTAAAAATAATGCAATGACTATAAACAAAAAAGCAACATGGGTAGAACGTTTCAAAAAATATGTTCTGGATAATGCTGATTATTTTGCAGCAAGCTCCGCAATGCTGACAGGCAATTCTTCTACAGCAGTACAAATCATGAAGGACTCCAGACGTTATGCAGCAAAACACTAATCAGATAATAAAAACGGAAATAAGAGAAATAGAAATAACAGAATCAGATATAAAAAAGCAGTCACTGCGTTACAGGAAATTTAATTTTCCGTGTAATGTGTTGGCTGTTTTTTTTATTCTTTTACAATGGGAAGTGCTTCATGGATGATCTCACGCCCTTTATAAAGACGGCTGTCGATCCAGTGACCATATTCGGCAGGGACAATCTCATATTTTTTTAAAAGTGTAAACTATTTACGAGGATTGCTATAGGTCAGGATAAGATGGAATATGAGAATTTGCCAGAATTTCGATGCCATGTGCACCACAGTCATACATATCTTTCAGACAGTCTTCCAGATCCATAGATATACCGTACTCGCCGGAATAACTGAAAACAGAAAGTGTTCAGACTTTATTTTTGAAACTATGCAATAAATGACAGGTAGTTGTTTCGTCTGTTGCATACATTGAGACAGAGGATGCAATATACGGCTATGAAATGGAAATCTGTGAAAGGCAAGACAGAAGTAAAAAATATAGAATAAAAACAGATAGAAAAAGAGAACGCATACAAAACAAATACAGATATGCGACATATATCTGAACTACATGAAATCAATGAAAAATAGAATTTTAAAATGAAAAGGAGAAATCAATCATGAAGAGAAAAGCATTAGCAGTAGTTTTAGCAGCAGCAATGACAGCAAACATCGGAGCAGTTACCACATTTGCAAAAGATGCAGAGGGCACACATATTTATGTTCTGACAGCATCAGAAGACCATGGTTGGACAGGTTCTGTAGCAACTTTTGCCAAGGAAAAAGCAGAAGAGATTACCAATGATGGAACTTATACAGCAGAAGTTATCACTTCCGCAGATGCAAATGAACAGATTACAAAGATTGAAGATATCGTAGCAAGTGGAGAGGACAACATTGCAGTTGTAGTTCAGCCGATGGATGATACTGTACAGTCTGCAATCCAGCAGTTAGTAGATGCAGAAATCCCATATGTAGCATTTGACAGAATCATTGATGCAGTTGCACCGTCAGCAGTATCCAATGTTAAAGGTGACAACGAAGGTATCGGCGCAGGTGCAGCCGCTTATTTCGTAGAGCAGGGAATGCAGCCTGGAGATGCAGTTTATGTATATGAAGGCGATACTTCATCCGTAACAACTCTCCGTGACCAGGGATTCACAGAATACCTGACAGGAGAAATTGAATTTGATGGAAAAACAATCGAAGATAATCTGAAATGGACGGAGGATGATCTGAAAGCAATTACTTATTCCGGAGCTATGAACTGGAGCCGTTCTGATACAAAAGAATCCTATGAATCTCTGATGGGAGATGAATCTAACGCAGCTATTAAATGGTTCTACGCAGAAGATGATGAACTTGCAATGGGGATTCTGGAAGCATTAAATGGTGGCGGAATCAGTGATTCTACAAAAGAAGCCATCTATGAGACAAAACCTGTGATCACAGGATGCGGTGGTCTGGATGAGTATTATGAAGTACTCAGAGGAAACTCTTACACAGATATTACAGAAAATCTGGGCGGTGTCATGAGCGTTACTTACAGCCCTGCAATGATTCAGACAGCAATCCAGGATATGGTAGATTATCTGGACGGCAAAGATGTAGAACAGGATCATGTGATTGCATGTGAGAATGTAACACCTGTGAATGTAGACGAATATCCGTCTTTCTAAATGAATGTAGAGCAGTTATCCGGCAGAATGGTATTTTATATGTCCGGTTATATAACAGTCAGCTTCTAAGTAACAGTTACTTTTATTATTGGGTTTTTTCTTTCAGGAGTGGTCGCTCCCTCCTGAAGGAATGCCCTCCACAGGGAGGCGCAGTAAATAGAAATGAAGATACTGGAAATGAAAAATATCTGTAAATCATTCAGCGGAGTACCGGTTCTCAAAAATGTAAATCTTACAGTAAATGCCGGAGAGGTACATGCATTATTAGGAGAAAACGGAGCCGGAAAATCCACACTGATGAATATTCTTACAGGTATTCATTCAAAAGATAAAGGAACCGTCACCTTTGACGGAAAGCAGTATGATCATATGACGATTCGCGAATCCGAGAAAGCGGGAATCGCCTTTGTGCATCAGGAATTAAATTTATTTAATGACTTAATGGTATACGAAAACATTTTTCTGAACAATGAATATCAGAAGGGATTTGGCAGACTGGATAAGAAAAGAATGATTCGGGAAGCCAATGAACTTTTTGAGAAACTGGGCGTTTCCATTGATGCAGAGGAAAAAGTAGAGCATTTAAAAACCAGTGAAAAGCAGCTTCTGGAGATTGCAAAAGCATTGTTTTTCCATGCGAAGCTTCTGATTTTGGATGAGCCTACTACTTCTCTGAATAATGAGGAAATTGACCATTTGTTTGAAATTATCAATAGATTGAAACAGCAGGGAACGGCATTTATTTTTATTTCACATAAGATGCCGGAAATTTTTGCACTTGCAGACCGTTATACTGTGTTATGTAACGGAGAATATGTGAATAGCGGTGAGATGAAAGACATTACACCACAGCATGTAACTGCGCTGATGGTGGGAGAGAAATATTCCGCAGAGGATGTTTACTGTCCGAGAAAGAATGGAGATGTTATTTTAAAACTCTCAGATTTCTCAGGTGCTGGTTTTTCTCATGTAGATCTGGAGGTCAGAAAAGGACAGATCATCGGAATTACCGGACTTCAGGGTTCCGGAAGCGGAGAGGTGCTGCAGGGAATGTTCGGGGCGCTTCACGTAAGCCATGGCAGCATGGAAGTAGCAGGAAAAAAGGTTCCGCTTAATTCCATTCATGGTGCTATGAAAGCAGGAATTGCCATGCTTGCATCCAACCGAAAAGAGAATTCGGTAATTCCGGATATGAGCCTTCTGGAGAATATGTATCTGGCAGAGCAAACGCTTTCTGTCGGGAAATTTCATATCAGAAAGAAAGAGGAAGAGGAGAAATTTCAGCAGTATAAAAAGACGCTGAGCATCAAAGCTCAGGACAGTTCTGACAGTATTCTATCACTCAGCGGCGGAAATCAGCAGAAGATTTTTCTGGCAAGATGGTTGAATACAGATGCGGATATCCTGCTTCTGGATAATCCTACACAGGGAATTGATGTAGGTGCAAAAGCGGAGATTTACAGACTGATCCTCCAGCTTGCGGAGTCCGGAAAAACGATTCTGATCAATACGCTGGAGATTCCGGAGATACAGAAAGTAGCAGATTATTGTGCAGTTTTCTATGAAGGGACAATTGTGAAAATACTGCCGCATGAAGAGATTGACGCAAAGACGGTTATGATGTATTCGACAAATGCAGTAACCGCATAAGAGTTGTAGTTTACATGGGAGGCTTTAAGATGAAGAAAAAAAGTAAGGGATTTTCACATATTTGGTCCCAGTATAGTTATATTATAGTATTTTTTGTAATCTTTGCGGTTTATGCCATTGCCAGTAACGGGCTGACGTGGAGTGCAGTAATGAATATTTTCAGACATTCCGCAGTAATCGGAATCATTGCCATGGGTATGGGACTGATTTGCCTGACAGGGGAGATTGACCTTTCGGTGGGCTCTATGCTGGCAATGACTGCCGGATTTGCTGTAGTTGTCTACAATAAAACAGGAAGTATCCTGGTTACTTTGATTTTTGCACTGATATTTGGTGCATTCTGCGGACTGGTCAATGGTGTGCTGGTAGGATGGGCAGAAATGCCGGCGTTTATTGTGACACTGGCAACTATGCTGATCTTCCGTTCACTGGCACAGTATATCTGCCAGCATATTGATAAGGCACTTATTGGCGGTGGAAGTTCTGTGTATCGTATGGATTCCAAGATTTCCAGTTATCAGAGTTTCTATCAGCTTGGAAATGGAAAGGTAGCGACTATTCCATATGTTGGAATTTTTCTGATACTGATTACGATTTTATTTGTGTATCTTTCTACAAGCACAAAGTTTGGAAAGAAAATTTATGCAATTGGAAGTAATCAAAAAGGTGCAATGCTGTCAGGAATCAATGTGAGTCTGATGAAGATCAGTGTGTTTGTAGTTGCAGGACTTCTGGTTGGACTGGGAGCATTTCTCTGGATCGCCATGAACGCATCCTGTGACCCGGCAACTACCGGAAAGAGCTATGAAATGTACGCGATCGCAGCAGTAGTTCTTGGCGGGATTAGCATGTCCGGCGGCAAAGGCCAGTGCCTGGGAGTATTCTTTGGAGCAATGTCTTATACGATCATTGATAAGATTATTGTCGCACTGAAAATGGATTCTCTTATTAACGATGCAATCAAAGGAACCATTCTCCTCCTCGTAATTCTCATCCAGACAGCAGGACCGAAGATCAGGGAGAAATTGAGAAAATGATACAGTAAGTAATGATGACCGATAAGGTGCGAAAACGTGTATACTACGATTCTGATAGACATAGATTGATTATTGAACTTACATATTGCTAAAGTTATAATAAGATCAGAGATTTCACAGATTTCTGGTCTTATTTTATGTTAAAAGATATGAGTGATATTTGTTGATCAGAAAAGTTTGGGAAGGTTATATGATTTTACCAGGGAAGGGGAAAAGAATTGTGGTTACAGATCTTACGAAGGAGCATCCGAACAAAACGTTGTGGCGTTTCCTGTTGCCGATGATGCTCAGCGTGATGTTTCAGCAGATTTACAATATTGCAGACAGTATGATCGCAGGAAAATTTGCGGGAGAGGATGCGCTGGCTGCAGTTGGAGCATCTTATCCGATCACTGTGATATTTATGGCATTTGCGGTGGGAATGAATCTGGGAACTTCGGTGATTGTGTCCAGATTATTCGGAGCAGGTGACAGAAAAGGGGTAAAAAGAGCAGTTACAACTGCATTTGTGGCATCAGGGGTACTTGGAATTGCACTGACTGTGTTTGGATGTGTGGCATGCAGAAGTATGATGGTATGGATCCGGACACCGGAGAATATTCTGGCAGATGGAGAACTGTATCTGAAGATTTATGTGTTTGGATTACTTTTCCTGATGCTTTACAATGTCTGTACAGGTGTCTGTACGGCGCTTGGAGATTCTAAGACTCCTCTGTATTTCCTGCTTGGTTCTTCTGCCGGAAATATTCTGTTGGATTTTCTGTTCGTGGCGAAATTTCGCTGGGGAGTTAGTGGTGTAGCATGGGCAACATTTATTGCGCAGGGGATTTCGGCAATCCTGGTTTTGATCACGGTGCTTCACAGACTCAGTGCCATGACTGCGGATAAACAGCCGCTATTTGATGTAAAATTATGCAAACAGATTCTGGCAATCGCAGTGCCGAGTATTTTGCAGCAGAGTGTGCTTAGCGTAGGAAATCTGGTGGTGCAGGCGATTATTAATCAGTACGGTTCAGCAGTTGTAGCAGGATATTCAGGAGCAATTAAGCTGAATACTTTTGCTGTTAATATTTTTATGACGCTAGGTTCCTGTTTGTCCAGTTATACTGCACAGAACCTGGGTGCAGGGAAGCCGGAGAGGATTCCCATGGGATTTAAAACGGGTTTAAAATTGTCAGAACTGACAGCATTGCCATTTGTGATTCTGTACTTCGGTTTTAGCCACCAGATGATGAGTTTGTTTCTTAATGCAGAGAGCACAGGAGCATTGGATGCAGGTGTGGCATTTCTACATATTGTATCGCCTTGGTATCTGATGATTGTGGTCAAGCTTATGACGGATGGGATTATTCGTGGATATGGTGCTATGCTTTATTTCGTATTGGCTACGATTCCGGATCTGATTTTGAGAATTATATTTGCACTCATTTTCTCGCAGAAATTTGCAAGTACAGGGATCTGGATGGCATGGCCGTTTGGATGGCTTGCGGCTACGGGACTGACGATTTTCTTTTACAGGAAAGTGCTGAAGAAGATGGGGGTTTTAGAAGGAAAATAATATACCAGCTGAATAATTTTTAAAGTCGGTTAAGGAGGTACGTTTAGAAGATGGGTTTATACGCGATTGGTGATTTTCACCTGTCATTTACAGTCAATAAACCAATGGATGTATTTGACAAGAGATGGAAGAATCACGTAGTGAAAATAGAGAAATACTGGAAGAAGAAAGTAACAACACAGGATACGGTAGTGATCACAGGTGATCATTCCTGGGGACGGAATCTGGAGGAGTGCCGGGCGGATTTAGACTTTATTATGGCTCTGCCGGGCAGGAAGATTCTGCTTAGGGGAAATCACGATATGTTCTGGGATGCGAAGAAGACAGAAAATCTGAATGAGATGTTCAGAGGAAAGCTGGAATTTTTGCAGAATAATTTTTATACATATGAGGATTATGCGCTGGTGGGAACCAAAGGCTACTGTTATGAAGGAAAAGACAGCTATGAGCATTTTCTGAAGATCCGAGAGCGGGAGTTGGGGCGGCTGCGCTGCTCTTTTGAAGCGGCGAAAGCAGCAGGATATGAGAAGTTTATCATGTTTCTTCATTATCCACCTACAAGTATTGGAGAGATGGAGAGTCCGTTTACCCTGATGGCACAGGAATTTGGCGCCGAGAAGGTGATCTATTCTCATTGTCATGGAGAGAAGCGGTATGATGACAGCTTTAAAGGCTATGTGGATGGAATAGAGTACAAGCTGGTGTCAGGAGACTATCTGGACTTTAAACCGGAGCTAGTATTACGCTAATGGTAATCTTTATATCGGTATTCGATTATAGGTGGGTAGTGGAGTGCGAATATCTGTTTAATATTAAGCATCAGTAGTATAGAAAAAATCCCTGGGAAGTATTATACTTTTCAGGGATGATTTTATGTGTTTTGAGAGAAAATATTTCCGGGGAGAAATGAGAAAATGAAGATTTACTACAGAGAGAAATCTGGCGGGATTGAAATTCTGCGGTGTTTTGGAATAGAAAGCAGAGTTGAGATTCCGGGAATGATAGATGACAAATTGGTGATCAGTGCGGCACCGTATGCATTTTCCAGTCATATGGATGAGAAAGAAGAACTGAAAAATGCCAGCCTGTGGGAAGTGTCAGAGGGTCTTGGGTTTGGCAGAGAAGAGCATGTTCTGGCAGGAAATGATGTGGAGGAGATTGTTTTTCCTTACACTTTAAAAGAGATTGGACGATATATTTTTTATGGCTGCGGGAATCTGAAAAAGCTGGAGTTTTCTGACAGCCTGATGCAGATAGGCTGTGGTGCATTTACAGGCTGCCATGCATTGGAGAAGCTGACTGTTCATATGAGACAGGGAAAGAAGTCAGGCGTTAAGGAAATGCTGGGCGAGATGTGGCAGAGAATTGATGTGAACTTTCTCTATGAGTATGAAGAAGATAGCATAGAAAAACCAGATATGATGTATTGCAGAGAAAATAAATCAGAGGCAAGGCTTGTATTTCCGGAGCATTATGATGAGGCAGTTGAGAACACTCCGGCGCGTATTCTGTATACGGAATATCATGGATCAGGCAGCAATTACAGGCAGTGTTTTTATGATAGGGAGCTGAATTATCAGGAATATGACAGGCTTTTTGAAATGGCGGTGGCCATGGATAAGCTGGAAGTTCTGGTTGATATGTCATTTGGCAGACTGGAGTTTCCTTATGAACTGACCGGGAAAGCCAGGGAGAATTACAGGGAATATATCCGTAAGAATCTGGGAGATATTGCAGAATATCTGGTAAAGCAGGAGGATATGCACAGATTGGAAGTGATATCCTCGCAAAAACTCTGGACACTGGAAGGAATTGATTCTGCGTTGGATTGTGCATCTAAGAGAAAAGAAACGGAAGTATCCGCATTTTTGATGAATGAAAGAGCAAATCTGGTGGATAATACGGCAGGAAGTGAACGTATAGATGTGGATAAGCTGCAAAATAGTCAGGAAGCTGACAGGACAGAGCAGGGGAAAAATGAACAATCACAAACTACAGAAAAATCTTTGAATAGAAGAACTATACTAAGAAAAAAGAGGTTTGAACTGTGATAGATATAGGGGAAAATAATGATGCAGCCAGAGGATAAAATACAGGAAATAGCAGAAAGAGCAGAGCGTTTGCAGGAAATCGGCAGCAGTATTCTCAGGGCTGCGCGGGATGAATTATATCTGGGAATGCGGTTTTTGGATGTGGCGCTGAGCAGTTTTTCTTATCAGATGGATGGTCAGGTCCATGGATTTGGAACGGATGGAAGAGTGATGTATTTCCAGCCGCAGATGCTGGGAGGCTTATATAGAGAGAACAGGATTCTGGTGAACAGAGGGTATCTGCATATGGTATTCCACTGTATTTTCCGGCATTTTGCATGGAGCGGTACAGAAGGTAAGAAGAGAGCAGACGATGGAATCACAATCCAGGAACGTATGCGTGATCTGAGTTGTGACATTGCAGTGGAGCATATGATAGATGGGATGAACTATCGGAGTATCCGTTTCTCACGCAGTCTTCTGCGAAGGGAAACCTACCGTCTCCTTGAAAAAGAGGGAAAAACCCTCAACGCACAGAGAGTATATAAAATATTGTCAGAATGGAATCTGAACGAAAAGGATCTTACAAATCTGGAACAGGAATTTCGCACAGATGACCACAGATACTGGGAAAGTAAGAAACCGGATCAGAAACCGAATCCCATGCTCAGCCGCAAATGGGGGGAGATCAATGATGGAATCGAGACGGATCTGGAAACCTTTTCCCAGGAGGCAGGTGAGCGGGATGGAGATTTCCTGGAGCAGATAAAAACAGAGAACAGAAGCAGGTATGATTACAGAGAATTCCTGCGGAAATTTGCAGTTTTTCATGAAGAACTGGCAGTGGATGGTGACAGTTTTGATTACAATTTCTATACTTATGGTCTGCGTCTCTATGGAAACATGCCGCTGATCGAACCACTGGAATCCAAAGAAGTTAAGAAGATAGAGGAATTTGTGATCGTCATCGATACTTCCATGTCCTGTTCAGGAGAACTGGTGAGAAAGTTTCTGGAGGAAACATACGGTGTGCTTAGTGAGAGTGAGAGCTTTTTTACAAAAATCAATGTGCACATCATTCAGTGTGATGAGAAAGTCCACACAGATAAAAGGATTACCTCCCGGAAAGAAATGAAAGACTATATGGAACATCTGGAACTGTATGGAGATGGCGGAACAGATTTCAGGCCTGCATTTGAATGGGTGGACAAACTGCTGGAACAGCATGAATTTCATAACCTGAAAGGGCTGATCTATTTTACGGATGGATTCGGGATTTACCCGAAGAAAATGCCGCCATATAAGACTGCATTTGTGTTTATGCAGGATAATTACAGAGATGTGGATGTGCCGGTATGGGCCATGAAACTGATCCTGGATGAGGATGATTTTGATAAGTCAGACAGGCAATGAAATAAAAAGCTGAGTAAAAGTAAGAAGTGTTCAGCAGGAAAGGATTTACATTATGGATATAAAGCGAGCAAAACAGGAGATAAAGGACTCAATAGAAGCATACCTTGCGAAGGATGAATTTGGAGAATATCTGATCCCTGCCATACGCCAGAGACCGATTCTCCTTATGGGGGCACCGGGAATCGGTAAGACGCAGATTATGGAACAGATCGCCAGGGAATGTAAGGTAGGTCTGGTATCTTATACCATCACCCATCACACCAGACAGAGTGCAGTAGGACTACCCTTTATCAAAGAGAAAACCTTTGGAAGTGAGAGTTTTTCTGTCACAGAATATACTATGAGTGAGATTATTGCTTCTGTCTATGAAAAGATGGAAAAAACAGGTCTCAGAGAAGGGATTCTTTTTATTGATGAGATCAACTGCGTCTCAGAAACTCTGGCGCCGATGATGTTGCAGTTCCTTCAGGGAAAGACTTTTGGCAATCAGAAAGTACCGGAAGGCTGGGTGATCGTGACGGCAGGAAATCCACCGGAATATAATAAATCGGTCCGTGAATTTGACGTAGTAACCCTTGACAGAATCAAGAGAATCGATGTGCAGCCGGATTTTGAAGTATGGAAAGAATATGCCTATGAGCAGGGAATCCATCCGGCTGTGATTTCTTATCTGGAGCTTCGCAGAAAAAATTTCTACAGAATGGAAAATACGGTAGATGGCCGTATTTTTGCTACCGCCAGAGGCTGGGAGGACCTTTCCAGGCTGATTCAGGTGTATGAAACACTGGGAAAAGATGTGGACAGGGAAGTGGTATGTCAATATATTCAACACCCTATGATTGCGAAGGATTTTGCCGCATATCTGGCATTGTACAACAAATATAAGACAGACTATGCAGTTGAAGAATTACTGCAGGGAAAATGGACGCAGATTATCATACAGAAAATAAGAAATGCATCTTTGGACGAACACTTAAGTCTGGTGGGGCTTTTAAATGGAAAATTAAGTCAGCTGTTCACAGAATGTTATTTCACAGATTCTTATATAACAAAACTGTATGAATATATGGTATATTATAGAGACAACCTTGCAAATATTTCTCTGAAGGCAGTTTGTCAGAAAGCGGAGAATGATCTGGAGTCAGCAAGAAAAGCAGAACTGCTGACTCGAAATGAGGAGAAAACGTTTCTCAGAGTGAATACTTTTCTGGAAAATATCTGGCTGAAGATGGAAGGAATAACGCAGGCCGAATGTGATATTTACGAGAAAGTAAAGGAAGCTTTTTCCAGAGAGGCAGATGACTTGGAAAAGCAGACAGAAACGGTTGCTCAGACATTGCAGAATGTTTTTGATTTTATGGAGACGGCTTTTGGAGACAGCCAGGAAATGGTAGCATTTATTACAGAATTAAATGCAAACTTTTACAGTATCTGGTTTATCCGGGAAAACGGCTCTGCTCAGTATTATCGTCATAATAAGGGACTATTGTTTGATGATAGACAGAAACTGATCCTGGGGCAGATGGAGGAATTGGAAAGTACAATGAAACGGGGGATTATTGATGGTGTCTGAATTAAGATTTGAGACAAAAAAAATCAGAATGGCTGATCTGGGAAAGGAGAGCTGTGTGCCAGATCTCCTTGGAGAACTGACTATGCAGAATCAGCTGGAATTTCATCTGGACGAAACAGATGAGATCTATGAAGGATATGGACGCGTAAAAAGTGCTTATCCATATCGGCAGAGGAACACTTATACAAGAGAGCTTAAGGAGATGGAAATACATACAGCAGTTCTTGAGAACAGATATTTAAAGGCTGTATTTCTTCCGGAATTCGGAGGCAGGTTATGGGAACTCTGGGATAAATATACAGGAAGAAACCTGCTGTATACCAATGATGTTCTGCAGTTTAGCAATCTGGCAGTACGTAACGCCTGGTTTAGCGGAGGTGTGGAATGGAACATAGGTATTATCGGACATAATCCTTTTACAACTGAACCGATTTACACCGCACAGACTGTTAATGAAGATGGGGAACCGGTTCTGCGTATGTATGAATATGAGCGTATTCGAAAAGTGACTTATCAGATGGACTTCTGGCTGGAAAAAGACAGCAGCTTTTTGAATTGCCGGATGCGTATTGTAAATGAGGGAAAAGAAGTAGTACCAATGTACTGGTGGAGTAATATGGCGGTTCCGGAATACAAAAACGGAAGAGTTGTTGTGCCGGCGGTACAGGCATTTACATCAAGAGGAACACAGGTTACGAAGGTAGATCTTCCGATGGTAGAGAATATCGATATCTCTGATTATACTGCTATAAAAAAATCCGTAGATTATTTCTTTGATATTCCGGCTGGATGTCCGAAATATATAGCAAATATAGATGAAACCGGTTATGGTTTATTGCAGATTTCGACAGATCGTTTACGTAGCAGAAAGCTTTTTTCCTGGGGAAATCAGGATGCATCTAATCACTGGCAGGAATATCTCACAGATAAGGCAGGACGTTATCTGGAGATTCAGGCAGGACTTGGAAAGACACAGTATGGATGTATTCCGATGGCACCTCACACAGCCTGGGAGTGGATGGAACAGTATGGTTCTGTTCAGATTTCTGAAGATGTGCTGGAGAAAGAATACAGAGAACGTACAGTTCTGGTAACCGAAAAGATTCTTGAGACAGGACTTCACGAAAAGTTGAAAGAGAAACTGGAAACATCAAAAGAGATGTCAAGAAAAAAAGCGCAGACAGTATATAGAGGAAGCGGATATGGGGCACTTGCAGTGCATGGAGAAAGTACAAAACATCTGGAATTTTCTATGAAAGCTGTAAATGAATCTCAAGCTGAAAATTCAAAAGAAGAGGCAGTTTTGGAAAAATGGAAGCATTTTTTTGAAACAGGAATTTTGCATTGTCCGAAACCACTGGAAGTACCAGATGAATTTATGATAGATGAGACAAATGTAGATTTCCTGGAAGCTCATATGGAAGAAAATGCACAGAACTGGTATGCGTACTATCAGCTTGGGCTGGGATATTATCGAAAAGAAGACTACGGGAAGGCAGAGAAAGCTTTTGAGGATTCGCTCAAATTGAGAGAAAGTGCATGGGCATTCCATGGTCTTAGCTGTGTAAAACTGATGCAGAATGAAAAGGATCAGGCTGGCAGATATATCCTTCAGGGAATGGCGTTTGAGCGAAAAGAACTGTCTTATCTGAAAGAAGGATTCAGAATTCTTTTGCTGGCAGAGAAATATGAAGAATTAAGTCATTTCTATCGGAAATTGGATAAAGAAGAACAAGAAGACAGCAGACTGAAACTGGGGTATGTCCAGGCACTTCATGGGCTGAAACAAGATAAAAAGGCGCTTGATCTACTGGAAAGTAAAGGTGGTCTCATACCAGAGGATATTCGTGAAGGAGAGGATTCCCTGGGGAAGGTCTGGAAAGAATTGTATAAAAGTGTCTATAAAAAAGAGGGAAAACTTCCACATAAATTTAATTTCCAGGCAAATTAGCATTGGATTTTCGGATAAATAGTGGTATGCTGATGGATAAAAAGATGATTTGAGATAAAGAATCATATAGGAAACGAGGAGGAATATAAAATGGAACTTGAAGTATTAAGAAAAGATATGGTTGCAGCTATGAAAGCGAAGGATAAAGTGACAAAGGAAGCGGTGTCTTCTCTGATTGCGGCAGTAAAGAAAGTGGCTATTGATGAGGGATGTCGTGATGAGATCAAGAGTGATCTGGTTGACAGAGTAATCCTGAAAGAGCTGAAAACTGTAAAAGAACAGCTGGATACCTGTCCGGAGAGTCGTGAGGATCTGAAGGCTGAGTATCAGGCCAGATATGATGTGATTGCTAAATATGCTCCGAAGCAGATGGATGCCGCAGAGATTAAAGCATATCTAGAAGAGAAGTTTGCAGAGGTTCTTGCAACAAAGAATAAGGGACAGATCATGAAGGCTGTTATGGCTGATCTGAAGGGAAAGGCAGACGGTAAGGTGATTAATCAGGTGGTTGCAGAGATCTGCAAATAAGAGGCTGCTTATTTCTGACGGAACAGATAGGAATATGTGATTTACCGCAGTATCGTGTGAAGTGGCAGATACTGCGGTTCTTTTTTATAGTTTCAGATGGGACGTGCGAAAAAATAAACTATTTTTTCGCACTGGTTACTGGTAATTATAATGTGTAAATTTAGTGTAATAGTGGAAAGAGGTGAAAGAATATGGAGTTTCAGCATGAACTGATCATTCCGAATGAAGGACTGCCGTTTAAGGTGTTTCTTTTTGAGGGTGGAAATGGAAATTATGTGAGGGAGAAGCATTGGCATACTTCGATTGAGATTTTTGCAGTTATGGAGGGGCATCTGGAGTTTTTTTTGAATAAGGAGGAGTATCCGTTAAAGGCCGGGGAGCAGTTGATTATTAATTCTAATGAGATTCATTCGATTCATGCGGCAGAGCGAAACAAGACTGTGGTGTTGCAGATTCCTCTGAAGCAGTTTGAGAATTATTTTACGGCGCAGCGTTTTATTCGGTTTCGCAGTCAGGATGCGGAGGCGGATGGAAAGCTGGCTTCGCTGATTAAGAAGTTGTATAAGGTGTATACAGCGAGGGATACGGGATATGAATTCAGGACGATGTCTTTGTTTTATGAGATTATGTATATGCTGGTCAAGAATTATCGATTGACGGAGGCATATGAGAAGGAGATACGGCATAGCCGTAAGTTGGACACTTTGTCAAAAATCACCACTTATATGCGTGAACATTATAAAGAAGATCTGAAACTTTCGGATCTGGCGGCTACATTTGGTTATTCTGATGCGTATTTGTCGCGAATGTTTCAAAAATATGCAAAAATCAACTATAAAACGTATTTGCAGGACATTCGTATGGCATATGCGTACAGAGATTTGATGAATACGGACCATACAATTAGTCAGATTGCACTGGATAACGGATTTTGCAGCAGCCGCGGTTTTTCGGGGGAATTTCAGAAGAGATACGGGATTCTGCCGAGTGAGATGCGTAAGCAGGAAAATCAAAAATGTCAAAAAAACGCTATAGAATAGTCAAGAAAAATGGCGAAAAGGGATAGTCTGTCTGCTATACTTAAGTCACAGTAAAGATAACGTGAAAGTCCTTGGTGTGCCAACAAGGTGATGTTCCGAATGATTTTGTCAGTACATTAGAGGAAAAAGGAGGTTTACAGGTGAAGATTCAGAATGTAGCAGACGCTTCTTTCCACAAATATGGAAAGGTGCTTGAGGGGTATGATTTCAGTGCTCTTCTTAAAGAAATGAAACACACACCGGTTCCGGATGATGTTGTTTATGTTCCTTCTGTAGAAGAACTGGAAGCATTAGACGTAGCAAAGGAATTACAGAATAAAGGGTTCGGCGGAATTCCGATTGAGATTGGATATTGCAACGGACATAACAAGAAATTGAATGCAGTAGAGTATCATCGCAGTTCAGAGATTAATGTAGCTGTAACTGATCTGGTTCTGCTGATCGGAAGCCAGCAGGATATTACTGATGAGCTTACATATGACACTTCTAAGATCGAAGCATTTCTTGTACCGGCAGGAACAGGTATTGAGGTATATGCAACAACACTTCATTACGCACCATGCAATGTACAGGATGGCGGATTCCAGTGTGTAGTTGTACTTCCGGCAGGAACGAATACTGATCTCACATTTGAAACTGCAAAGACAGGCGAGGACAGCTTGCTGACAGCTAAGAATAAATGGCTCATCGCACATGAAGATGCAGCGATTGAAGGTGCAGTAAACGGACTTCGCGGAGAGAATATCACAATTGACTGATTTCAATAATCTGGTCAGAACTCTGTGGACAGAGTGAGCAGGTTACGAATATAGAGCAATTGTAAACAGTAACCGGCAATAGAATCAGAATGATATGGTTTTTGAAAATAATAATCAGAACGAAACCTAATAAACCTAATATTTAACATAAGGAATTTCAGAAAGAAAAAAGGAGAATTAATCATGATCGATAACATGCCAAAAGTAAAAGTCGGAATCGTAGCAGTAAGCCGTGACTGTTTCCCGGAAAGCCTTTCCGTAAACAGAAGAAAAGCACTTGTAGAGGCTTATACAAAGAAATATGGTGCAGAAGACATTTATGAATGTCCAATCTGTATCGTAGAGAGCGAAATCCATATGGTTCAGGCTCTTGAAGATATCAAGAAAGCCGGATGTAACGCACTTTGCGTATATCTTGGAAACTTCGGACCGGAAATTTCCGAAACACTTCTTGCTAAACACTTCGAAGGACCGAAGATGTTCTGTGCAGCAGCTGAAGAAACACAGGGCGACCTGATCCAGGGACGTGGAGATGCATACTGCGGTATGTTAAATGCAAGCTACAACTTACAGCTTCGTAATGTAAAAGCATATATTCCGGAATATCCGGTTGGTGACGCAGAAGACTGCGCAGATATGATCCATGACTTCCTTCCAATCGCAAGAGCAGTTGAAGGATTAAGCAACTTAAAGATCATCAGCTTTGGACCACGTCCAACAAACTTCCTTGCTTGTAACGCTCCGATCAAACAGCTTTACAACCTTGGTGTTGAAATCGAAGAGAACTCTGAACTTGATCTGTTCGAAGCATTCAACAAACATGCAGGAGATGAGAGAATCCCGGTAGTTGTTAAAGAAATGGAAGAAGAACTTGGTGCAGGAAACAAGAAACCTGAAATTCTTGAGAAACTTGCTCAGTATGAACTGACTCTGAAAGACTGGGTAGAGGCTCACAGAGGATATCGTAAATATGTAACATTAACAGGAAAATGCTGGCCGGCATTCCAGACACAGTTCGGATTCGTTCCTTGCTATGTAAACAGCCGTCTGACAGCTCAGGGCATCCCGGTATCCTGTGAAGTTGATATCTATGGTACATTAAGTGAGTTCATCGGAACAGTTGTAAGCCAGGATACAGTTACACTGCTTGACATCAACAATTCTGTACCGAAGGATATGTACAAAGAGTCTATCGAAGGCAAATATAACTACACACTGAAAGATACATTCATGGGATTCCATTGTGGAAATACAGCTTCCAGCAAGCTTTCCTTCTGTGAGATGAAGAACCAGATGATCATGGCAAGATCTCTTCCGGAAGAGGTTACAAACGGAACTCTTGAAGGAGATATCGTACCTGGAGGTATCACATTCTATCGTCTGCAGAGCACAGCTGATAACAAACTTCGTGGATATATTGCACATGGTGAAGTTCTTCCTGTTGCAACGAAATCCTTTGGTTCTATCGGTGTATTCGCTATTCCGGAAATGGGACGTTTCTACCGTCATGTACTGATCGAGGGAGGATACCCACATCACGGAGCAGTAGCATTCGGACATTATGGAAAAGCTCTGTTTGAAGTATTCAAATATATCGGTGTACCGGTTGAAGAAATCGGATACAACCAGCCGGCAGGCGTAAGATACCCGACAGAGAATCCATGGGGATAATCAGAATTTGATAAAGATTGAATCTGAATTATAAATGATAATAGACTGACGCGATAATTATAAGGCATCCCGGGGTTTTACCCTGGGATGTATTAGATTAAGTGAATGTGAGAAATCCATTCAATAATAAAGAGTAACTGATTTCATATCAGATGCCCTGTTATCAAATCGTGATAATAATGAATGGAACTAAATCAGTAATAATGAAATGCAAATAGTAATGTGATAAAAAGGAGAATAAAATTATGTATTATATCGGTATTGACCTTGGTACTTCCGCTGTAAAACTTCTTCTTATGGAAGATTCAGGAAAAATCTGTAATATTGTTTCAAAAGAATACCCGTTATTTTTCCCGCATCCAGGCTGGTCTGAACAGAAACCGGAAGACTGGTTTGCACAGAGCATGGAAGGTATGAAAGAACTGACAAAGGATATTGACAGAACTAAGGTAGCTGGAATTGGTTTCGGTGGTCAGATGCATGGTCTGGTAACTCTGGACAAAGATGACAACGTAATCCGTCCTGCAATTCTCTGGAACGATGGCCGTACAGGCGAGGAAACAGAGTATCTGAATACTGTGATCGGAAAAGAGAAACTCTCTGAATATACAGCAAATATTGCTTTTGCAGGATTTACAGCGCCGAAGATTCTCTGGATGCAGAAAAATGAACCTGAGAATTTCAAGAAAGTAGTTAAAATTATGCTGCCGAAAGATTACCTGGCATATCGTCTGTCTGGTTCTTTCTGCACAGATGTTTCCGATGCTTCCGGTATGCTTCTGCTTGATGTAAAGAACCGTTGCTGGTCAAAGGAAATGCTGGAAATCTGCGGTATCACAGAAGAACAGCTTCCGAAACTGTATGAGAGCTGGGAAGTAGTAGGAACTCTGAAACCTGAAATTGCAAAAGAACTTGGATTCTCAGAAGATGTAAAAGTTGTTGCAGGTGCCGGAGATAACGCGGCAGCAGCTGTTGGAACAGGTACAGTTGGTGACGGACAGTGCAATATTTCTCTTGGAACATCCGGAACTGTATTTATTTCCAGCAAGAACTTTGGTGTGGATGAAAACAATGCACTTCATTCTTTCTGCCATGCAGATGGAAGTTATCATCTGATGGGATGCATGCTTAGTGCTGCTTCCTGTAATAAATGGTGGGCAGAAGAAATCCTTCAGACAAAGGATTTCGCAGCAGAGCAGGCTCCGATTCAGAAGCTTGGAGAGAATAATGTGTTCTTCCTGCCATACCTGATGGGAGAACGTTCTCCGCACAATAACCCGGATGCAAGAGGCGTATTCTTCGGAATGTCCATGGACAGCACAAGAGCTGATATGACACAGGCTGTTCTGGAAGGTGTTGCATTTGGACTTCGTGATTCTCTGGAAGTTGCAAGAAGTCTTGGAATCAAGATTGAGAGAACAAAAATCTGCGGTGGTGGAGCTAAGAGCCCGCTTTGGAAGAAGATTATTGCTAACGTTATGAACCTGAAAGTAGATGTTCTGGAAAATGAAGAAGGACCATCCATGGGTGGCGCAATGCTTGCAGCAGTAGGCTGTGGCGCTTATCCGGATGTAGAAACAATCGGTAAGAAATTTGCTAAAGTTGTCGATACAGTAGAACCAGATCCTGAGCTGGTTGCGAAATATGAGGAGAAATACCAGAAATTCCGTACACTGTATCCGGCTATGAAACAGTTATTCTAAGAAATACATTGTCGAAGAAATAATAAAGGCAGATTGTAAAATAAAGAGACTATAATAAATACCGCTGTGAATTTATGAAAATAAGTTCATGGCGGTATTTTGTTGTACAAAAACAGGCGGGAAATCTTCCCGCCTGTAAATACCGTTTGAACATATGCAATTATTTCTTTATCAGAATTCTGTTAGATTAGAACAGACCTGTGATCTTACCTGTTTCGTCTACGTCGATTCTCTCGGCAGCCGGAACCTTCGGCAGACCTGGCATTGTCATGATCTC
>NZ_JBQHVP010000026.1:0-48719 GCF_052064435.1 Blautia sp. HCP3S3_B11
AATCGCAGGAAGAATGATCTCAAGGAAATGTCAACATGTATGTAGTTTTGAAGATATAGTAAAAACCAGCTAGTAATTAGCTGGTTTTTTTTGTGTGGAAAAACAGGTATCTATATACTAACTGTTCATAGAAAATAGATGACCGTTTCTATAATAATATTTTTGTTCAGAAATGGCCTTCAGAAGATTTTATTACAATACATGATTCAGACGATGGTTTTGTTTCTTCTGAGAATGTAAAGGTAGAGTTGACAGAGAATGGAGAAGTTGGGAAGAACGTTAATATGAGTACTTGTGCTTTAAACAAACTGTAAAGCAGTTATGAGTAAGCAGCGAAGCGGATTGCCAATAAATAATCTGTTGCGCTTGAAAATGGAAATATATATAAATAATGAGACCCTCACTGTTATATTTATCTGGCAGTGAGGGTCTTGTTTTCCATAAAGAGAAGTAAGTCAATTAAGCAGATAAGGTCATTCACTTACGTTACGTGTTTTTATGCGGAATAACTTTTTGCAGTTTATTGGTACTTGCTTAATCTGGTTAAATAGAAATTATTTATAAAATAATTCAACAATCTTTAATACTACTTCAACAGCGATATCCATACCTTCTACAGTGATATGCTCATAAGGTCCATGGTAAGCGTGTCCGCCGGTTCCGAGGTTTGGGCAGGGCAGGCCCATGAAGCTTAACTGGGCGCCGTCTGTGCCGCCGCGGATCGGGGTAATCAGTGATGGGGTATTGCATTCTTTGCATGCGGCAACTGCGCAGTCAATCAGTTCCATGCATGTGTCAATGATTTCTTTCATGTTTCGGTATTGTTCTGTGATGGTGAGTTTCACAGTTCCGGTGCCCCATTTTTCATTTAAGATTTTGGTGATGTGTTGCATTGTTTTTTTGCGGGCTTCGAAGGAGGAGATATCGTGATCGCGGATGATGTAATCGAGAGTAGCACTTGATACATCGCCGTTCATGGAACAAAGGTGGAAAAATCCCTCATAGTCTTCGGTATCGCGTGGAGTATCGGCTGATGGAAGCATAGAATTAAACTCCATAGCGACTAATGCTGCATTTACCATGGTGTTTTTGGATGAACCGGGATGGACGTTGACGCCGGTAAATTCTACAACTGCTCTGGCTGCATTGAAGTTTTCGTACTGGATTTCGCCTTCTGTATCGCCGTCGAGTGTGTAGGCGTAATCTGCATCGAATTTCTTTACGTTGAAATGTGCTGGTCCCATTCCGATTTCTTCGTCTGGAGTGAATGCGATGGAGAGTGGTCCATGAGGAATATTTTTGCTGTTCAGTCGTTCAATCATGGTCATGATTTCGGCGATTCCGGCTTTATCATCTGCGCCGAGAATTGTGGTTCCGTCGGAAGTAATCAGAGTTCTGTCTTTTAAGGTTGAGAGATGAGGAAACATTTTCGGGGAGAGAATTCTGCCACTGGTTCCAAGTGCAAGTTCTTTACCGTCATAATCCGGAGTAACGATAGGAGTAACCGGATGATCGCAGAAATCAGATACGGTGTCCATATGTGCGATAAAACCGAGTTTTTTGCGAGATTCGTATCCGTTGGTTGCCGGAATGTGTCCATAGACATAACAATGTTCATCTACATTAGCGTCATCTACTCCCAGTTCTTTTAACTCCTGCACAAGCTGTCTGGCAAGGTCGAACTGGTATTGTGTGGATGGAGATGTATTGGTTTCTTCACTACTTGGGGTGAAGACTTTTACATAAGATAATAAACGTTCATATGCTTTCATAAATTTAATCCTCCTGGCTGAAGCTGGAATTGTATTTTGGAAAAAGCTTTCTGCCTTAATGAGTTAAGTATAACACGTTAATGAAATTGCGCAAAAAAATTCCTGCTTTTTGCAAATATTTTTTATATTAGCGTAATTATAGTGCATGGGATATATTTTTCTCTATATGGAAGATGTACTTGAGATATGCTAAAATGAATACAGGTGTAATTTTCTAAGCAGAAATTATTGTAGTGGTGGAGAAAATTACAGAAAAAGAATTTATAGCAATCTTGAGACTGCTATAGGAAAGGCAAGAGGGGGAAATGAAGAAAGAGGAAAAGTGCGCAATTCAGGAGAATGTCACAAAGAAGCAGAGTACAGAAGAACAAAGTCCGAAAGAATATAGTCCGTTGGAAGAAAGTACATTAAAAAGGAAACTGCAATATTATAGCGGTGAGATTCAGCGTGATGTGGGGAATCTTGTGAAATGGCTGATGATAGCAGTTGTTGTAGGATGTATTGTAGGGGCGGCCAGTACGCTGTTTTCTTTTGCGCTAAAAGGAGTGACCAGTTACAGGAAGGAAAATGGATGGACGTTTTATTTGCTGCCGATGATGGGACTGATCATTGTATTTTTGTATGAGAAGTTTGGCAAGGATGATGGAGGTACGAATCAGGTACTTTCTACAGTAAGATCACAGGATGATGTTCCGATTTTGTCGGCACCGCTGATTTTTATTTCTACGGCTCTTACGCATCTGGCCGGAGGTTCTGCAGGACGTGAGGGAGCGGCGATTCAGCTTGGCGGAAGTATTGCGAATCAGCTTGGAAGATGGATTCATCTGGATGAAGAGGATCGGCATGTGATTGTTATGTGCGGTATGAGTGCAGCTTTCTCCGCATTGTTTGGAACACCGATGGCGGCAGCTGTGTTTGCACTGGAAGTTGTAAGTGTGGGAGTTATGTATTATACGGCATTGATGCCTTGTATGATCGCTTCATTGGTCGCATCTGGGTTTGCTGCCGGAATGGGAGTTACGCCGGAGGCTTTTCATGTGGTGGATATTCCAGAGCTGACGATTGAGACTGGCTTGAAAATGGGAGTTGTGGCATGTGGATGTGCAGTGGTCAGTATTGTATTTTGTATGGTATTGAACGGTGTTGCAGGGGTTTATACAAGATGGATTAAAAATTCGTATGTCCGCGTAGTTGTGGGTGCCTGTCTTGTAATTGGAATTACATTGCTTCTCGGGACAACAGATTATATGGGAGCTGGTGCAGAACTGATTGAGAAAGCAGTGGAAGAAGGTCAGGCACGGCCATTGGATTTCTTCTGGAAGCTGATTTTGACCGCATTGACGATGCGTGCAGGATTTCGTGGTGGTGAGATTGTACCATCATTTTGTATCGGGGCAACGTTTGGATGTGTGATGGGAAACTGGCTGGGACTTTCACCGTCTATCTGTGCGGCATGTGGTATGGCGGCTGTGTTCTGCGGAGTAACGAACTGTCCGATTACATCGATTTTGATTGCATTTGAGATGTTTGGATTTAAGGGTGTTTCTTTTTATCTGATCGCGGTGTCTATCAGTTATGCGGCTTCAGGATATTATGGGCTGTATAAGGATCAGACGATCGTGTATTCAAAGTATAAGGCGAAATATGTGAATAGGCATACGAGGTTTTAAAGATATATTTATTCTGGAACTTCCGCATAAACAGACAGAGTCTGCATTGCAGTATTGGAAGAGTGAGATTATCCGTTTCAAGGAATATCTGGAGAAGAAATTTAAATTTGACCGTTCTAAGGTTCCGGCAGAGATTGATGCACTGACAGCGAAGGTAAAAGAAGAATATGCAGCAGGCAAGAATGAAGGAAAGAAACATCGTATTCTGATCACAGGATGTCCAATGGGCGGAGCTACGATGAAAGTTGTGAAGGCCATTGAAGAAAACGGCGGTGTGGTTGTTGCTTTTGAAAACTGTTCCGGTGCAAAGAGTGTGGACAGACTGATTATTCTCAGTCGGATATGGGACAGCTGAATACACGAATTGCTGCGTTGATCGAGATGCTGTAAACTTAACAGAACTGGTTATAAAAGCATGAGAATCTTTCAAAAATAGAAAGAGTTTGCATGCTTTTTGCATTGCAGGAAAGATTAAGAAATGGTAAAGTAAATGCTGTGCTGTAAAATTAAAAATAGGATTTTACTATAAATAAGTGGCAGTTACGGAGATTAAGGATAACGCTGCGAATGAAAAACCTATGAAAAATTGAGGGAAAGAAGGAGAATTTTACTTGGAAAAAAATAATCAAGGTACGCAGGAAGCGAACTCACTGGGACAAAATCCACTTGGTGTAGTACCGATGGGTGGACTGATCGCAAAGTTTGCGATTCCTGCGATTATCAGTATGCTGGTCAGCGCAATGTACAATATTGTGGACCAGATTTTTATCGGACAGGGTGTGGGAATGCTGGGAAATGCAGCTACCAATGTGGCATTTCCTGTTACGACGATTGCCACTTCACTGGCGTTGCTTCTGGGAATCGGAGGTGCGTCGAATTATAATCTGGAAATGGGAGCAGGACGGGAGAAGAAGGCCAGTGGGATTGCAGGTACGGCTTTATCTTCACTGGTAATCAGTGGTGTGATTCTTGCGGTGATTGTTCTGGTGTTTTTGAAACCGTTGCTGACATTGTTTGGGGCAACTACGGATGTGATGCCGTATGCGGTTGATTATACAGGAATTACTGCATTTGGACTTCCGCTTTATATTTTGTCTGTTGGCGGCAATCATGTTGTCAGAGCGGACAGAAGCCCGACTTATTCTATGACTTGTATTATGATAGGTGCGGTTATCAATACGATTCTTGATCCATTATTTATTTTTGTATTTGGCTGGGGAATTAAGGGCGCTGCATGGGCAACTGTGATTGGGCAGATCGTTTCTGGAATTCTGGTAGTTGTATATTTTTGGAAATTCCGAAATATGAGTCTGACAAGTGAGATGCTGAAACCGAGAATGAGATACCTGAAGGCAATTATTTCACTGGGGCTTGCTTCCTGTATTAACCAGATTGCCATGGCAATTGTGCAGATCGTGCTGAATAATATTCTGCGTTATTATGGCGGAAATTCGGTTTATGGAAGTGATATTCCGATTGCGTGTGTTGGAGTTATTTCTAAGGTAAATCAGGTATTTATGGCTATCTGCATTGGAATTTCTCAGGGAAGTCAGCCAATCTGGGGATTTAATTACGGAGCGAAAAAATATGACAGAGTTCGACAGGCGTATCGTTATTCTGTAACTGCCTGTACGGTAATCGCAACGATATTCTTTTTATGTTTCCAGCTGTTTCCACACCAGATTGTGGGGATTTTTGGAACAGGAAGTGAGTTGTATTTCCAGTTTGCGGAACGTTATCTGAAAATCTTTATGTTTATGACATTTGCAAATGGAATTCAGCCAATGTCATCCGGATTCTTTACATCTATTGGAAAAGCGAAGCTGGGTATTGTTATGTCGCTGACACGACAGGTAATTTTCCTGTTGCCATTGATTGTTATCTTCCCGTTATTTATGGGAATTGATGGCGTGATGTATGCAGGTCCGATCGCTGATGCTGCGGCATTTGTGCTGGCGATTGTGTTTGCCAGAAAAGAGTTGGCGAAGATGCGTGGAGTAGAAGCGTAAGAAACTTAAGAGATATAATAGAGTAGCAAAAGTTAAATGTTATAAAAGCATACAGAATAAGAAATTTTTTATTTTAGTAAAAGAAAAAGTCCTTCCGAGATTAACGAGATAAGAATTTATCTGAAGCATCTGGAAGGACTTTTTTAGATAAGGGGGTATTTTTAAGTCGCTTTCAATACATAGTTTTACACGGAATAACTGTTATGCAGTTTATTCGGAGAGACTTACTTGATTCGGCTAAAAAATATCCTGCGGTGCAAGATTATAAAACTGATCGAACAGTTCCACCTGGAAACTTCCGGGACCGGAGCTGTTTTTTTCTGCTTTTTCCCCGGCAATGCCAAATTCTGTAGCAGCAGATACGGCAGCAGTGAACGGATCGGTAACTGCCAGATAAGTAGCACAGATCATTCCAAGCATACATCCGGTTCCGGTAATCTGCGACATGGCAGGAGTGCCGCGCGTAATGAATGTACATTTGTCGGCTGAGACAACCATATCTTCTTTTCCGGTAATAAGGAGTGTGGTGTTCCACTGAGCTGCTTTTTCCTGGAAGAGTTCCAGCAGGTGGAAACGGTTGGCGTCTGTGAGCGTATCCTGTGTACCTGCGTCGATACCGATCGCGTGAGCGGTCTGTCCGGACATCGCAAGGAGTTCGGACATATTTCCTTTTAGAAGTTCTGGCATATGAATGCTCATAAGTTTTTGCGCAAATTCATAGCGAAGAGTGCTACATGCAGTTCCTACCAGATCGAGCATGACTGGAATGTGAATGATGCCAGCAGTTTTTAAGGATTTCGGCATGGACTCCATACGGGCATCGGTGATGTTCCCGAGGTTTAATGCCAGTGCCTGCGCGTGGCTGGTGATTTCGGCTACTTCCGCAGGGTGTTCTGCCATGATTGGGCGGCCTCCTGCCGCCAGGATGATATTGGCACAGTCATGGATAGAAATCGGATTAGTGATGCAGTGAATCAGCGGCTGTGCTGCTCTGGTAAGTTGTCTGGTTCTTGTCTGATTTTCGATCATATACTTTTGCTCCAAGGCTTTGCTGAAATTTGGCAAGCATTCCTGAGTGGCTTAATGCTTTCAGGAAGAAGTAGGCGATGGTACCGCCCATGCAGGTTGCTGCCAGAAACATTGGTGTGTAAAAGAATGCGTTCAGTCCACTTCTTCCCATAAGAAATGCCATGACAGGATAGGAAACCAGAGAACCGATAATGCCGGTTCCGAAGATTTCACCGATCACTGCGCAGATGATTTTTCCATGGGATGCGCGGTAGAAAACACCGGATAAAAATGCACCGAATACGGCACCTGTCAGTGCCAGTGGTGGGATACCCATAAACATCATACGGATAATTCCGATGAGAGTGGCACACAGAAGTGAATACCATGGTCCCAGAAGTACGGAACAGACGATGTTGATCAGGTGTGCGGTCGGGCACATTCCCTCGATTCTCAGAATTGGTGAAATGACTACGCCGATGGCAACCATCATGGCGAGCATGACCATTCGGAATGTTTTTGCTCTGTCTGTGTTCATTGTGAACCTCCTTAAGTTGTGGAATATAAAAAATCTGCCGGAATAATACACTGGCAGATTTCGATTCATTCATACATTCCCTACGCTGGCATTATCCATATCAGGTGCGGTCGAAGATATATCTTCCTCTCAGCCTGTTACACAGGCTCCCGTTGTTATTATCCATATGCAAATTTTTTACTGCTGTTAGAGCGTGTTTGAAAAATCTCCCATAAATTGTGACGCATATCTTGTAGAAAGCCTTTTTCAAACACGCTCTAGGGTAACACAACAGTATGGAAAAGTCAATGAGAGATGATTGTAACTGGTTTTGGTTCGTGTTACAATTTAACCGAATCAAGTAAGTCCCCTGCTTCAATTGCGAGAAGCAATAAGCAGTGGGTGGGACTTGCTTGTATCAGGAGGGGTACAAGCCCCTCCTGATAAACTGCGGAGCAGTTATTCGGTTATGAGCAAGTAGCGAAAGCGGATTGCGAATATCCGATTGACTCAAATCAAACAAGCAGCGAAGGCGAATTGTGCATATTCGCCTGGTCTGTAAACTAAGGTCAGGAGGATACGGTCATGGCAAAAAAATTTTGCATTACAGGAACTTGTGTTCCGGAGAAAACTGTAAATGACTGGAGCAGCCCTCTTTCTGAAAAGTTTCCAATGCGTTCGCTTGGAATGAAAATCACATTTTTCTTTCTTTTCTCGGACTGCTGAGAGAGAAATATCTGAAATGGCAGCAGGGGAAGGATTCTACATTTCAGTCAGTGGTTCTGGCAGGTGTGTATGATGTAAAAACTTTAAAACTAAAACTGCATCCACAGGAGGAATCAAAGTATAACAGTCCATGGAATATAGCAGTAGATTTTCGTCTGGACATGAGCTTTTCAGTTAAAGATATTGAAAGCATGCTGAATGAATATGAGCAGGATTATCAGACGGGAATGAATATCCGGGAAATCAGTCAGCTGATTTATGATTATACAAGCGGTTACCCGTATCTTGTTTCGCGGATATGCCAGATTATGGATGAGAGGATTTTGGGAACGGATGAATTTTTGACAAATGTGTTGGTATGGACGAGGGCAGACAGGAGGAAAAATAATGTTGACGGAAGTTGACTTGCACAACATAATATAGATATAAACACTGTTCAGATAAATTTTGTACGGTAAAAACGAAATAAATGGAGGGATTTTTACATGAAGGTATTAAACTATGGCTCATTAAATGTGGATTATGTATATTCTGTGGACCACATTATTGTAGGCGGTGAGACTCAGCATTCGTCTAAGCTGGAAGTTTTCAGCGGCGGAAAGGGACTGAACCAGTCTATTGCTCTGGCAAAGGCGGGAGTTCCTGTTTATCATGCCGGGATTGTTGGAACAGATGGGGATATTCTTCTGGATGCATGTAAGGAAGCAGGGGTAGATACCAGATATATCCGCAGAATGCCGGTAAAAGGCGGTCATACCATGATTCAGGTAGATAAGAATGCGCAGAACTGTATTATTCTTTATGGTGGAACTAATCAGATGCAGACGAAGGAATTTGTGGATGAAGTTCTGGCAGATTTCGGAGAGGGCGATTACCTGATTTTACAGAATGAAATCAATATGCTGGACTATATTATTGACCAGGCTTATGAGAAAAAGATGAAAATTGTAATGAATCCGTCACCGTTTGATGATAAGCTGAGTACCTGCGATCTTAGTAAGGTGTATCTGTTTCTTTTGAATGAAATTGAAGGAGAGCAGATTACCGGATTTAAAGATAAAGATCAGATTCTGGATGCCATGGCAGAGAAATTCCCAAATGCCTGTTTTGTACTGACATTGGGCAGTGATGGGGCAGTTTATTATGATGGGAAAGAGAAAGTTTTCCAGGATATTTTTAAGGTAAAAGCGGTGGATACCACAGCGGCCGGTGATACGTTTACAGGATACTTTATTGCGGCAACTATCGAAGGAAGAAGCATTCAGGAAGCTTTGAGAATGGCTGCAAAGGCATCTTCCATTGCAGTTTCAAGACCGGGAGCGACACCGTCTATTCCGGAAATTAAGGAAGTAAAAAAGGAACTGGGAATCAAGTAAGTCCTTTGTTTCAATTGTGAATATCCGCCTGACGCTATTTATATCTGTACCGAATCTTCGGTTCGTGTTATGATTAACGGGTAAAAGACAGGTTGCATATATTATAGCAGTGTTTGTAAGTAGTTTAGACTGAAACGTAATATGTAAAATGTCAGGACAGAAAGGCAGGTTAAATCTGATGAAACAGGAAAATTACATAAAGGGTATGATAATGATCATCCTGTCGGCGTTTTTCTTTGCTTGTATGAATGTGAGTGTGCGTCTGGCAGGTGATTTGCCGTCAGTGGAGAAGAGCTTTTTTAGAAATCTGGTGGCGGCGGTGTTTGCGGCGATTATTTTGTGCAAAAATCGTACGGCACCGAAGGTTGATAAGAAATATTGGGGACCGTTGGTTCTTCGTTGCGTCTGCGGTACGTTGGGGATTCTTTGTAACTTTTACGCGATCGATCATTTATTGGTGGCAGATGCTTCGATTTTGAATAAGTTGTCTCCGTTTTTTGCAATTATTTTTTCTTTCTTGTTGTTAAAGGAGAAAATTAAACCAGCGCAGGCAGCTTGTGTGGCGTTGGCATTTATCGGCTGTCTGTTTGTGGTGAAGCCGGGATTTCATAATGCAGCACTGATACCGGCACTGATTGGAGTGTGCGGTGGACTTGGAGCTGGAATTGCGTATACGATGGTTCGTGTGCTTGGAACGCATGGTGTGAAGGGACCGGTCATTGTGTTTTACTTTTCCTTCTTCTCCTGTCTGTCGGTGGTTCCATGGATGGTATTTCATTTTACGCCGATGAGTATGAAACAGCTTGTCACATTACTGATGGCCGGGCTGTTTGCTGCAGGTGGGCAGTTTACAATTACGGCGGCTTATACTTATGCACCAGCTGGAAAAATTTCTATTTTTGATTATTCGCAGATTATTTTTGCAACGTTGCTGGGATTCTTCCTGTTTGGGGAGATTCCGGATAAATACAGTTTTACGGGATATGCGTTGATCATTCTCGCATCTTTAGGAACATTTATTTACAATATGAAGATGGCGCACTAGAGTGTGTTTGGTTATGGATACAAAAAAAGAGAGCCCACTTTCCAGCTCATATATAAAGGTTTTTTTAGAGAAATTTTGGCTGTTACTGAGAACGGAGTAAACAGTAAGTTTTGGTTACTATCTGATTATAGATAGTAACCTTTTTTATATTGAATTTATACTCCTACAGGAGTATATTAATGACAGGAGGTGTCTATGGAAAAAATAATTTATCATGGTTCGGATCATATCATAGAAAAACCAAAATACGGATATGGAAAACCCTATAATGACTATGGTATAGGTTTTTACTGTACGGAGAATCCCAATATGGTGAAAGAATGGGGTGTTGGGATAGACCACAATGGCTATTCAAATCAGTATAAAATGGAATGTGAAGGACTTTCGATTTTAAACCTGAATAAAGACTATACAATGCTGCATTGGCTGACAATCCTGTTGGAAAATCGGGAATTTGATGTATCCACACCTCTTGCAGCTGAAGCAAAAGAGTATTTGATACAAAACTGTCATTTAGATTACCTGTCATATGATATCATTATTGGATACCGTGCAGATGACAGCTATTTTTCTTTTGCATCTGATTTTATTAATGGTGCAATTTCTTACAGACAATTATCGAACGCCATGCGTCTGGGAAAATTAGGGCAACAGTTTGTATTAAAAAGCAGGCAGGCATTTGCGAGGTTAGAATTTCTGGGATATGAAACCGCAGATTGCAGAGAATGGTATAAGAAGAAATCTTTCCGTGATAAATCTGCCCGGCGTCAGTATTTTGACGTGGAAAGAAATCGCAGACAGCGGGGAGATTTGTATATAACAACAATTCTGGATGAGGAGATGAAAGCAGATGATCCACGCTTACGATAAGAGTTACCTTTCTAATGCGCAGAAAAATCTGGCGGGGATGTTGGACTATCTGGTGAACGATCTTGATAATTCGATAGAAACTGCATGGAAATATTTCCTGACCAGTGAAATGGCCTTTCGATTTGAGAATGGAGACTGTTCTGTAATTGCCGGAAAATCGGGAGTTGAGATTGCTTATGCAGTGCTTGGGGAAGCCGGGAAAAAGTTTCCTTCGGTTATGAGTAGGTATTCGTATAATAGAAGTCAGGAGTACTGGACCGGATGGGTACTTGCCTATTATCAATGGGATACAGGACTGGCGTTCTCGGATATTGAGAATGCGATTCCTATTCAGGAAATACGAATGCTTTATGAACCATATCATGAGATGGATATCAGGCAACTGACAGATCGTCTGAATGAGTTATATCGTATTGCAAATCCGGATACCAAATTGAAAGATTTACGAAAACTGGCAGGGCTTAGTCAGTCAGAACTGTCTGCAATGTCCGGTATTTCGGTACGCACGATTCAACAGTATGAACAAAGACAGAAGAATATTAATAGGGCACAGACAGAAACGTTGCTTCGTCTGGCAAAAGTTTTATGTTGTGAGATAGAGGAACTGATGGAAAAGGTTTGACCGGATCAGGCAGAAAAAGAGAGGACAAAAATAAAAGATGAATAATACAGATAATGAAAACAATAAGGTGTTACGTTTATATTTTGCCAGTGACTATATGGAAGGCGCACATCCTGCGATTATGCAGAAACTGGTGGAGACAAACCTGGAGAAGACTGTAGGATATGGGTTGGATCCTTATACAGAGAGTGCGAAAGAGAAGATCAGAACAGCTTGTAATGCACCGGATGCAGATATATTTCTGCTAGTGGGTGGAACTCAGACGAATGCAACGGTGATCGATGCACTACTGAAATCTTATCAGGGAGTTGTAGCGGCAGAGACAGGACATATTGCGACACATGAATCAGGAGCGATTGAATTTGGTGGTCATAAAGTACTGACATTACCGCAGAAGGATGGGAAAATCAGAGCGGCGCAGATTGAAAAGATGGTAAAGGATTTCTATGATGATGCCAACTATGAGCATATGGTAATGCCTGGAATGGTATATATTTCTCAGCCGACAGAGTATGGAACTTTGTATTCAAAAGAGGAGTTAACCGAAATCAGTAAAGTATGTCGGGCAAATCATCTGCCGCTTTATGTGGATGGAGCACGTCTTGCCTATGCACTGGTAAGTCCGGAGAATGATGTGACGTTATCGGATCTGGCAGAGCTTTGTGATGCATTTTATATTGGTGGTACGAAATGTGGGGCATTATTCGGCGAAGCGGTTGTGATTCCGCAGAAAGGATTGATTCCGCATTTCTTTACGATTATCAAGCAGCATGGTGCATTGCTTGCGAAAGGCAGGATTGCAGGGATTCAGTTTGATGAGCTTTTTACAGATGGATTTTATGAGCGAATTGGTAAACCGGCAATCGATGCCGCAGAGCAGATTAAAGAAGCGTTGAAGAAGTTTGGATATAAACTTGCTCTGGATACACCGACAAATCAGATTTTCTGTATTGTGTCCAATGAGGTAATGAAAAAAATAGCCCAGGATGTGGAATTTGGATTCTGGGAAAAATATGATGAGACACATTCCGTAATCCGATTTGCCACAAGCTGGGCTACTACGATGGAAGATACACAGAAGTTGATTCGATTGCTGGATGATATTAGAAAATAAAAAATGATTAATTTACAGGCAGCATGAGAGCCATCGTGGCAAAGAGTAAAGTAGATAGACCAAGTGGACTTAAATACCTTGGATTTGGATTCTACTTTGATTCAAAAGCATACCAGTACAAGGCAAAACCATATGCAAAGTCAATAGCGAAGTTTAAGAAGAGAATGAAAGAACTCACCTGTCGCAGTTGGGGAGTTAGCAACAGCTACAAGGTTGAGAAAGTCAATCAGCTCACCAGAGAACGGATTAACTATTTCAAGATAGGAAGTATGAAAACACTCTGTGCAAAGCTTGATTCAAACATTCGATATAGACTGCGTATGTGTATATGGAAACACTGGCAGATATAAAATAAGCAGAACAGGTGGAGTCAGAATATAGAAAAGGATATGTATATATTCAAAGTCATTTTGCCGGAATCATTGCTGAAACAGAAGAAGGATATACGTTTGTCTATGATAAAGATTATTTAAACAGAGAGGATGCAGTTGCAGTAAGCCTTGAAGCAAAAGGCATTTCATTAGACAGGATTCGAAAGTATGGATTGCATTTGAAGGGAAAAAAGTGTTGATAGGCAGAGAATAAGAATGTCACAGAGGGAAAATAAATGGATAAATTAAAAACCAGCAAAATATGGAACAGTAAATGGCCGGCGCTGATTCTTATGCTTGTGGGAGTCTGCTTTATGGGATATGGGATTTTCCGCGGAGAGCTGGCAGTGGTGTTTACAAAAGCCATTAATATCTGTATGGAATGTGTAGGAATAGGATAAATGAGTAATCAAAAGAACAGCGATAACAAAAGTAATAAGAAACAAAACACAAAAAATATGAAGATCAATGAGTGGCCCCGCCACGGAATCCAGGCACTGTGGGCGTTTATTACAAACAGTCATGTTACCGGCTTTGTCACAGGCAAAATTTACACAGGCAAATTGAAAAATGCCTGTGTTCCGGGCCTGAACTGCTATTCCTGCCCCGGTGCTGTTGGCGCCTGTCCTATCGGTTCTCTTCAGGCTGTGATAGGGAGCTGGAATTTCAAGATGGCTTATTATGTGGTGGGATTTCTTATCTTCATCGGAGCTATGGTGGGAAGACTGATCTGCCCGGCAGGAACACTGGAGGGCGGACTGCCGCTGGTACTTCTGAATAAATCCATGCGCAGTGCACTGGGCTGGCTGTACATATGGAAGAATGTGATCCTTGTCATAACGATCATTCTCTCTATTTTGATCTACCGTCCGTTTTGCAAATATATCTGTCCCCTGGGAGCACTTTATTCCGTATTTAATCCCATTTCCCTGTATAAATACAGAGTGGATAAGGATAAGTGTATAAAATGCGGAAAATGTGCAAAGGCATGCCAGATGATCGTAGACCCTGTGGAAAACTCCAACAGTCCGGAATGTATCCGCTGCGGCAGGTGCAAGAAAGTTTGCCCGACAGATGCAATCCAGTGTGGAATCAGAAGAACACCTGACAGACTATAAAAAGTAGTCTGTCAGGTGTTTTTGCCTGTTTATAAATAAATACATTCAAATTTTAGTAGGCATAACGGAAAAAGTACGGTAAAATAGTTAGAGTGCAGAAAGTATTTTTCCAAAATAAAACAAAAGGGGGAGGGCCATGTCCGAAGTAAAGAATAAGAAAAAGAAATCAAGTATTATTCAGGTCAGTATTGGTGTTCTGGCAGTTATTCTGGCTATCCTTATTATCATAATGATGGGAATTGTCTCAGATATTCAGGGAACGGCCCGTATTGTAAATTATACCGGTTTAGTCAGGGGAGAGACACAGAGACTCATAAAACTGGAGCTTTCCACGCAACAGGAAAATGAGATGATCCATGAGATAAGAACTTTTATTGACGGTTTGCGAAATGGAAATGATGAATTAAATCTTGTACGTCTCAATGATGTTGATTTTCAGAATAAAATGCAGGAACTGGATGATAAATTCTCTGACCTGTATAAGAAAATTTATCTTGTGAGGTTCAAAGGAGCCAGAAACACAGATATTATTCCGGAAAGTGAGGAGTTTTTTGTGATCTGCGATGAAGCAACAGGCCTGGCTGAAAAATATTCGCAGAAAAAAGCCACATCCTTATCATTGCTTGAGAAATATATCGCAGCAGATATTGTTGTGCTGATGCTGTTGATCGGATATGAATTCATCAAAGCAATACAATATGCTGCAATGAATCGTTTACTGCAGCGAAAGGTATATCTGGATGATGCGACAGGGCTTCCGAACAAAAATAAATGTGAAGAATTACTGAGTGAGGAAGAACCGGGTGCAGATACCGGTGTCTGCAGTTTTGATCTTAATAATCTCCGGCGTATTAATGACAGCAGAGGTCATGAAGCCGGTGATGCCTATATTCGTAGATTTGCCATCTGCCTGCGGGCTTCCATGCCGGCAGAGCAGTTTGTGGGAAGAGCAGGTGGAGATGAGTTTCTTGTAGTTACCCATGGACTGGACAGGGAACAGCTTACACAGTGCCTTGAAAAGGTGCGCAGGGATATGACAGAGGAATCCAGAGTGTATCCGGATACTCCCCTAAGCTATGCGGTGGGATTTGCACTGGCCGGCGATTTTCCCGGAAGTACAATGAGAGAGCTGTTTAATTGCGCAGACAAGAACATGTATATTAATAAAAATCATGTGAAATGGGAAGAAGCTGCTGCAGAAAAACATCAGGGATATCAGCTGTTAAAGCTGCTTAATCAGCATGGCAGTAATTTCTCGGATTGTCTGTACTGTGATGCCAGGATGGATACTTATCGGGCAATCCGTTCCAGTGAAAATTTTTTCCTGGCCTCTGATGGTGCATATTCCGGAGCAGTGGAACAGATCATAGAGGAACAGGTTGAAAAATCCAGTCAGGCAGATATCCGCGAAGGACTGCAGATTTCGGAACTTCAAAAGAAGATGCATACGAAGAAAGATGTGCTGGAATATGAGTATAATGTCGGGAAACAGGAGGCATATAACCGTCTGACACTGATTCCGGTGGACTGGGATGAGGACAAAAAGCTGCATCATTTTCTTCTGGCATTTGAAACCATCCGAAAGACTTCTGAAGGTCAGACAGGTGCAAAAGAGCAGCTTCAGCTCTATTATGAACAACTGAAACAGTCAATCCTGGAAAATGACAGCTATGTGGATGCACTTCTGGAATTGTCAGATGTGATCTATACAGTAAATCTGACAAAGGATGTTCTGGAAAGAAGAATCGCACTGAATGGAAAAGAACAGAAGAGCCGGGAACTTTTTATGGACTACCCGCTTCCATGTTCTTATCAGGATTATTGCTGGGAATATGAGAAAAAAATCACTCAGGAAACAATTGCCGGTTACTGTATGACAGATAATTGTGAAAAGCTTCGTAAGAGATTTGAGAACGGAGAAACAAATATGTCTGTGGAATATTGTGCCCGCGAAGACGATGGAAGTATCCGCTGGGTACAGAAAACAGTTCTGATGACCAGAATGGTGGTGTTTGATACAGAAATTCTTGCTGAGGTACCCATGATCTATGCGATCATTCTGCTGCAGGATACCACACAGAGACATGAACGGGATGAGCAGGAACAGGCGCGCCTTCAGGCAGCATTCAATGAGATGCGTGCCGAGAGCAGGGCAAAAACCAATTTCCTCAGCTGCATGAGCCATGATATCAGGACACCTTTGAATGGTATTATTGGTCTGTTAAAGATTGATGAGACTCATATTGAGGATAAAGCACTGATACGGGAAAATCATAAAAAGATGAAGATAGCAGCGGATTACCTGCTTTCCCTTATCAATGATGTTCTGCAGATGAGCAAAATAGAGGAGGGTCATATTGTTCTGACACATGAATATATCTGCCTCAAAGACCTGATCTATGAGATTGAGAGCATTATCACGCACAGGGCAGCAGATGGGGATATTCAGTGGATTTATGAGAAAAATAAGGAGGATATTCCTTATCCGTATGTCTATGGAAGCTCACTGCATCTTCGTCAGATTTTTTTGAATATCTATGGAAACTGTATTAAGTATAACCGACCGGGAGGAAAGATTACTACGGTAATGGAGGCAGCAGATGTACATGATGGAATCTGTACATACAGATGGACGATTTCTGATACAGGTATAGGGATGAGTGCAGAGTTCCTGAGTCATATTTTTGATCCGTTCTCACAGGAAAAAACAGATGCCCGTAGTGTTTATCAGGGAACCGGTCTGGGAATGGCGATCACTAAAGGCTTGATTGAGCAGATGAATGGAAGTATTGAAGTGACAAGTCAGGTGGGAGTTGGATCTGTGTTTGTCATTACCATTCCCTTTGAGATTGCCCAGGAACAGAAAAAGGATGAGGAAATTGCAGAGAAATATGATATTCGTGGATTGCATCTGCTGGCAGCCGAGGATAATGAGCTTAATGCAGAAATCGTAGAAATGCTGCTGACAGATGACGGTGCGAAGGTTACAGTTGTAGAAAACGGCAGACAGGCAGTGGAGCACTTCGAAAGTAATCCTCCGGGAACCTTTGATGCCATATTGATGGATGTCATGATGCCTGTTATGGATGGTATTGCAGCAACAAAAGCCATACGTGCCATGGACAGGGCAGATGCAAAAACAATTCCGATCATTGCAATGACTGCAAATGCATTTGAGGAAGATGCCAAAAGATGTCTCGCAGCCGGCATGACTGCACATCTGGCAAAACCTTTCCAGATAGAAGATGTGGAGAAAACCATTGTGGAGTGCTGTGGAAAGTGATGTTATCTGTAAGGTTTGTTGCCATGAGTAAATTACATAATCAGAGTTAATAGTCTGGATGATGAAAATATGAGCAGAGAAAGGCGTGAGTCACAGAAATGTGGGTTGCGTCTTTTTTTGTCTGGTATTGTAAAGCGGTGTTAGATTTGTCGTAAATGTCGTAAATTTGTGGTCAAAAAATGATGAGAAATGCAAAATTACGAACTTGCTCATTTATAGTTGAGTATATAAGTCCATGTGGAGGGGAATAATACAGTAAAAAAATATTGATCTAGTAAGTTGGATTTTATTTCAATAAAAATATAAAAATAAATAGTTTTGGGACTGAAATCCAAAAACTATTGAATTTTTTATCACTTTTGGAATATAATTAGTAAAAAAGAAGGGAGCATTATTATGATTATAGAAAGAAAAGAATATTTAGAAAAACTGATAGCCTGGAAAGATAAGCAGTTGATTAAAATTGTTACAGGTGTACGACGTTGTGGAAAATCTATGCTTCTGGAAATTTATCGCAATTATTTAAAAGAGCATGGGATTGAGGAAGAACAGATTATTTCTATTAATTTTGAAGATCTTGATTATGAAGAACTGACAGATTACAGGAAATTATATAAATATTTAAAGGAACGTCTGATTGATGGAAAAATGACATATATTTTCCTTGATGAAATTCAGAATGTAACAGATTTTCCGAAAGTGCTGGACAGTCTTTATATTAAAAAAAACATAGATATTTATGTGACTGGTTCCAATGCATATATGTTGTCCAGTGAGATTGCAACTATGATTTCAGGAAGATATATTCAGATTGAAATGTTGCCGTTGTCTTTTAAGGAATATATGGAGAGTACTGGCAGTATGAATGACAGAGGAATCAAATATGCTGAGTATTTGCAGAATAGTTCATTTCCGTTTACACTGGAATTAAAAAATCAGCCAGATGAGATCAGAGATTATCTGGAAGGAATCTATAATACGATTGTTGTAAAGGATATTATAAACAGGAAAAAAATCACAGATACTATGATGCTTAAGAGTGTCTTAAGATTTGTGTTTGATAATATAGGAAATCCATTGTCATCAAAAAAAATTGCAGATACGATGACCTCAGAAGGGCGAAAAATTGATACAAAAACAGTGGAAAAATATCTGGAGGCTTTTAGCGAGAGTTATATTATATATCAGGCAAAACGTTATAATATAAAGGGAAAACAATATTTAAAAACTCTTGAAAAATATTATATAGTTGATATTGGAATGAGGTATATGCTTTTAGGGTCGAGGCAGGCAGATGCAGGACATGTTCTGGAAAATATAGTCTATCTGGAATTGTTACGTCGAGGATATGATGTGTATGTTGGAAAAATCAATTCATATGAAGTGAATTTTGTGGCACAGAATAAAAAGGGAACGGTATATTTCCAGGTGGCACTGACTGTACGAGATGAAAATACACTTTTGAGAGAATTAAGACCATTACAGGCGATACGAGATCATTATCCAAAGATTATCTTAACAATGGATGAAGAACCAGAAGAACAATATGAGGGAATTCGACGTATTAATGCCAGAGACTGGTTATTGGGGATTGTAGACTGAACAATGCAAATTCATGGTAATAATATATAAAAACAGAAGATAATCATATTGCAGAGAAGTTTCATGTGGAGAATAAGATGTCTAAAATGAACCTGCCAGAAACTGTGACTGTTGTGGTATAAACTTTTGTCATTTTGCATGGCTCGTAGCGTTCACAAATTCTTCACAAAAAATTAGCACTCACCTCTTGACAGTGCTAATAATAAGTGTTATATTACAGCTAGAACAAAGGAAGGGGAACAAAAAGAGAACAAAGAAATAAGTTCTATGAGATTCCTGATAACCTAAGTTCCAAAGAAACAAGGTAAAGATGCATAACTGAGAGTCCATCACATGTAGATGGACGGTATAGAAAAGGAGAGATGACTTATGTTGATGCCTAGTATTTTTGGAGAAAATTTATTTGATGACTTTTTTGGAGATTTTCCATTTTATTATGATGACAGAGCAATGAAAGATGCAGAGAAGAAACTTTACGGACGCAGAGCCAGCCACATAATGAAAACCGATATCAAGGAAACTGATAAAGGCTATGAACTGGTCGTAGATCTTCCGGGATTTACCAAAGATGAAGTAAAGGCTGACCTGGAGAATGGTTATCTGACTATCAGCGCTGAGAAAGGTCTGGACAAAGATGAGCAGGAGAAAGAGACAGGACGTTATATCCGTAAGGAACGTTATGCAGGTGCCTGCAGCCGTAGCTTCTATGTAGGTAAAGAAGTTGAGAAAGAAGACATTAAAGCAGAATTCAAACATGGTATCCTCACATTATTTGTACCAAAGAAAGAAGCAAAACCAGCAGTAGAACAGAAGAAAACAATTGCCATTGAAGGCTGATGAATAAATATTCTGACTGACCCGTTAAGGGTCAGCCAGAGATTAAAAACAGATATAAAAATAAAAGCTTACACTAAAAGATTGAAAATAAAAGGTTGAAAAAACCTGTAAAGATAGATTTGGAAAGTAAATCTGGTGAACAGATTTGACATATATAAAATATATTAGAAAAGGAGATATGACTTATGTTAATGCCTAGTATTTTTGGAGAAAATTTATTTGATGATTTTTTTGGAGATTTCCCATTCTATTATGATGACAGAGCAATGAAAGATGCAGAGAAGAAACTTTATGGACATAAAGCAAATCATGTAATGAAAACTGATATCAAGGAAATGAATAACGGATACGAACTGATTGTAGATCTTCCAGGATTTAAGAAAGATGAAGTTCATGCAGCACTTGAAAATGGTTATCTGACCATCAGTGCAGAGAAAGGTCTGGATAAAGACGAGAAAGAAAAAGAGACAGGACGTTATATCCGCAGAGAACGTTATGCAGGTGCCTGCAGTCGTAGCTTTTATGTAGGTAAAGAAGTACATCAGGATGACATCAAAGCAGAATTCAAACATGGTATCCTGACATTATTTGTTCCGAAGAAAGAAGCAAAGCCAGCAGTGGAACAGAAGCACAGCATCTCCATTGAAGGATAATAAATGCTAAGTTACAGCAACGGGAGGTCAAATCTTTTGGCTTCCCGTTGTTTGCATAATGAGGATTGCAGAAATATGAAGTCAGGAATGATTGCGTTAGAATGTGTTTATGAGGGAAGGTGATGATATTGAAAAGAGACTACTATGAAGTTCTGGGCGTGAACAAAAACGCAGATGCAGCAACGATTAAGAAAGCATACAGAAAACTGGCAAAGAAATATCATCCGGACAGCAATGAGGGAAACGCTTCGGCAGCAGAGCATTTTAAGGAAGTAAACGAAGCCTATGATGTTCTGAGTGATGAGAAGAAGCGTAAACTGTATGATCAGTTTGGTCACGCTGCTTTTGAAGAAGGTGCCGGTAATTATGGAAATGCACAGGGCAGCCCGTTTGGCAGCGGTTTTGGCGGAGCACAGGGCAATCCATTTGGCGGTGGTTTCCATGGCTCATACAGTGATGGCAATGGTTATCATGAATATCATTTTGAGAATGGCGAAGATATGGATGATATCCTGAAGAATCTCTTTGGTGGTGGATTTAAGAAGAGTAAATCATCCAGTGGTTTCGGAAGCAACGGTTTCGCTGGAAGTGGATTTCATGGAAGTGGTTTTGGTGGATTCGGAAGCAATGGAACTGGCGGCTTCGGCAGTGGCTTTGGTACAGGTGGAAGTGATTTCCGCAGTCAGGGCTTTGGCGGTTCTTACAGCAGCAAAGGTGAGGATCTTCATGCAGAGGTTACTGTCAGCTTTGATGAAGCTGCTTTTGGTGGCAAGAAGGTTATCCGCCTGCAGAGCAGCAACGGTGGCGTCCAGAACTATGAAGTCAATATTCCGGCAGGTATTGAATCCGGTAAATCTATCAGACTTAAGGGAAAAGGCTATCCGGGAGTGGGCGGAGGTGAAGCCGGTGACCTTCTTCTGAAAGTAAATGTTCAGGATAAACCGGGATATAAACGGGAAGGCAGAGATGTTTATACAACTGTAAATATCCCATTTACAACAGCAGTATTTGGTGGTGAGGCGAAGGTTCACACCATTTACGGTGATGTTCTCTGTAACATCAAACCGGGTACTCAGTCCGGAACGAAGATACGTCTGAGAGGTAAAGGTATCGTTGCCATGAACAATCCGTCTGTACATGGCGATGAATATGCAACTGTACAGATTGAAGTTCCGACAAATCTGACACCGGAAGCAAGACGGAAACTGAAAGAATTCGAACAGGAATGTAATGGAAACCGCAGAAGCCGTGGATTTGGCAGCGGGAGTGCGGCGTGAAGAGTAATCAGAAATATTTTTGAACATATAGTGAATCAATTTTACAGAGAAACGAAAAGGATACATGCACAGTAACATTACCGTGTATGTATCCTTTTAGCATAATAGGGAAAAATATTCTATGAGCTTTTTCTGATATAGAATATTGTTTATCTGGGTTCTTTTCCATCACGGAAGAGCATCATCATTTCCTTGGTCAGGCTGATATTATTGCCCTGATCCGGGATTTTGTCACGTTCTACCCACTGTGCCATGGAGAGTTCTTCATGGTCAACGGTCAGGGTATCATCACCGTCTACATCACAGAAGAATCCAAACAGCAGAGAGCCGCTGAAGGACCATGGCTGGCTCTTGTAGTAGCGGAGATTTTTGACTTTCAGACCTACTTCTTCCATTACTTCACGGTGTACGGTTTCTTCGATGGTTTCTCCGATTTCTGCGAAACCTGCAATCAAAGCATAGCGTTTGAAGCTGCGTCCCTCATATTTGGAGAGGATGATCTTATCTTTGTTTGTAATCCCTACAATAACAGCAGGGCACAGAACCGGATATTCGTGATTGCCACAGGAAGGGCATTCCATCATACGTTCCTTCTGGCTGTGAACCATTGGTTTTCCGCAGCAGCCACAATGCTGACGATTGTTGTACCACTGGAACAACTGATGTCCTGTAATTCCTGCAAATGCCAGATGTTGCGGATGTGCAGTACGCAGGACACGTACATCCTGAAATTCATAGTCAGGAAGAAGTGCAGTATCCAGATGTGGGATCAGATAAAAGCGCTGGTTATCAATGGAGAAGAGGTAGATATAGTTCACATAAAGATTATCGAGCCTTCCCTCTAATTCCTGGAAACGTGGAAATGTGATTGCCTCTTCACGATTCTGTCGGGGAAGAAGAATTCTGCCATTTTCATAGGTGAGGATGAAGCTGTCTTTATCCGGGGCAGATGGTTTGTATTCGTTATGGTAAATATGTGGTGCGATGTCTTGAATCATAATGTAATAGTCCTTTTCTGAAAAATATGAGGAGATAATGAGAATACCCTGAAAGGTACAGACTGTTTAACAGTCGGTTTATTATCTGCTCATAGTATATTCCTGAGCTTTTATAAAAGCAAGAGACAAAAATATCTGAAAAGATATTTCAAAAAAATAGTAAGCTCTGAAAAAAATAAAATAGCGTATTGCGCTTTGAAAAAGTAAGTGGTATAATCAACTCAGAAAATTGGTAATACCAAAAAGAGAACGAGTAATACTTCAAGGAGGGCTTTTACAGTTATGGGATATGTAAAATGGAGTTATGACACATTAAATACTTTTTGCCACGATGTATTTCGAAAGTTTGGTTTCAATGAGGAACAGACCAATATTATTAAAGATGTTTTACTTACCGCAGATCTGTACGGGATTGAGAGTCACGGAATGCAGAGAATGGTAAGATATGATAAAGGAATTGAGAAAGGTACGATTCATCCGGATGCGGAACCGGAGGTTGTATTTGAGACACCTGTATCAGCAGTGATCGACGGACATGACGGAATGGGACAGTTGATTAGTCATTTTGCAATGGAGAAAGCAATTGAGAAAGCAAAAAAAACAGGCGTTGGTTTCGTTTCAGTAAGAAATTCCAATCATTTTGGTATTGCAGGATATTATGCGGAAATGGCTTCTAAACAGGGACTGCTTGGAATGGCATGCACTAACTCAGAAGCAATCATGGTACCTACTTTTGGACGTAAGGCAATGTTAGGTTCCAACCCGATTGCAGTAGCGATGCCTGCAGAGCCATATCCGTTTCTCTTTGACTGCTCTACAACAGTTGTAACCAGAGGAAAACTGGAAATGTATAAT
The DNA here is from genome assembly GCF_052064435.1 of Blautia sp. HCP3S3_B11. Classification (NCBI taxonomy): domain Bacteria; kingdom Bacillati; phylum Bacillota; class Clostridia; order Lachnospirales; family Lachnospiraceae; genus Blautia; species Blautia sp. HCP3S3_B11. The sequence goes on from NZ_JBQHVP010000026.1 coordinate 23,724, forward strand.
AAATCAGGTAAACAGCTTCCTGAGGGCTGGGCTCTCGGAGCAGACGGACATGAAAGTACGGATGCACCGGCTGTACTTGCAAATATTGTCGGCAAGAAAGGCGGCGGAATTATGCCGCTTGGCGGTAATAAAGAGGTAAATGGAAGCCATAAAGGTTATGGATATGGAATGCTCTGTGAGATTTTCAGTTCTATTCTTTCTATGGGTGTTACTTCTGATAAATGCTGTACATTTAAAGACAAGACAGGTATCTGCCATGGATTTGCAGCAATCGATCCTGCAATCTTCGGAAATGCAGATGATATCAAGGCGCATTTCTCAGAATATCTGGAAACTCTTCGCCAGAGTCCGAAGGCCGAGGGTGCAGAGCAGATTTATACTCATGGTGAGAAAGAAATTATAGCAGAAAAAGAACGCAGGGAAAATGGTATTCCTGTAAATGACAATACGATGGTAGAGCTTGCAAACCTCTGCGATTATCTGAAGATTGATTTTGGCACTTATTTCAAAGACTATGAACTTCCGAAAGACAGCAAGTTCTTCAGTGGAAATTATTAAATACAAAACCTCAACAAAAATCATTAAATAAAAATTACAAAAAAACTGCTAAACAGAGCCCATCGTACTGATAATATTAACTATAAAATATATGAAATATACCTTTTTTTGAGACAACCGTTTATCAGTATGTGGAAATAAAAAAGAGACTGCATAGTTTCGTACTGTTTGTAAAAATTACAGATAGTATGAAACCATGCAGTCTTTTTATTATATCAATCATGGGAAATTATTCCGTAATGTTCCTATGATATAATAAAGCCCTTCGGGCATAATCGCACTGCGGCGGAGAGGAATTATGTCGCTATAACGATCCGCCGCAGGAAAGAATCCTGCAATCAGGATTCTTTCCTGAACAAGAGAGCAGATTTTACTGTTCTTCTGTGTCCTTATTTTTGTGTGAGTTCATGTCATCGTTGTCGGTCATGAGGTATTTGCGGATGCCGAAAAGTATTGCAATACTAATCACACCGAGAAGTGTCTCATTTGGACCGAGATGTTCAACGACCATCTGACGTGCAGTGGCAAACATCAGAACTTCGACAACTGTCTGTGCGGAATGTTGGCAGAGCATTTTTACAAACTCTACGCCGACTACCAGGGACAATGCCTGAGACAGGAAACTGGTAAAGAATTTTGTGTTCATATCGGGAACGGCGGTGCCTGCAACTTCCATGATAAGACGAATTCCGGCCAATGCGATCACTACAAGGATGATGATAGACAGCACGATTTCTGTGTAGCGTGAGATATTGTAAATGATACCATTAAAATGTTTGCGAATATTGTGGTTTATTTCTTTTTTGGGGCTCATGATAGCAAGAGTCCTTTCATTATATCTTTACCCAAACACCTTGCGGAATAGCAGGCTGTTAAATAGTTAGTTGTATTTTAATACAGATAATCCTTGTTTACATATCCATACAGAAAAAGTTTCGGAGAGTAAACATACCAGTATTGTGCATCACTTGAATCAATAAGCTGAACGGTGTCACCGGAATATAATTGTCCGATTTCGTTAGAAGAATCGTATGCTTTGGCATTACGAAGAGCCAGATAACCTGTGGCAACACTTACAGTTTTAGTGTTGTATGCGGTTCCACCGATGAGGTAATCCTTATTTACATAACCGTTCATATCATATTTTGGAGCGTAGACATACCAATACTGGGAATCGCTGGTATCCAGTAGCTGAACAGTATCACCGGAATATAGCTGTCCGATTTCATTGGAGGAATCGTAAGCTTTCTGGGTGCGAAGAGCCAGATAACCCGTAGCAACACTTACTGTTCTTGATTCACCATAATAGCGGGAAACATTCTGTGTGCTTGTTCCGCCGCCACTGTAATATAAATAGTCTTTATTTACATATCCATAGCAGTTCAGCTTCGGAGCGTAGACATACCAATATTGTGGATCACTGCTGTCAGAAACAGATACGGTATCGCCGGAATATAACTTCCCGATTTCGTTAGAAGAATCGTATGCTTTAGCATTGCGGAGAGCCAGGTATCCTTTGCTTACACTAACTGTATAGGAAGTAGAATAAGAGTAGCCGCCTGACTGGGAATAAAGGGAAACCAGATAATCATTGTTTACATATCCCCAACAGTCATATTTCGGAGAATAAACATACCAATAGTCGCCATTGGTATATTCTGTAACTTCAACCAGATCGCCGGAATATAGTTCTCCGATTTCATTGGAAGAATCATATGCCATGGAAGAGCGGAGAGCCAGATAACCTTTACTTACACTTACTTCATAGGTATTGGAGGATGCTTCAACATCCTGAGAACTACAAGGTACGGACGCAGCGGCAACTGCGGCTGCGAGCATCATAGGAATTATAACATTTTTTCTTTTCTTCATAAGTAGATCCTCCTTCTGGTTATTACCATATGGTGTTTGTGATATTAAACGAATCAAGTAAGTCCCCTGATTCAATTGCGAAGAGCAATAAGCAGTGGGTGGGGACTTGCCAATAAAGCTTTTGCTCTTGAAATCTGACATATTAAGTTATGACGTTAGTTATTGTAGTAGTCATAGATAGTTCTGCTCAGTGATGCAATCGTATTCTGGGCGTTTCCGGCACTGGAGAGATTCTGTGACATAAATACGATAACGAGATCGTTTGCGGCATCGTAGATAATTCCGGCATCATTCTCTACATTATCAAGTTCGCCTGTTTTATTTGCCGTCTTCACTCCATCCGGAAGCATGGCTGGAATTTTGTTCTGACGTGTCTGTGCTTTAAGCAGGGCATACATATCAGAAGCATGGGCGTAACTGGACTCTTCTTCTTTGTAAACTTCAATGAGAAAATGTCCACAGTCATTTACGGATGTATAATTGTCATCCTGATCGTTGCTTGCCAGAAGCATACGTCCCATATGAGTCTGGGTATAACCACGTTCCTGACAGAAACTGTTGACAGCCTGCATACCTGCGCTGGAGTTCCCGCCACCCAGATAGGTTGTCAATGTATTGGCAGCATCGTTATCGCTGACTGTGATCATGGAGTGCAGATTAGAATCTACGGAATCTTTGCCGTATTGTCCAATGATCTGGTCATAATTTTCATAAATTGCTCCCATAATATAAAGCTTAATCAGGCTGGCTGCCTGCATAGTCTGGTCATTGATGCTTCCTTCTGTTTCATTTATAAGATCAGAAACAAAAACAGACCAGCTGCCGTTATCTGCAGGGAGCTGTCCCTGAATTTGATTTAAGAGTGTCTGAAGTGCTTCGTCTGTGACTGGCTCATCTGAAGCTGATGCTCCGCCAAATACGCTGTCAGAATTTTCAGAAGAGGGGGAGAGTGTACCCTGATCCGTTTCTGTTTCTGCTGCGCAGCCGGTGGATACAGGAGCTGCAAGGAGACTCACTGATAGCAGGAGAAGCAAAAGCTTTTTTAAATTCATTGTGTTCACCGCCTGTTAAATAAATATTTGTAGATATTAAAATTATAGCGTGTATGGGGAGAAGTTACAAGTATAATTGAGTGAATAATAATGATATTATTACAGTTTTTGTTACTGTTCACACGCCACTGTCCCGCGAAGTGTTTTGGCATGAGAATGCCAAAATCCCGAGACATACCGCACAGAATTTATATAATCAGCATAAATTAAGCTTGCGGGGCAAATGGTACTCCTTGAGCTTTGTACATGTAGGTTCATATTTCCATATCGAGATATACGTTGTTGAGAATGGGAAGAATAGTAATCAACTTGTCGGCACACTAGTACAGCGAATATTAAGTAACTGCTATATTGACTTGTCTGATTTTTCATCTGCGGCGTTGTCGTCAATCGCCGTAGCCACCGCTACGCTTCATTCCTCCGCCTTGCAGCTGAAGAAATCATCCTGCGTCAATATAGCAGAAACTTAATTTTCGATGTACTAGTTAAAAAACAGCTGGCGAAAGATATGGGGGCAGATGCGTATACAGAAAATTGCATTGAGGCTGTGGAAGTTGCCAAGACGTTTATTGTATAATGCGTGTGAATTAGTGGTAAAGAAGAGCCAATGAAAGAATCTGAATAACAGCCAGAATGAAGCAGGTTGCTAATTAGCGTGAGCCATATCAGAATCAGCTTATGAGTTATGTGACGGGAGGAACGGGACTTGCGGTTGTCATCTGTTTATTTATATGAAAAGATAAAAGAGAAATATGAAATTCTGAAAAAGGGAAATTTGTCCGGTAATGATGGATATCTGCGCCCTTTTTTGCGTTGTGGAATTAACAGAGATGACAGGAAGAAAGAAGATAGATTCCGCAGTGGGCATGTATATGTGATTCAGGTGCGTGATGATGAAGAATGGAAACGTGTAGTGCCGGTAATGAAATACATTTTCTGGATTTTTTGTAAAAAATCGGATTCAGAAAAGCAAAATGATAATATGATTGTTGGAATTGGAACCGGAACTGAAGTTGAGGCTGGAGCTCCTGAAAGTTTTGAAACAGATATAAACCGAAATGAGGTTGAGGTAGCTGTGAGCGGCTGCGATGACTCAGATTTTGGAAACATCCCTTATATTCAGGTGGCACTTGAAAATCTGGAAGAAATTGCGGAATTTATGAATGATATGCAGGAGATTTTTGATACTGCGGATGGATGGGAAAGGAAAATCCATGACCTGATGCTGGAGCATGCGGGAATGGAGCGGCTTTTACAGGTGGCAATGACATATATTCTGGAGCAGGCGACCAGGAGGCTGCCGGGAACTATGATTTGTCATGAGGGATTGTTGGAATTAAAGAAACATGATGAAGAAAATCAGACGCAGTATATGGAGACTTTGAGAGTATATCTTGAACAGCATTTAAGCGCGACACAGGCTGCGCGTGAACTGTTTATTCATAGAAGTACATTTCTCTATCGACTCGACAGAATCAGAGAAATTCTTCAGTCAGATCTGGATGATCCGGAGGAGGTTTTTTACCTGGAACTATCGTTCAGATTGCTGGAACAGGAAGAGGAGAAGGAATAATAAAAATCTTCGCAGTATGGTACATTTTAGATGTTATATGCTGCGAAGACTTTTTTGTTATGCTTGTTTGGTTTCTTCTTCCGGTAACTGGGAAGTGCAGTGTGGACAGCGTGTAGCTTTGATGTCGATTTCGCTCATGCAGAATGGACATTTCTTAGTAGTCGGAGCGGCTGGCTCTTCTTTTTTTTCACCGAAGGATGTTACTTTGTTCACTGCCTTCAGCAGACAGAACAGGATGAATGCCATAATAATGAAGTTAACGACTGAAGAAATGAAAGAGGATGCGAATCCGGATACATCCTGGAGTGAATATGTAGCTCCGCCTGTAAGTACATTAAGGATTGGATTGATGAAGTTGTCGGTTAAAGAGGTTACGATTCCGGAAAAAGCACCTCCGATAATAACACCGATTGCCATGTCCATGACATTGCCACGCAGGGCAAATGCCTTGAATTCTTCCATAAATTTTTTCATTGGAATTTCCCCCTGAAAGTATTTTTGACTGTATATGTAGATAAGAGACAGCCATCGTAATTTTATGATAACGCCGGAAGGTTAGAGCGTCAATACTTTTCACAAAATATAGGATTACGGATTATAAAGTTTTTGTAGATTCTTAAATAAACTGGTGCTATAATGAATCCAAATTGTAACTATTCAGCAGTCTGCTATCCCGCGAGGCACTGAACAGTTACCCTGAATTATAATTATCTGGCAGATAAGAGGGAAATATCCGGGTAGTTATTTTTAATTTGTTTTTGCGGTGAACGAACGACACAGGAAAAGGAAGAATGTTATGAAAGAATTATTATTTTTGATTGTGTTGTTTGTTTCTAATGTTATTCAGGCGATTACAGGATTTGCAGGTACAGTTCTTGCAATGCCGCCATCTGTATATTTACTTGGACTGGATCATGCAAAAGTGATTCTGAATGCTATGGCATGGTTTTCAGGGCTCATGATAGCAGTAACCGGATACAGGCATATTAACTGGAAAGAACTTATAAAAATGTCTGGTTTCATGCTTGTGGGAATGTTTGCGGGTGTACAGATCTGCAGAGTTGTGGAGTCTGAAGATGTTCTTTTGACAGTATATGGTATTGTGATTGTGTCAGTTGCATTGAAGAATCTCTGCATTCACAGTGAGAGGAAATTTTCGCCTGTTATTCTGGGGATTATCCTGCTTCTGGCAGGGATCATCCATGGAATGTTTGTGTCTGGAGGGGCATTGCTTGTGATTTATGCAACACAGGTTTTGAAAGATAAAGAAGAATTCCGTGCGACAGTAGCTCCGGTATGGGTAGTATTGAATTCCTGTCTGATGTTTACACAGATGCGTGCCGGACTGATCGGACAGGCAGATGTCAGGCTGATTCTTATCAGCATTGTGCCATTATTGGTGGCAACCTGGATTGGAAAGAAACTGGTGAAGAAAGTATCTCAGAAAGTATTTTTGAATCTGACTTATATACTGTTACTGATCTCAGGAATATCTTTGATTGCATAGAAAGCATACAATTATTCAGCTGTCTGTTATTCTGTGAAGCTGCCGGATTGCTGAGTAATCTGTTCATCTGGAGAAAGGTGTAAATAATGGCTGTAATATTACGTGAGATTATGAAACAGGTGCAGCACCTGGAGATGGAACTGGTAGCAGGGGAGAAAGGTCTGGATCAGGAAGTATCCTGGACTCATATGGTAGACAGCGATACGATTTCAGCGTTTCTTCAGGGGCAGGAGCTTACTTTTACAACAGGACTGGGATTGAATAAAAATCTGACATTGCTTCAGCTTGTGAAGGAAGTCTGGAGAAATAAAGCCAGTGGGATCGTAATCAATATTGGTCCGTACATCAATGAAATCGGACAGGATGTAATTGATTTTGCTAATGAAAAGGGTCTCCCGGTGTTTCGGGTACCATGGAAAATCCACATGGCTGAAATCATGCGGATCATTTGTTTTGCAATAACGAAAGAACAGCAGAATACGATTGAAGTGACAGCAGCACTGAATAACGCATTTCTTTGCCCGGGGCAGGAGGAATTATATGTTTCGGCATTGATGCGTAAAGGATATTTTGCAGGAAGCGAGTATACTGTTGTGAATATTCGTGTAAAAGAGGAAGACAGTCAGGTGCCAGGTGTACGTCTGGATCAGATTGCTTCTACCTTAAACAGCCATCTTCGGTGTAATTATAACGGGATTTTGTGCTGTGCTCAGGAAAAACAGATTCTGATGGTTCTGTGTGATTATTCCTTTGAAATGTGTCAGGAGACAGTGGGGCGGATTTTTGATAAATTATGTAGTATGACTCATCGGAATGAACAGGTTTTTACTTGGATGTGAAAGAGGTCTTCTGGTAGCCGGACCGTTTTTCTTTAAAAGCGGTCTGGCAGAAAAGATTATAAAAGAATCAGAAGGGATGATAGTGGCTTCGTTCGGGGATGTCTCACCAAATCCGGATGTCACAGAGGTAGATGCCTGTGCAGAAGTAATCCGTCAGAAAAATATCGGATTTGTAGTGGCCCTGGGTGGAGGCAGCCCTATGGACTGTGCAAAAGCAGCTGCCAGTGTGGCACTGACTCCGGATTCGATCCGTAAATATCATGGAACCGGAGTAGCAATGCCTCAGGAACATTTACCATTGATCGCAATTCCAACTACAGCAGGAACCGGAATTGATGTTCTTTCCCATGCAATAGAAGGATACTGGAGCAAAGGACATCAGCCAATCTGTGATGTGCTTGCCATGCATGCCAGGTAGGAGATGTACTTTATCAGGAAATGGCAAAAAATATGTTATACATTACTGTCGGAGATAAAGAGAAGGATGAAGTAGTAGATATCATTATCAACAGTGCAAAAAGTGGTCAGTATGGTCATTATGGTGATGGAAAGATTTTTGTTTCTGATATCAGTGAAGCATATACGATCAGCGAAGAAACAAGGGAAGACGATGATGAATAAGCTATAGCAGGAGGCCACATATGGGTGAAAGAAAAAAACGGACAAAATTAAAAAAATCTATGGGACCTGGTTCGATCTGGGCAGTAGCAGTTGGTTCTATTATTGGCTGGGGATGTTTTATACAGGGTGGTCTCTGGACGGAACGTGCGGGTGGAACACTTCCTTTGTTCCTTGGATTTCTGGCAGGCGGACTGCTTATGATCGTAGTAGGTTACAGTTATTCTTATATGATTGCAAAATTTCCGGTAGCAGGCGGTGAATTTGCTTATGCTTATAAAGGATTTGGAAGAACTGCTTCTTATATCTGTGGCTGGATGCTATCGCTTGGCTATCTGTCAATTGTAGCACTGAATGCGACAGCTCTTCCGGTATTGGCATCCTACATTTTTTCAGGAGTGTTTAACAGAGGTTATCTGTATACAATTGCCGGATATGATGTATATATGGGAGAAGTCGGGCTGTCATTGTTTTTCATTATTCTTTTTGGAATTATGAATTACAAGGGCGCGAAATCTGTTGGAAATCTTCAACTGATCATGGTTCTTATTATGTGTGCTGCTGTAGTTGTATCTGTGGCCGGAGTTGTTGTGACAGGACATTTTGATGTGACAAATCTTCAGCCGGCTTACGGTGCTGAAGGCAAAACACTGGGAGGAGGCTTTGTTTCCATTCTGGCGTTGGCTCCATTTCTCTATGTAGGGTTTGACTGTATTCCGCAGGCAGCAGAAGAATACGATTTTCCACCACAGAAATGTAAGCTGCTGATTATTTCGGCTCTTATTGTAGGGGCTTTGATTTATGGGGCAATGGCCCTTGTAACAGATTGCGTTGTTCCATGGCAGCAGGTTCTGACAATGACGGATGCGAATGGAGTTCTTGTAAAGTGGCATACGGGTGCAATTCTTGACCTTGCAATGGGAAAAATTGGCGTATGCTTTGTAGCATTAGCTGTATGTATGGGAATTTTTACAGGAATGAATGGATTTTTTATGACATCCAGCCGTCTTCTGTTTGGAATGGCAAGAGCAAAAATGCTTCCTTCTGTTTTTGAAAAGGTTCATCCGGAACATAAGACACCATCTGTATGTGTGGTATTTACAATGATTATTTGCTGTATCTGCCCGTTTTTCGGCAGAGAAGTAATAGGATGGGTTGTTGATATGTGTTCTGTAGGTACAGCGTTTGGATATTTCTTTACATGTGCGGGCGCTTATATTCTCCTGAAGAAATATGGGGATGCTACAGATACAAACCGAATTCATCCGGCAGTGGCATTGGGAGGATGTATTATTTCTGTTATGATTCTGCTCCTTCTGATCGTACCAGGGTCTCCGGCATTTATGGCACCACAGTCTTTTGCAGCACTGATCGTGTGGGTACTTATGGGTGTTACTTTCTATTTTGTTTCTAAGAAAAACTTTGCAAAGATTTCCAAGAGAGAAATGGATTATCTGATTCTTGGAAATGTGCAGGTAGTCAGAGGGATGAGAAAAGGAAAGAATCAGGGAAGCGTTGTGCAGGGAAATGTTGTACAGCCTAAAATATAAATGATGTTAGGGGCAAAAATGAAAAACAGCGGAGCGGATATAGAAATTCGCTTCGCTGTTTTAATGAAATAAAAATTTTAAAAATTTATTTAGCTTCTTCTTCAGCAGCTTCCTCTTCAGCTTCCAGAGCCGGATCTACATGAACTGCAGCTACGGATACGACTGCGGCTTCAAGGTCTGTCTTTAAGTCTACATCTTTATCTTTGGCAATGTCGAGGTCTTTTACTTTGATTACATCGCCGACTTTCATATCGCCGACATCAACCATAACTTTGTCAACCAGTGCGGATGGGAGAGCGCGGAAGGAAATCTCTTCCAGATGCTGCTGTAATACACCGGCTGCGAGTTTATCATGGTTTACAAGTACGATCTCGGCTACGGAATGTACTTTCTCGTTGCTTACCAGTGCCTGGAAATCTATTTCATCCACCTGTCCTTTTAACGGATTGAACTGGATCTCTTTGATCAGTACATCATAAGACTGACCATCTACATCCAGCATAATCTGGCTACCTTTGTTGCTTGTTTTGAGAAGTTTCTCTACTGCGGATTTCTCCATTTTGACAGGCATGGAACCTTCCATCTCTTTGCCAAATACGTTACCTGTAACGTAACCTTCTCTTCTTAATCTTTTGGCCTTTGTGTCCATTGTTCTTTTTTCAGCTTTTAAAGTATTCATTTGACTTTTCCTCCATTATTACAGCTGAGGTGACACGCTTGACACTATCTTGATTCAGGAGCATTTCTGCAATGCTTCAGGTGGTGCTAAGTATTTTTAAGTATTCAGTTGTTTGCTTGTTTCTTATTTTTGTTATAACTGTATTATAACACGCAACAATAGAAATGCAAGACCTGAAATGTGAAGAGTTTGTGAAATCTTACCAAATCACAAAAAAGAGATTGTTCTCCTGTTGCCGGTGTGGGGATGTGACAACATGTCAGGTATATCATATGTTAATACAAAAGGAACATAATATGCCAATAAACAAAACTCCCGATACACCGTAATAAGTGTACCGGGGGTTTTCATTACTTAATTATAAAAATTACAGAGTATCGTTTCTCTTAATGTAACCAGGCTGGTCAGCCGGGGAGATGATTTCTTTCTTATGGATCAGTTTCGCCCATTTGTCGACTACTTCATTCTCTACGTGAACGTCTTCACCTATAGTAACCTCAGCGAGAACAACACTGTTTCTGACAACAGCACCTTTCTTGATGACACATCCACGTCCGATTACGGAATTCTCAACAGTACCCTCGATCTGGCAGCCGTTGGAGATTACGGAATTCTTAACTTCTGCTGTATCGAAATACTGAGTCGGGCAGGAGTCGTTCGTACGGGTATAAATTGGCCAGTTCTCATGGAACAGTTCCTGAGCTGCTTTGTAGTCAAGAAGATCCATGTTTGCTGCATAGTAGCTTGGGAAGTCTGTGATACTTGCAAAGAATCCCTTATGTGCTACGCCACGGATATCAAGAGTTTCGCATTTATCGTTCAGGATATCTGCCAGAGTATACATGGAGGAAAGCTTCTTAGCTTCTCTAACCAGGCTGATGAAAAGCTCTGTTTTCATAACACAGGTGTCCATAAATACATTCTGATTCTTCTTATTACCATGGTTAGGTCCGATGGCTTCAACACCTTTCTGACGGTTCAGATTCAGAACATTACAGGTAAGATATGCTTCTTTAGCATTATCAACAGAATGATAAAGTAGAGTAACATCTGCACCGGAGTCAATATGTGTATGTATAAACTGGTCAAAATCAATAGAATAAACCATATAGCTGGGAGCGATAACAACATATGGATGAGACATTCTGCTCAGAGATTCCATGTTTTCCAGGTAGCAGGAGATATCTGTATTGTAAATATCATTGTCATTATTATGTTCTGAGAAGAGAAGCTGAAGCCTACCGCTCTTGGAGTTGATGTTGTAATGACGTCCTGTTCCAACGTGTTCTACAACGGAACGAGGTTTGTTATTGATATAAACCTGGATACGGTCAATATTGCTGTTAGTCATGTTGGAGATAGGGAAGTCAATGACTCTGTATCTGCCAAGGAAGGAAAACGCGCCGATCGGGCGATAATCCTGCATACCATCTACATAAATATTTCTCCCGGAAGAGTTTACGATTCCAAATGCCTTATACATATTATTCTGCCCCCTTTACACGTTTCGCTACAAGCTCGATGTGCTCGCTGTTTGGATCGCCTACAACAGCACCCTTGCCGATACGGATACCATCAGCTACAAGTGAACGCTGAACAACAGCACCCTCTTCTACAACAGCACCCGGCATCAGTACACTGTCAATGATCTTGGCACCGGCACCGATCTTAACACCTGTAAAGAGAACGGAATGCTTAACTTCACCCTGAACTACACAGCCCTGAGTGATATATGCATCTTTGACATCTGCTTCTGCACTGATGTACTGAGGAAGTGCAGTGACATCTTCTGTATAAATTTTCCAGGAAGGATCACCAAGGTCAAGCTCGTTCTTGGAGCTTAACAGATCCATGTTAGCTTCCCAGAGAGAGTCGATAGTTCCGACATCTTTCCAGTAACCTTTGAATTTGTATGCATAAAGAGTCTTGTTATCGTTAAGCATAGTAGGGATGATGTCTTTACCAAAGTCATGGTTGGAATCCGGATTCTTGATATCAGCCAGAAGCATCTTGCGGAGAAGCTTCCATGTGAAGATATAGATACCCATGGATGCAAGATTGCTCTTCGGATGTTTCGGTTTCTCTTCAAATTCTACGATACGTCCGCTTTCATCTGTATTCATGATACCGAAACGGCTTGCTTCTTTCATCGGAACTTCGATAACTGCGATGGTTGCGTCTGCGTTAGCTTCCTTATGAGCTGTGAGCATTTCGTCATAGTTCATCTTGTAAATATGGTCGCCGGAAAGGACGAGAACATATTCAGGATCAAATTTATCGATAAAGTCGATATTCTGGGAAATTGCATCTGCAGTTCCGCGGTATACGTTCAGATTCACATCTGCTTTCTCACGTGGAGGAAGAACGTAAACGCCGCTGTCTTTGGCATCAAGTCCCCAGCGTCCGCCGGCTGCTACATAGCTGTTAAGCTGGATAGACTCATACTGTGTAAGAACACCAACAACATCTACACCACTGTTGGCACAGTTACTTAAAGGAAAGTCTACAATACGATATTTACCGCCGTATGAAACGGCTGGCTTTGCCACTTTATTGGTTAAGTCATGCAGACGGCTGCCACGACCGCCGGCTAAGATCATAGCCAACATACTATTCTGTTTCATAATAGTGAACCCTCGCTTTCATTTATTATATAATATTATACAATTTTTTTTGTCATTTTTCCATAGGTTTCTGAAAAAAATATGTAAATTTTTCGCTAGAAACAGATGAAATTCGAGAAAAAATTATACATTATACACAAATTTGCGGTAAAAAATGGTAAAGTACAGGTTTGTAAATATACACAAATTTAAGGAAAACAGGTGGACGTATAATAGTTCTTACGTTATAATAGGTAAAAATTTAAAAGAAACAGAGGTTATCACGTGAGTAAGAGAGAAGATTACAAACGACTTATCGTGTTCTGTCTGGCGAGTCTGGTAGTACTGACACAGATGGCAGTCTTTGCCTATGTATGGTATACAGTCTACAGAGGTCAGATTGATGAACCATTCTGGCGAAAAGGTAACTGGGTGCTGATCGCAATTTACGGTCTGCTGTTTGCCATGTTTGCCAAGCTGTATGGAGGACTAAAAGTCGGATACCTTAAAAGAATAGACGTATTTTATTCCCTGACGTTAGCGCTTTTATGTACCAACGTAGTGGAATATCTGGAGATCACTTTGATCAACAGATGGTTTCTGAGTGTGGGGCCGATGATCGAGATGACAATGGTACAGCTGGTACTGATTGTTATCTGGATTTTTGGATCCAGACATATTTATTCCAGATTATATCGTGCGCGTAGATTGTTGGTCATTTACGGTGACCGCGATCCGGGGGATGATCTGATCCATAAGATGAATTCCCGAAAGGATAAATATGATATCAGCGATAAAGTGCATGTCAGCCTTGGAGAAACAGAAATTCACAAGATGATGCGTAATTATGACGGGGTGATCATATGGGATCTGCCGTCAATGGAGAGAAACCGATATCTGAAGTTCTGCTTCGCTCATTCCATCCGATGCTATATCAGTCCGAAGATTTCGGATATCATTCTTATGGGAAGCGAGAGAATTCATCTTTTCGATACACCGCTTCTGATGTCACGAAATATGGGACTTGCGGTAGATCAGAGAGTTGCGAAGAGAATTATGGATATTCTGGTTTCCGGAATCGGTATTGTCATTACATCACCAATTATGTTGCTCATAGCCATTGCGGTAAAAGCATACGACCGGGGACCGGTATTTTACTTCCAGGACCGTCTTACGATTGGCGGTAAGCCATTTAAAATCTGCAAATTCCGCAGTATGTGTGTGGATTCTGAGAAAAACGGAGCCAGACTGGCTTCCAAACATGATTCCCGTATCACTCCGGTAGGTCATGTGTTGAGAAACCTTCATCTGGACGAGCTGCCGCAGCTATTCAATGTGTTCAAAGGAGATATGTCTTTGGTAGGTCCACGTCCGGAACGTAAGACGATCATGCAGGAGTATGAGAAGGAACTTCCGGAGTTCTATTATCGCCTGAAGGTAAAGGCAGGACTGACCGGATATGCGCAGGTTTATGGCAAATATAATACCACCCCTTATGATAAATTAAAGCTGGATTTGTTCTATATTGAGAACTATTCTTTTCTGCTGGATATTAAGCTGATCTTTATGACAGTCAAGATCTTTTTCCAGAAGGAAGTGTCTGAGGGAGTAGATGATAAACAGGTAAATGCTCTGAAAGATTCCGGAAGAAACACCGGGGCATCAGAGGATAAAACGGAGGAATGACCATGAATAAACCGCTGGTATCTGTGATCATGCCGGTTTACAACGGAGAGAAATATATTAAACAGGCTGTAGATTCCGTCTATGAGCAGGGAGTTTCGCTGGAGCTGCTGGTAATTGATGACGGATCTACAGATCGTACAAAGGAAGTCCTGTCTGCCTATGAGGGCAGAGAGGGCTTTCAGTATATTAAGAACAAACAGAATATGGGCGCGGCCGGCTCCAGAAACAGAGGAGTGAAGCTTGCTAAGGGAGATTACATTGCTTTTCTTGATGCGGATGACTGGTGGGAAAAAGGCAAATTGAAAGAGCAGCTTAAACGTCTCGAAGAGACGGGATACGTGTTGTGTTCTACCGGCCGCGAGCTGATAAGATCCGATGGAAGCAGCACCGGCCGTACGATTCCGGTGAAAGAGAAGATTACTTACAGAGAGCTTCTGAAGCATAACAGTATTAACTGTTCTTCCGTAGTGATCAGAACAGATGTGGCACGGGAGTTTCCAATGGAGCATGATGACAGCCATGAAGACTATATCACCTGGCTGAAAGTTCTGCGAAAATACGGTTGTGCGGTCGGAATCGATAAGCCATACCTGAAATACCGCCTCAGTGAGGGCGGCAAGTCCAGAAATAAGCTGAAGTCAGCAGTGATGACTTATAATGTTTACAGATATGCGGGGTATGGACGGATAAAGAGTTGTATTTTCTTTTGCTCCTATGCACTGCATGGAATCTGGAAGTATTGCCATAGATAAAAATGAATGTCTGGAAATAGTTTCATAAATAAATTATTAACTTTCTATTCCATAAATCATAAAAATATGTTATCCTTTGGATAATAATTATGAATGATTAAAGGATAATATTAAGATGAAATTAAAGAAAGAGAGGCCTGCTGTGCCTTATACCTACCTGATCGATAACTTCAAGGTCCTGCTTATCTTTCTGGTAGTATTTAACCATATTATTGCATTCAATTTTGTAAAAGTGGACACAGTGGTGAGATACGTGTGGTATGCAATCACGATCTTCCATATGCCTGCGTTTATTTTTGTTTCGGGGTATTTGTCAAAGAAACCTCAGAATGCATTAAAGAATTTTAAGAATCTTCTGATTCCGTATATTCTGGGATACAGTCTTACCTGGTACTCCCAGATATGGCTGGGACGTTCGGTGGATTACGAGATTCTGCGCCCTACCGGAACAGTTATGTGGTATATTCTGGCACTGTTTATCTACCGTCTTACCATTGAAGCACTGGGTAAGATCAGATTTATTGTTCCGCTCAGCATCATTATTGCACTGTGGGCAGGAACAAGACCAGAATTTACAACGTTTTTATCAGCATCAAGAATTGTGGTATTTTTCCCGTTCTTTGTTGCAGGATATCTCTGGAAAAGTGAATATATCACCGCAGTTCGCAAATTTAAAGGAAAATGGGTGTTAGTGCCTATTTCGGGAGTACTGCTTTGGGCAATACCAAACTATATGATTTCCAATGAAATGGGAATTGCTATTTTTCGTGGTAACCATGGGTATAAACTTTGTGGTCTGACAGATCCGGAAGGTATCGTTCTCAGATTGCTGATGTATCTGGTATCATTTATTCTGATCTATACATTTCTTGCGTTACTGCCGGATATCAAGCTTCCGCTTACTTATGTGGGCCGCCACACAATGGGAATTTACTTCTTCCATTACCCGATCATGATCATTATGAACGGGCTGTATCTGCTGCAGATTCCTGAGATGAACAACGTGTGGGTTCTGCTGGGCGTATCCCTGGTGTTTGTCCTTGTTCTGGGAAGTTTGCCGGTGGATCTTCTTTATACAGGTGTGCTGAATCTGGTTGCATTTATTCTGATCAAGAAGGATAAGACAGTCAGAGATGAGGGACTGGAAGAGGAATATGACCGCGAGGACCATGAATATGAACTTCTCAGACGAAAGAAAGCCATTGAGGAGCTGGCCGCCACTCTGGATTCCGAGAGCGAGCAGGACGGCCATATGGAGAAAATAAACCTGGATGATGATTCTCTCGCTCAGGAGAGTGTGCCGGATAAACCGGAAGGATTCAGCAATGTAGCGGGTATGGAACTGGATATCGAAGAAGATAATCTGGATGATATACCGGATGAGATCATTCAGGAGGAAGAAGAACTTTCACTCGAAGATCTGATCCAGGAGCTGGAAGCAGCTACGAAGAATATAGGAAAAGCTGATCTGAAAGACGATACGGCGCAGACAGTAATAGCGGAGAATGTTTCTCGAACTGTAGTCGAAGCAGAGCATTCAGATGAGACAGAAAACATTTTGAATAAACAGTAAAAAACAGGGAATCGTAAAAAGTAGTGTACCGACAAGATTGTTTGAGAAATCAACTTGTTAGCACGGTAATAACAAGAAATAGCAGAAGAAAATAATAAAAAACGAAAGAGGACTTTGAGATACATGGGGTGTATTTCGGAGTCCTTTTGTTTTAACCGTATTATTTTCCGGATCGGTTATAAATTCTGGCCGGACAAAAAAATGATATAAATTAATGCGGATTTAACATTTTTGTAACGAAGAGGTGACGGAAGTTGGAAATTATGATATAATCAAATCATCTATAGTGTGAAGCAAGGGTAACTGTCCGTCAGGTACGGAACAGTTACGGGCAGGAATATTTATCGGGAGTTATAAAGAGAAGATGAAGAGAGTGATCACATATGGCACTTTTGATCTGTTTCATAAGGGCCACTACAATATTATAAAAAGGGCAAAGGCGCTTGGCGATTATCTGATCGTTGGCGTTACAAGTGAGAGCTTTGATATTGAACGAGGCAAGCTTAATGTAAGAGACAGCCTTATTAAGAGAATAGAGAATGTGCGGCGTACCGGACTGGCAGATGAGATTATTATTGAAGAGTACCAGGGACAGAAAGTCAGCGATATCATCAAATATGATATAGATGTTCTGGTAGTTGGTTCAGACTGGCGGGGCAAATTTGATTATCTTAAGAACTACTGCGATGTCGTTTATCTGGAACGTACCAAGAATATTTCCAGTACAAAGCTTCGCAGTGAGGGTGTTATCTTTAATATGGGAATTGTGACAGACAATATTAAAGATAATGATTTTGTGCAGGAATCCAAATATGTCAGCGGTATTCACGTAGAACGGGTATTCAGCGAGAATCCGGAGACTGCGCAGGAATTCTGTGATAAATTTGAACTTGGATCCTGTTGGAGCGACTATGACCAGTTCCTGTCAGATGTGGATATCGTTTATATTAAAACTTCGCTGAGCAAACGGGCGGAGTATATCGAACGCGCACTGAAACAGGGCAAATATGTGATAAGTGATTCTCCGTTAACGCTTTCTTCGGAGAAATTGCGCTATCTTTTTGAAGTTGCGAGGGAGAACAATGTAGTCCTGATCGAGAGGATGACGCTGGTTTATCTGCGTGCTTTTAACCAGCTGGTATGGCTGGTGCACAGCAACCTGGTAGGAGATCTGGTCAGCGTTAAATGTGCGATTTCCCAGGATGATTTTGAAGGTGGCAGGACTTTTAATGAGACAGTCTGCACAGCAATCTGCGCGGTACTTAAACTGCTTGGCAGAAAGTGCCAGGATATCAATACAAATGCAGTCCGCGATCAGGAAGGGAAATTTGTATATGACATGATTACCATGAAGTATGCCAATGCACTGGCGACCATTGAGATCGGAACAACCGTAGATATCGAGAATGAACTTGTGATCATCGGAAGCAACGGCAGGGTAACTATCCCTAATGACTGGTGGAACACCGGATACTTTGAAGCCAATATTTCAGGAAAAGAATTTCTGAAAAGGTACAGCTTTAACTTCGAGGGAAATGGTTTCCGCTATCTGCTGCAGGAGCTGATGATTATGATCAGAGACAAACGGACAGAATGTACCCGGCTTTTCTATGATGAGTCGGTAAAAATAATAGAAATTTTGGAAACAATCAACAGAAAGGACAATTCATGACGGAGAAACAGAAATACCTCCTGAAGCTTTTCAGGGAGGTTGATGAAATCTGCAGAGAACATAACCTCAGATACGTGCTGGCAGGAGGCTCCCTGATCGGAGCTCTCAGACATGAGGGATTTGTTCCCTGGGATGATGATGTAGACCTTTATATGCCACGTCCGGACTGGGAGAAATTTATAGAGATCTGCAGGACAGAACTGCCGCCGAACAGAGAGATACAGTGTTCGGAGGTGGACAGAAATTATACAAATTCATTTCCACGCTATGCATCTACCGATACCTGTGCGATTCATAAAAGCCAGATCATCGGCAAGGACTGTGGCGGAGAGATCATAGACATTCTTACACTGGATCCTATTCCGGCTGATGACAAAGAATACGAGAAATATAGAACACATATGATGATCTACTCAGATCTTATCAATATTTCTGTAGGCTACAGCGACCGCTGGGAGATACCTGCATCCATGTATCTGAAGTATCTTCTTTCTTATATTTTTCTTGGCAAAAAAAGAACACTGGCAAAGCTTGAGAAGATCATGTTCTCTTATAAAGAAGAGGAATGTGACCGTTATGCCATGCGCTGGGGCGGCTGCCCGTTTCTTTTTGACAAAGATATGATGTTCCCTGTCAAAGAGGGGATTTTCGAGGGACAGAAAGCGATGATTCCAAATAAGTGCAGTGACTATCTGATCTGGCATTATGGAGACGAGTGGTCATATATGCCTCCTCATGATAAGAGGGAGGGACATGTGGCTGTCTGCGTAGACGAACTTCCTTATCAGGAACTTCGTGAGGAATATATGCCGAACATTCATAAAGGCAGACTGCGCCGGGACTCTGTATTCCGTAAGTTCTACAATATGCTTATTGCTAAAAAGAACCATAAAGTCCGCCAGGAAGGACTTGCAATGAAAGCCCGCGCAGTAGCACTGGACCTGCAGAGAGCAATCGATGAATCAGGACTTAAGATCAGTGAGCTGGTGGAAAGCAGATCTTTCCGTAAGCTGAGTGCACTTTTTGGCTCTTATTATAAGAATCAGCTCAGTGCTGACTTTATCGGAAGAGAAGACTATACCAACATTTATGCTTTTTATCATCCAACACTTGTGGAGATACCTGACGATGTATTCTATGCGGCAATGCTTACTCTGTTTTATACAGAACGTGTGTCAAAGGCATATCGGATGATGCAGGTCCGTCAGCAGCTTGACCATCTGAGTCCTGAGATGGAGGGACTGAAAGAAGATATTGAGCTTTTCCGGAAAGCAGCGGATCACTATGAGTTTCATAGAATGAAGGAAGCAGAGCAGATTATCAGCGACCTTTTGCAGAAATATCCGGGACATCCGGGATTTATGAAATTTAAGTGCAGGTTCCTGATGGAGGATGCGGGAGAGAACCGGATCGAAGCAGAACGTTTTCTTGATAAGGCTCTTAAGATGTTTCCTGAGGATGGTTATTTCCTGAAATATAAGGCTGATATCTTCTGGATGAACGGCGAGGTACAAAAGGCAGCAGAACTCTATCTTCAGGTGAAGAGTAAGACCACGAATGGAGTTGTCTGGCTGGAGATGGACAGATTTTTCAGAGGATATAAGGCAGAGATTCTGAAAAACTGCGAAGAGCTTCTGGCAGCCCGCAGAAAGAAAGAGGCATTCTCCCTTATGGAACTGTGGAATCAGCTGATTCCGGAGGATGACGATATCCAGGGCGCGTTCTATCTGGCAAAAGTAGCCTGCGCACGCACCCAGAGTGAGATAGAGCAGGAAATTAATGAGATCCGCAGAGTGATCGAGATACCAATGCTTACACCGGTGAAAGAGAAAACAAATAAAAATAAGAAATCTGAAGAACACCAGATGTATAAAAAAGCACTTACGAGAGCATGGAAACGTCTTGGCTATTCCAAAGAATTAGCAGCCCTGCGCACACAGATCATCTGTACCGGTGAGGAGAGTGAGCTGGAATGGCTTGCCGAGCAGGTGAGAAACCAACAGTTCCGCAAAGAGGAGAAGGCCTGCGTTTATAAACTGGTAGGAGATGTCCGCATGAAACAGGGACAGACCAGAGAAGCTTTTGCAAATTATAAGAAAGCACTGGAATATGAGATGCCATCCTACGTAAAGACCGAACTGTACCGTATTTTTATCAATGATCTGAACGATGGAAGCAGACAGGCGAAGAGCTTTGCAAAGAAGGCAGACATCACAGTTGTGCTTGATAACTGGCTGGATAAATACGGAAGTATTGAAGATGTGAAGCGAATCGTACAGTCAGTAATGTGAAATAGAAATGGAGTAAAGAGTTGAATAAAAAACAAAAGGTAATTTTATCATTATTACAGGAAATAGATGAAATATGCCAGCAGAATCAAATTGAATATTACCTCTCTCCACGACTGACTCTCTGTGCTGTGGAGGGAAAACCTTTCCCACAGAATCCCATGTTTGGAATCGTTCTGATGAAAGTAGCAGACATGGAGCATTTCCGTAAGGCAGTAGATGAAGATCCGAGAGAGAGACGCGCGCTGGAGTCGCTGAAAAGCCATAAATGGTTCTCGGGATTGTATCTGCGCTATACAAACACAGATACTCTGTGCCTGAATATGGATAACACCAGAGATTACGCATTTCCGGGAATCGGAATCAGCATTTTCCCCCTCAGATCGGAATCAGAGTCAGCATCGGCCGGACGCAGGTTCTCAAGAGATGAGAATGCGTGGATGGAACTTTGCCATATCAATTATGCAGACAGGAGTCTGAAAAACAGGCTCAACCGTACCTGGATGAGGCTGCGCTGTCTGGTCAATGGACGTCAGAGACAGGCTTCCCGTTTATACGACCGATTCCTCAGATTGTATCAGAAGCCGGAGACAGGCAAATATACCCTTAAGAGAAAAAAACAGACCACCGTTTATCCTGCCGACATTTTTGCGAAGAGTAAGCGTGTCGAGATGGAGGGAGTTAAGCTCCAGGTTCCGGCAAAAACCGAAGAATATCTGACCATAAGCTATGGAAAGAATTATAAGGATGTCACAGAGCCGCGTTATGTCACTCCGATCGCGCTGGCAGTCAGCGCCAGAGTAAGCTACACACAATTCTGGAAAGAAGCAGGAGATTTCGACAAATACTGCAAAGAACGTATGAAAAATGCCCGCAGGCTTGCAAAGAGCAGACGGCATAAGGACTACTTTAACGAATGCTGGGATTATGTGGAATTCTGCGGAGAGCGGATGAACCTGGGCGTATCTTATGAGAAACAGAAGGACTATATCAAGAACCTGTATAAGAATGAAGATTATATGACACTTGAGAAAGTATTTCGTCCATACTTCAAGATGATGCAGAAGAGTCTGCAAAAAGGCGAACTCTTTGCGGAGGACGAAGAGATTCTTGATATTTATACAGATGTGCTGGAAAAAACAGGAAAAACAGTACAGAGAGAGAAGATCGGTGCACTGATCTGACGGGAGGAAAAATGAAACTTTCAGATTATATTGTTACGTTTTTACAGAAAAAAGGTATCCGCCATTTCTTTGGATATCAGGGAACGATGATCGCACATGTGGTAGATTCTATTGAACGAAATCCGGAGACGGAAAATCACTCCAGCTATAATGAACAGGGAGCGGCTTTTGCAGCATGTGGTTATGCGCAGACGAAACAGGAATGTGCATGTGCCTATGCGACCAGCGGACCGGGAGCGGTCAATCTTTTGAGTGGTGTGGCAGATGCTTATTATGATTCCCTGCCTGTGATTTTCCTCACAGGACAGTTAAACACTTATGAATATTCCGGTATCGAGGGACTGCGCCAGCAGGGATTTCAGGAAACTGACATCGTGGCAATGGCGAAACCGATCACGAAGTATGCTGTCCAGATTCGTAATCCTGAGGATATCGTCGAAGAATTAAATAAGGCTTATCACATCGCAACGACAGGACGAAGAGGCCCGGTACTTATCGACCTGCCTATGAATATTCAGAGAAGTGAAGTAGAGAATCCTGTTTATGACATGAAATTCGAGGATAAACATACAGATGAGGCCACAGCGCAGAAGGCAGCTGACACAATTCTGGAAGCACTGAAACAGGCGAAGCGCCCTGTGATTATGCTCGGACATGGAGTAGACAGCGAGGTAAGCCAGCAGGAGCTGATTCATTTCGCACAGAAAAGACAGATTCCGATCATCACAAGTGTCCTTGCAAAATCTGTGCTGGGCTATGACCATCCGCTGAACTTCGGCTGTATCGGAGGTGCGTATGGACACCGCTATGCGAACATGATCGCAAATGCAAAGAGTGATTTGCTTCTCTGTTTCGGTATTTCTCTCTGCACCAGACAGATTGGAACGAAAGTACATGAATTTGCCAAAGGAGCAAAGATCATCCGTGTGGACATCGACCAGTATAATCTTCAGAGAGATATTCATGAGAACGGAGAGAATGAAGTGAAACTTCAGGCTGAGACCGGTGCAGTGATCAATTGTCTGGCAAGAGCACATTGTCCGGAAATGGATGGCTTAAGCGACTGGCTGAATGTCTGCACAGAGATCAAAGAGAATCTCCAGGCAGTGGATGATAACACGCCGGAAAGATATCCGAACCGTATGATCGCAGACCTTAGTGATATGTTGGAGGATACATCTGCTATCGCAGTTGATGTGGGCCAGCACATGGTATGGAGCTATCAGTCATTTAAGAACCATGAAGGACAGAAACTTCTCTTCTCCGGCGGACATGGAGCTATGGGCTACGGGCTTCCGGCAGCTATCGGAGCGTATTATGCAACCGGAAAACCGACCGCCTGCATCTGCGGAGACGGTGCACTCCAGATGAATATCCAGGAACTGGAGTGGGTGAAGAGAGAGAATCTTCCTATTAAAATAATGGTAATGAATAACGAAGCACTGGGTATGATCCGTCATCTCCAGAGAGATTACTTTGACTGTCTCTTTGCAGGAACTACAGACGGATGTGGATTTGCATCCTGTGACTTTGCAGGAGTGGCAAAGGCTTACGGCATTCCCGCACTGAGAATGCACTGCGATGCGGTAAGAGAACAGGCACCGGAATTCCTTGAAGGTGAGGGTCCGAAACTTCTGGAAGTTATGCTTGAGCACGGAACTTTCGCATATCCGAAGACCTGCCTGGGTGAACCGATCCACAACCAGCAGCCATACGCGCCGAAGAATGTTTATGACAGACTGATGGAATTATAAAACAATTGCCATAGATTAATGTTAAGCAGCGAAAGCGTATCAGGATTATCTATTAAACTGATAGATAAAGATGAATATAACAAAGAGGTAGCGGAAAAAATGAGCAGAGTAACAGTAATCACAGGCGGTACTTCCGGAATCGGCCGTGGCATTGTGGAGAAGATCCTGGAAAATTCAGAACAGGACGATCTGATCTTTGCCACCTATGCGCACAATGCGTACAAGGCAAACGAATTCTGGGACAGCCTGAAACCGGAAGATCAGGAGAAGCTTATCATAATGAAAGCGGATATGTCTTCCTATGACGATATGATGAATTTCGTCAAAGAAGTGAAAGAAAAAGCCGGACATGTAGACTGGCTGATTAGCAATGCCGGGATCAGCACCTATGATAAATTTCAGGATTACACATTTGAAGAATGGAATAACATCGTAAACACCAACCTTTCCATCCCGGTATTTATGATCAAGGAATTTATGCCGGTCATGACGGAAGGCGGCAGAGTTCTCTTTATGGGATCTTATGCGGGGCAGCAGGCATATTCTTCTTCACTCGTATACGGAGTGACTAAGGCGGCAATTCATTTCCTTACTAAATCCCTGGTAAAGGAATTCGAGCCAAAAGGCATCACAGTCAATGCCATAGCCCCGGGATTTATCCAGACCCCGTGGCACGAGAACCGCACACCGGAAAGCTACGAACGCATCAACCGCAAGATCGCCCTCCACAGATTCGGAGAGATCAAGGATGTGGCGGATATGGCGTACAGTATTCTCACGAACAACTATATGAATGGAAGCATCGTGGATATCCATGGAGGATATGACTACTTCTAAAAGAACCTGACCAATCAGGTGATTTAACCGAATCAAGTAAGTCCCCTGCTTCAATTGCAAATATCCGGTTGATTTAAACCAAGTGACGAAAGTGGATCGCAAATATCCGCTTGAATTCCCGACAGATAAAATGGAGAAGCTTCTTCAGAAACTGTCGGGAATTTTTTTACATTTTCGGATTTTTTTTGTACATTCTAAGAGTTGTCCTACATGATAATTCGTGATATCATGATGAAAAAAATAGGGGACTATTTTTGAAAAAAAGTGGATTATTTCTGAAAAAAATAATTTTATGTGACAGATTTGTGGTAAGCGCTTAATTTTCAGCCGTTGATAGAAAAATACCCGGCTACTTTTCAGCAGCCGGAGAACTTTGACAATTCACATATGATTGATTCT